>CAJXEB010000073.1 GCA_913052585.1 uncultured Flavobacteriaceae bacterium | reverse complement strand
AAGGGTTAATTGACTTTCAAATCTTCGTAACGTGTATTCACAATATCTAATAATACTTCATAATAATTCTGATTAGTCATTTTTGCTTTTAGCCAAGCGTAAAAAGCCATGGCTTGTAAATCTTCTTGTTCAGAATCTTGACGAACTAATGTATCTTTTACTTCTTCAATAAATACTTTGTTTTGGATAATGTCTGGAGTATCTAAAATAGTTTTTATAGTTTTAATAAATAAGCTAACTCTACTATATAATGGATGACTAAATAATTTGGAATAACTAGCCTCAAAAGCTCTTATTCTATTGAGTACAATATCAATATTACCTAATTCGTACTGTAACATTATTTCAACTAGATTCTTTTTTAAAACCCATTCGATTCCCATTTTTTTCTCTAGCCAATTATCGGAATGGTTAAAGGCTTGTAATATTTGGTTCGCTTCTTTATACAACATCTCATTACCATAAAAAACAACTAAATTCATTTTGATATATAGTTGGTTTTCGATAGACATTTTTTTAAGTTCTTTTTCAGGAACTGTGCTTAATAATTCAATCGATTTTTTATTCTGATTTAAATAAGTAAAGTTAGCCGCTTGAAGCATTGTATACTTTGGATAAAACTGATGAAAATAACTATTGTTGTATTCTTTCATGGCTTCATTCATCAATTTTAAGTAGTTGTTTGAATCCTCAAATTTTCTATTTCTATACAAAATATGCGAAATCATATATAGGATATTAATCTTATAAAAATGATCTCGTTTAGAAAATCCATGTATTTTATTAAGTTGCTCGTATGTTTTAATAATGTAGGGCTCTAACGAGTAGAAATCTTTTTTAGAAAGCAACACTTTACGTGTTAAGTCGAGTACTTTATATAAGATTTGAGGACGTTGAAAAACTAAATCATCTAAGCCATATTTTTTTAATAATTGGTCAATTATCTTTTCAAGGTCTTTATCCTGACCTTTCATTTTAACCTCGTTTAACTCTCTCTTTATAAAGTTATAAGCGATGTTCGCATTCTCATTCTCATCAACGAGTTCTTTATTGTTTTTCCATTTATTATAGATAGTATTAATATCGGGTGCGAACTCACTATCTGATACATCAATTTGTATCTGATAAATGTTGTTGAGTAATTCGTAATGCTCATTTTCTATAGCAACTTTTTCTGCTTTTTTTAAGGTTCTCCATCCAAAATCATCACTTTGATTTTTAAAGAGGTAAGTAGCTAATGAAATTAATCCAGCAATTGAAGAAGTTGCAGTAGTATCATGATCTATTTGTTTGAGTACAATAAAATCAGTTAGATGTTTAAGTAGCCGTTTTCGTAAGGTGTGATAGGCTACTTTGTTGGGCATTTTGTAAAGAATCTTTTGAATTTGATCAGCTGGAGTTTGTTTACTGATCAGTTCAAATAAATCCAAATCTTTGCGTTGCTTTTTACTTTTCTGACGGTTAATAAAAATTCTAAATTCTCGTTTATCATCCTCTGTGAAGGTATTGATTAACTCTTGTAATTTATCCATAGTTTAAAGTCAGTAAGTTGTTTTGCTAAAGTACTGTAAATATTGAGTTTTATAATTTTTTTGTTGGATAATAAAAGTCAGTTAAGTGATAGTTTGTGTTTGTGTAAGCTCTGTTTGAACGATATGTTTGTACCGAAATTTAAAACTATTTATTATGAAAAAGCTATTATTAATTACTTCAATTTTTTGTTTAACAACTGGCGTTTTTGCACAAGAAGAAATTGAGCCAAAAAGCACTGAAAGGTTTAACCATTCATTAGGCTTTGGTGCAGGTGTATCAACAGGGTATGGATTGTCTTATCGATATTTTGGAGGGAAGTTGGGTGCTCAAGTTAATTTTGCACCATATAAAGATGAAACAAAAGTAATTATGAGTACTGGGTTAACATTTTTATTCAGGTTGGTTGAGTTAGAGAAGATTTCATTTTTTGCATATCAAGCAAATCATTTTTATTTTGAAGAAGAATCGTATACGTATACGGATTATGAATATGATTATTATAACGGAAATAATACTACTGCTAAGGAGGTAACATATTCTAACGAGCGAAAGTTTTTTAATAATGGAGCAGGTATCGGTTTAGAATTTACACCGAACAAAAGATTGAGCTTTAATATTATGGGGGGGTATGGAGGTCAGGAAGATTTCAAAAAAATATCTTTTACGGGAGAAACAGCTATATATTTTAAATTTTAAAGAAGACTCATTTTTAGAATTTAAATTATGAAAACGCTACTATCATCAATCTTAATTTGTGTTTCATGTGTACTCTTAGGGCAAGGTGATGCTTCAGACTTAAAGCCATCAATTAGAAAAAATGCATTTTATTTAGAGCTTGGTGGGAATGGATTCTATTATTCAGTTAATTATGATAGAATTTTTTCAATTAGTAAAATAGCACATTTATCTTTAAGAGCTGGTTTTGCAGCATCACCAGAATTTGGTTCGGGTTATAATTCTTATGTAGTGCCTTTAGAAGCAAATTTACTTTTAGGGAAAGAAAATGATTTCTTTGAACTTGGAGTTGGAAAATCGATAATTAGTGAAAGAAGTAATAATTCTGAAAATATTAGCACCTTCAGATTAGGTTATAGATACATTTCAGATAAGGGATTAATGATAAGGATAGGTATTGTTCCCTTTATTCTTCCCCTTTTTGGTAATGATGTAGTTGTAATTTGGGGAGGTTTAAGTGTTGGATTTTCTTTTTAAAATAATAATTATAAAAAAATATTATTTGGATTTACTACTCTCGCTGTCGGAAGTTTATCATTAACATCTTGTGGTTCTTCAAATGAGACATTGAGTCACTTTTCAAAAATAAAATATTTAAAGAAGTTTAAATCATCAAAAAAACAGAAAAAAATGTTGTTAATTATTATACTGTTAAACCCAAAGAGAAGGCTGAAAATATATGTGCTTCTAAAGAGATTGGTCCAGAAGTTTTCATTTTAAATGAGATTGAGGAGGAGGATTGTTCGGAATTGATTTTACCTAAAAAGGAGTAAAGTATAATCGAACAGATAAAAGAGAATAGACTTCCGGTCAGAGAGAGATCTATGATACCAATTACTAGACTTAAAAACAAGGTTATTTTGGAAGATGAAAAAGGGGTTCCTGCTCAAAGGAAATTACACCCTTGGACTATTGTTCCAATTGTGATGTTTGGATTAGCCATTCCTACTTTAGGAATGGCTTTAGTCGTTGGCTTCGTAATAGGAATAATTGCCTTGAATAAAATAAATAAATAAATAAATATCCAGAAAAATATAAAGGAAGAGGGTGATCTTCAGCGGCTATAGTTTTTGGAATGTTAGCACTTATATGGCTTGTACTTTTTATTAAAGTATTAGAGTGTGCTGCTCAGTAATGTTTTTATTAATAATTATTTTTCTTTAACATATTTTAACGCTTTGTTTAAAAGTCAGTAAGATATTGTCTGTAGGTATTGTGTATAGTAAGATTTGTTAATTTTAAGTCTATTTAAAAAGTCAGTATTTCACTTTGTTTAGGTTGGCTAGATTTCGTAAGGTTTTTAGGTTTGTGGAGAACTTTAAAACTAAAAGCTATGGAAGGATTCATCATTTTAATTCTACTTACAATACTGGCATTACCAGTTATATTACTCATTTGGGTTAAAACATCCAATAGCAACTCTATAAGAGAGGTGCTAAATAAATTAAATGTCTTAATTGTTAAGGTTGATAATTTAGAAACAAAGAGTAAGAAAACGGAAGATGTTCATGAAGAGGAACCTTACGCTATAAATGAAAGTCTGTTAACCTTAATGGAGACTATTCCAGATGTTAAACCTGTAGAGAAGGTTAAGGAGCCTATAAAAGAGATAATACCTGAAATAGTTCAGCCAATTACTCTTAAAAATAAAGTTGAGATAAAAGTTGAAGAACCAAAGCAAGCTGCTTTTGTAAAACCAAAAAAGAAGAGAGATATTGAAAAGTTTATTGGAGAGAATCTTATCAATAAAATAGGGATAGGAATTTTGGTATTAGGTATTTCATATTTTGTTCGTTACGCAATTGATAAAGATTGGATTAGTGAAGTAGGGCGTGTGGCAATAGGAATATTATCTGGTGGAATATTAACCTTTATAGCTCATAAAATAAGAAAAAAATATACGGCTTTTAGTTCTGTATTAGTAGGTGGTGCAATGGCGGTATTCTATTATTCAATTTCAATTGCATTTCATGATTATCAATTGTTTAGCCAGCCAGTTGCTTTTGGTTTAATGGCTTTAATTACCGGGTTTTCAGTTTTACTATCAATTAGTTATAACAGAAAAGAGCTGGCTATACTTGGGTTGATTGGAGCTTTTTCTACACCTTTAATGGTAAGTAATGGAGGGGCTAATTACCAAGTGTTGTTTAGTTATTTAGCAATTGTAAATACAGGTATGTTAGTACTGGCTTACTTTAAAAAATGGAATGTTGTTAATATTCTTTCATTAGCATTTACAGTTGTAATGTTTGGAGGTTGGTTTGTTACTAAAGTAGTTGGTGCAGTTAATCCGCCATATTTTGGAGCAATGTTATTTGCAGGATTATTTTATGTGATTTTCTTTGTTATGAATATCATAAATAACCTAAAAGAGAAAAGAAAGTTTAAAGGGTATGAGTTTGGCTTGTTATTATCTACAACTGCATTATTTTATGGTATTGGTATGACTATACTATTTCTATCTGGTAATCAGCAGTACCAAGGATTGTTTACAATCGGTTTAGGAGTGTTTAACTTACTGTTTGCTTTTCCATTGTTTAAAAGAAATAAAACAGATAAATCGTTAATATTCTTATTAATTGGTTTGGTGTTAACTTTTGTAAGTTTAGCAGCTCCAGTTCAATTGTCAGGTAACTATATTACATTGTTTTGGACTACAGAAATGTTGTTATTACTATGGTTAGGACAAAAGTCAAATATAAAATTTATGAAATTAAGTTCACTAATTATAATGTGCTTAATGCTGGTAAGTTTAGCAATGGATTGGCAACAGATCTATTTCGATTATGGAACTAAGTCATTACCCATTATTTTTAATAAAGGATTTTTAACAACCTTATTTAGTATTGCTGGAGTGTTTATTTATTCTAAGCTATTGAATAATGAAAAAGAAGATCACCTAATTTCAGGAATTAGTGTTCAGTTTATGAATAATATGACCAAAATTGCTATAGCCGCATTAATATATGTAATAGGCTTAATAGAGATTGGTTTCCAAGTAGGAGATAGAATAGACTATTCTGCTCTAACAACATTAAGTATAATGGGGTATACCTATTTGTTCTTGTTATGTTTATGGATGTATGTGAGGAAGTTGGGAAACCAATTGTTAGAGAAGGGGATTGCCTTAGTTGCAACAGTTTTACTTTTTGTTTATCCAATAATGAGTGGGTTTGAAGGAATTGTAAGAGATAGATATTTACAAGGAGAAGCTCATTTTGGAAATTTAATTGTACAATACTTAAATTTAATTCTGATAGGAATAATTTGTTTTCAATTGTTTAAGAGTGTTAGGAAATGGTTTGGATTGAGAACAGAGATTGGTACACTAGCCGTTTGGGGACTTTCAATATTCGGGTTAGTAGTGGCGAGTATTCAGTTGAATCATCTAACTCTAATGTTGTTCTTTGATCAAGTTCAAGAAAATGCTTATTTAATAAATAAACAAACCATAAAAATTGGTTATCCAATAGTATGGGGAATAAGTTCATTTTTAATGATGTTGGTTGGAATGAAATATAAGTTTAGAACACTCAGGGTAATATCGTTAACTATCTTTAGTGTTATCCTATTTAAACTGTTTTTATTCGATATAAAAGGAGCTTCGGAGGCAGGAAAGATAGTAGCATTTATTCTGTTAGGAGTACTGTTGCTTGTGATTTCATTTATGTATCAAAAACTAAAAAATCTTTTGCTTGATAATTAATGAAACAATGATAGAATGCTCTAGTGAGTGAATATAATTTGTAGCATTCTATCATTAAACCAATTAGCTCATTAACAATTTATACTATGAAAAAAATAATTTTAATATCAACGATTTTACTCTTTAGTAGTAATATTTTTAGTCAAGGATATCAGTGGAAATCTCAATTAGAAAAAAATGATTCCTCAGGTTTCTATAAAATTGATTTGGACCCTTCAATTGTTTCAAAGCTCAATGCTCAGTTTTCTGATATTAGAATTAAAGATGAGGAAGGGTTGGAAGTCCCTTACTTTATGGAGAGAGAGCCATTTTTAGTTACTAAGAGAGTGTTTAAGGAGTATAGAATAGTTGAAAAAATTAAGTGGATAAATGGGGCAACAGTATTGGTGGTTAAAAATGAGGACAAAGACATTATAAATAATATCCAATTACAGATTAAGAATTTTGATGTAAGAAAGCGCTTGGAGGTTTCTGGTAGTGATGATTATAAGAATTGGTATACTATCAAAGAAAACTATTTGTTTCACTCAGCTAATGGGCAACAACAAACTTCAGAAGTAAAGAGTTTAAATTTTCCATACACCGACTATAAGTATTATAGAATTATTATTTATGATTGCTACAGTTTACCTATAAATGTAATGAAAATAGGTTATTTTGATACTTATGAAGAACAAGGGAAGTTTAAAAAGTTGACAAATCAAGTTGTAACTCATTTTGATAGTTTAGAAACGAAACAGACCTATATTAAAGTTGATTTTAGTGAGACACCTTATTTTGATAAGATGATAATAAAGGCAAAGGAACCTACTTACTACTATAGAAAAGCTAAAATATGTTTAAAGCGAAAAGATAAAAAAGGTAGAATACATTACAATGTTCTCGATTACATAACTTTAAACTCAAATAGTGATTTTACCAGTTATTTCTCCAGTTTTAAATACAAAGAATTTTACATTGTAATTGAGAATGAAGACAATCCACCATTAGAGGATATAACGATTGAGGCTTACCAGTTAAATCGTTATTTGGTAACGCATTTGGATGCAGGAAAAGAATATAAATTGGAGTTTAAAAATAAGATGGTAAAATCTATCCCAAATTATGATATAAATCATTTTAAGAATCAAATTGAAAATAATATCCCAATATTGTCCACAAATGAACTGTCCGTAATACATTATAATAAAAAAAAGAAAGTAAACCCTTCTACAATATGGATGTGGGGAGTTATAGGACTAGTAGCTTTACTATTAGCTTATATGTCATACAAAATGATAAATGAAATGAGTAAAAATAAATGACCATTGTAAACAGATATTATAAAGGACTCGTGTTGATAATAGTATTTATCATTACAACTGTTTCATTATATTTTTTAGATCCAATTGCACAAGATTTAGCGTATCACCGATTTTCTGATTGTAGGCCTATGTTTGGAATACCTCATTTTATGGATGTAATTAGTAATATTCCTTTTCTTGTTGTAGGGTATTTAGGAGTGCGATTGGTTCAAAAATCTTATAAGAAGTATACAGTTACTTATTTTATAATGTTGTTTGTTTTGTTTTCTGGTGTATTTCTAACCGGTTTGGGATCTATGTTTTATCATTATTCACCTAATAACTTTACACTTATTTTCGATAGGCTACCTATGACTTTTGTTTTTACTTCACTTTTCGCTGTTATCATATCAGATTATGTAGATAGACGAGTAGGTGCCTGGGTGTTTTATTTTTTTCTAAGTATTGGAGTATATAGCATTTTGTATTGGTATTACTCAGAAATTATAGGAGAAGGTGATTTACGCTTGTATGCTTTTGTTCAGTTTTTCCCTATCCTGTCTATTCCTTTAATTCTGATTGTTTATAAGAGTAATAAACCTTATACAAGAGGATTGTTGTATGTTTTTGCAGCGTATATTGTTGCAAAGCTATTTGAACATTATGATCAAGTAATTTTTGAATTAACCAGTTTTATAAGCGGTCATACTATTAAACATTTGGTAAGTGCGTTGGCTGTTTATTTAATTTATAAGCTTTATCATCAAAACATTAAATAATGAAGAGTGTCCCAATTTTATTAATCGGATTTAGATTTTTACTATCATTTATTATTCCTCTAATTGGATTTGTAAATTTTGAGTATGCTAGAGCAATTATGGTTATTTTAGTTGTGCTTGGGTTACTTTCGGATATGTTTGATGGTATAATAGCAAGAGGCCTAAATGTGTCAACTGATTGGTTACGGAAAATGGATAGTAATGTTGATATAGTATTTGCTATTGGAGTGTTAGTGTCCTGCTTTATTTTAAATGAGGAAATGTTCAATTATTTGCCACAATTCCTTGTAGTTCTAGTGTTAGAGCTGACTACTTATTTAAGCTTTTGGATAAAGTTTAGAAAACAACCATCAAATCATTCCTATTTAACTAAATGTTTTGGATTGCTGCTTTTTATTACTTCTGGTATGATAATAGGTTGGGCTAATTTCACCTTGTTTCCTATATTATTTGTAGTTGCTATGCTTTCTTACCTTGATGGTTTTGCAATATTAATTTACTTAAAAAAGTATAGAATTGATAATAAAAGTGTTTTTCATTTAAATAAAAAGTAAACCTTTATTTAAATGAAAAACACCTAAAAATTACCTAGGTAATTGTCCAGTAAACGTAACGCATGGGTTTTTACCTACACGACATTTTTTGTTTATGGTTGTATTAAAAGTATTCATGTTAGCAGCTTCAGATACCTCAAATTTTAATAAATTCTTTAACCACCATTTTTTATAGCAATCAGGATCCATGCCTATTAATGCTTGATTTGCTTTTGGTTGGTTATTTTTTTGGAATTGAGCAAAAGGCATGTCTTTATAGATTTCTCTTATTGCGTAGTTACCAACTTTAAGATTTAAGTAAATAATACCGAGAGAATCTGATTTAATAGTAGTTGTATCATTAATCGTTGTGTTTATTAGCAAGTAATTAAAAACTCCAACAGAAACTTTGTTTAAATCACTTTCTCTAGGGGCTGCACCACCACAATAAGGCTCTTTGGTGTTTATTGAGATTTCAACATTATGAGCTTGCTCTTTATTAATAGAAACGATAGTCTCTTTTTGATTGGTGTTTGTAATGGTTGAATTCTTAACAGTTTTACATGAAAAAAATGCAAGTGGAATTAAAAGAAATGATAGTTTCATAATATAATTGTAATAAGGTGTTGAACAAAATTAATTAATAATCTATAGTTTTATTATTTAAAGTAACATTTGATTTATGCACGTAAGTTTTTGGGAACAAGAATCCTTTTATAGTAACATAGATTATGCCATAATTGGAAGTGGTATAGTTGGGCTTTCAGCAGCAGTTGAATTGAAAAGTAAATTTCCAAAAGCTAAAGTTGTCGTTTTAGAAAAAGGATTTCTGCCTAGTGGTGCGAGTACTAAGAACGCAGGGTTCGCTTGTTTTGGGTCTCCAACAGAAACTTTAGATGATTTATCTATAATGTCTGAAAAAGAGGTTTTTAGCATTGTAGAAAAGAGGTGGGAAGGGTTGCTTAATTTAAGAAAGCTTTTAGGTGAAGAAAACTTAGGTTTTGAACAGCTCGGAAGTTGTGAATTGTTTACGGCAGCAGATGAAGATATCTATTTAAAGACAGTTGAAAAGCTTGATTATTTAAACAATTTTTTAAAACCAATATTTAAGGAGGATGTATTTGTTTGTAAAGATGAGCTAATAGCAGAGTTTGGATTTAAAAATATTTCACACGTAATTTATAACAAGTTTGAAGGGCAGATTGATACTGGGAAAGCAATGAAAAGCTTATTGAATCTTGCGCAAGAAAAAGGTGTTGAAATTATTAATGGAATCAACGTAAAGTCAGTTAATCAAAAAAATAACAGAGTAGTTATTGGATTAGAAAATTTTAATATTGAATCGGGTAATGTAATTATTGCTACAAACGGATTTGCTAAACAGTTGTTGCCAGAATTGGATGTAGAGCCTGCAAGAGCACAAGTTTTAATTACGAAGCCAATAGAAGGATTAAAGTTAAAAGGAACGTTTCATTATGAGCAAGGTTATTACTATTTTAGAAATGTTGGTAATCGGGTATTGTTTGGTGGAGGAAGAAATTTGGCTTTCGAAACAGAAAATACAAGCGAATTTATGTTAACTCCAATCATACAGAATAAGTTAGATCAATTGTTAAAGGAGGTTATCCTTCCTTATAAAAATGATGTAGAAATAGAAATGCGTTGGGTTGGAATTATGGGGGTTGGAAATAAAAAAACAACACTTGTAAAGCAAATAGAAAAGAATATATACTGCTCAGTTAGAATGGGCGGGATGGGTATTGCAATAGGTTCTTTAATTGGAAAAGATGTTGTCGAGCTGGTTGGTTAGTCGATTAAAACCTATGTTGTAACATTTGAAATGTGCATTTCGTATATATAGTTAAGTGTTTTAAACTATTTATCATGAAAAATATACTAGTACCAACAGACTTTAGCGAATGTGCATTAAATGCAATAAAATTCGCTGCAGATTTATCAATAAAATTAAATTCCACAATCCATATAACACACATCCATCAAAGGTTAGTTCCAAGCGATACAAGTTTAAATATTGATTTAGATTCTAAAATTGTTTTAAAAGAAAAGGAAGTTTTTGAAGACTATATAAAAGAATTAGTTGGGATGGATTTCATGAAAGATATAAAACTGGAAACTAGTTTGGATACAGTTTTTCAGATGAAAGATATTTTAGTAATGGATAAATATGAGGATATAGACCTAATAGTTATGGGATCTCATATTATTGAAGGAATAGAAGAATTTTTTATAGGGTCAGATACTCAAAAATTCATTCAACTGGCTCATTGTCCAGTTATTTCGATTAAAGAAGAAGTGAAAATTTCAGATATTAAATCGATAATATTTGCCTCAGATTTTAAAAAAGAGGTATTACCAAAATTTGAAGTAATTAGAAATTTTGCTCATAAAATAGGCGCGAAGTTGCAATATCTTAAAATAATTACACCAAAAGATTACAGTGCTGAGCAAGAAGAAATGAATGATATTGCTGAATTTGTTAAAACGACTGGAATTAATCCAGATGAAGTTAGTTTATTTAAAGCGATAAGTATTGAGCGCGGAATAATTAAATATTGTAGGGAGGAGAATGCTGACATGCTTGCAATAGAAACGCATGGTAAAACAGGTCTTTCTCATTTACTTCAAGATAATATAGCGGAGAGTCTTTCTAATCATATGATTATACCCTTGTTTAGTGTTAAAATAGAAGATGAGCGAGGGGGTACGACTGATTCGATAGTAGATTTTTTAACTGAAAAGAATTTAATCATTAAAAAATAGTGTTATGGATAATCATGTATATAAAATAATCGAGATTACAGGAACGTCAAGTAAATCAAGTGACGAGGCGGTAAGTAATGCAGTCTCTAAAGCATCTGCAACTATTACCAATATAAAATGGTTTCAGGTTGTAGAAACTAGAGGCTCAGTAGTTGATGGTAAAGTTGATCGATGGCAAGTAACTGTTAAACTTGGATTTACAATGAATTAATAGATCGTATTAAATTAATTGAGAGATGATAAGTAATAAGTCTAAATATGTTATTTTATTATTGAAACATATTTTTATTATTTTAACTTTTTTTAGTCTTAATTTTTCCTATGCCCAAGATGTGTATCGAACACAAAATGGAAACATTTTAATCACGACTATTTTATCCGATAGTATATTTAAGTTATCGTCTAAAGAAGTTATTATTTTACTAAATAATAATCAAGCTACATTTAATATGACTATTTATAAATCAACATTTGTAACTGATAATAAAATAGTTAATGATGAAATAGCTTTGTTGAAGTTAGATGAGATTGTTTTTTCTGGGGAATTAGATATAGATAATATTGATAACCAAGATCATACTCCTTTAGATTTTATAGTAACTGGAATTATTTCTACTAACAATAAAACATTAATAGGAAAAGGGAGATTGGAGCATATCTCCTCAGAAGGAAATATTTCTTGTTTATTAAGCTTAAAGTTTAATCTTAGTATAGATGATTTAGGTTTAAATTTAGAAGGATTGGACTTGAGTGATGAAGTACAAATTGATGTTGTTCAAGTGTTGCTGAATAATTGATGTAAATTGACTCCAATAATTAGAAGAGTTGATTAAGTTTGATTTTTCAAACCGACTATTTTATTATTGATGAATCTTATTGAACAAATTAGCAAAGAGCTAAATCTATCTTCAAAAACCATAGAAAAAGTATTAGAACTATTTGCAGCCGGAGGAACAGTTCCTTTTGTTGCTCGTTATAGAAAAGAAGCTACGGGAAACCTAGATGAAGTTCAATTAATTAATATTAAAGACCGTCAAGCTTATTGGGATGGGTTTGTTAAACGAAAAGAGAGCGTTTTACAGGCTATTATTGCGCAAGGAAAGCTAACCCCTGAATTAAAATCAAAGATTGAATCTGTTATGCTTTTAACAGAATTGGAGGATTTGTATTTGCCTTACAAACAAAAGCGTAAATCTAAAGGAGAAAAAGCCATTGAACAAGGGTTGAAATCTCTAGCTGTTTTTATGCAGAAAAATAGAAGTGAAAATGCTATTGAGGATAAAGCAGCATCGTTTGTTAATGGAGAGGTTGAAGATGATAAACAAGCATTAGCTGGAGCAGTAAATATTTTAGCTGAATGGATTGCTGAAGATAAATGGGTGAGAGATCAATTGAGAAATCAGTTTCAACGCTTTGGATTGGCTAGTTCTAAAGTAAAAAGAGGGAAGAAAGAGGAAGGCGAAAAGTATAAGGATTATTTTGAATTTTCTGAAAAGGTCAGCAGAATGGCTTCGCACAGAATTTTAGCGCTATTTAGAGCAGAAAAAGAAGGAATATTAAATTTTAGTATTGATGTAGATGAAGAAAAAGCGATTCAAAATATTCAGTATAAAGTTCAGAATAGATATGAACGCAATAGTTTTAATGACAGTGCGATTGAAGAAGCTTATAAAAGAATATTACAGCCTAACCTTGAATCTGAAATTAAGAAATCATTAAAAGAAAAAGCAG
>CAJXEB010000072.1 GCA_913052585.1 uncultured Flavobacteriaceae bacterium | reverse complement strand
GTTGTAAGTCATTGGTATTTGGATTATCTGAATTAATTGAGCGAGAAAATGATGAGAAATAAGTGTTGGGTTGTTAAGATTGGTTCTGCTCTACTGACTAATAATGGCGTTGGCATTGATAAGGCTTTGATTGCTAGATGGGCCGAACAAATTGTTGAGCTTCGTGCTCAGAAGATTGATGTTATTTTGGTTTCAAGCGGTTCTATTGTTGAAGGTATGAAGCGCCTCGGTTGGAGCACAAAGCCTAACGATGTCCACAAGTTGCAAGCCGCTGCTGCTGTCGGGCAAATGGGCTTAATCCAGGCATACGAGTCACTTTTTGCAATTCATGATGTGCATACTGCTCAAATCTTATTAACAAGAGAAAATTTAATGCCTTCTGTTATATTTAATGATGAAAGTAATGAAGCAATAGCAAAAGATCTTTTAGATTTAAACTTTATACCATTACTTGATTATATAGAGGATAAACAGTTTTCTTATAATGAAGAACATTATCCTAATGCAATTATTTTGGAAACAGAATTGTCACCCTTATTAAATTTGTTAAATAAAAATTAATCAAGAATAGAGTAGTTAAATATCAATCTAACTTTTTTAATTAAACAACCCCCAATCACCCTTTGGCAACTCCACAGGTAACAGTTCCAGTATCATAGTTGGTTTAGAACCATATTTATAATACAAATACCCTTTTTGGTTCTTAACTATCAATATAAATTTATTCGTATCGGTAGGTGGTGGAAAACCTTTATTTTCAATAGCACGATGTAACCTCTTTTGAGTAATTAAATTCAAAACTGCTTGTATATCGGTTGGGTTGTTATTGATGAAGTACATTTGTTTGTCTTATTTGAGCAGAAACAGTCTTTATCGTTCAGAAATCGGGCATATTTGAAAAGAAAAAAACCTCAACTACTTAATTATAAGTTTGTTGAGGTTTATAGAAGTGGGCAATGAGGGATTATAGATCCCCTATTGAAACCACTACTGCAAATACAATCCCTTATGAGCTTTGCTCATATAGTCTTTTTTGTTTTTAAAAAATCATGAAGGAAGCTTCTGATTTTTTAAAAACAAAAAATCCTGTCGAAATTCGACAGGATTTTTATTGAAGTGGGCAATGAGGGATTCGAACCCCCGACCCCCTCGGTGTAAACGAGGTGCTCTGAACCAACTGAGCTAATTGCCCTTCTTGTTAGCGGTGGCAAATATAAGGCAGTTTTTATTTACCACAACCATTTATTTGAAAAATATTATAAAATTTCTGCTACAACAAATGTACTTCCTCCTATATAAACTACATCTTTGGCATTAGCTGCAGTCATTGCACTTTTATATGCTTCATTTACTGTAACATACGCCTCACCTAAAAGGCCATAAGCCATTGCATTTTGTTGTAACTCATCTACAGCTAAACCACGAATAACATTTGGTTTACAGAAATAATAAATGGCATTTTTAGGAAACAGTGGTAAAATTGTATCTAAATTTTTATCATCTACCATTCCTAAAACAATATGCAAGGTATCAAAGTTTTCTTTTTTTAACTGATTTAAAACTAAACTAAGCCCTTCTACATTATGGGCAGTGTCACAAATTACCTTTGGAGTTTTATTTAAAAGCTGCCACCTACCCTGCAGTCCTGTGTTTTTAACCACATTTAAAAAACCATGTTCAATGTTCTTATTGGTAATATTCCATCCCTTTTGCTGTAAAACTCTTAATGCAGTATAGGCTGTTTTGTAGTTTTTAATTTGATAGCTTCCTAATAGGTCGGTTTTATAATCTGGAATCGCTTCTTCTTCAGTAAACAGTATTGGACTTTTTTCTTTTTTTGCCTTATTAAGAAAAACTGATTTTGTCTCTGGTTTCGTTTCACCGATCACAACCGGAATTTTGGGCTTTATAATTCCTGCTTTTTCCGAAGCAATCTCAGCTAAAGTGGCTCCTAAAAACTGAGTGTGATCCAAACCAATATTAGTGATTACCGAAACTTCAGGGTTAATTATATTGGTACTGTCCAATCTACCTCCAAGTCCTACTTCAATAATTGCAATATCAACCTTTTCGTTTTTAAAAAAATCGAAAGCCAAACCTACGGTCATTTCAAAAAAAGATAACTGATTTTCTTCAAAAAAAGACCGATGATTTTCAACAAAATCAACAACTTTCTGCTCGGGCATCATTTTTCCGTTGATTTTAATTCGCTCTCGAAAATCTTTTAAGTGAGGAGAAGTATACAAACCTACTTTATAACCTGCATCCTGTAAAACAGAAGCTAACATATGGCTCGTAGATCCTTTTCCATTGGTTCCAGCAACATGTACCGACTTAAAACTGTCTTGCGGATTATTTAAATAATTAACTAACTTGATGGTATTGGACAAATCTACTTTATAAGCAGCAGCACCAATACGCTGGTACATGGGCAACTGATTAAAAAGCCAAGATATGGTCTCGTTATAATTGATAATTAATTATTTTATGATTAACTTTTTTGTGGATTTCATCGTTTCAGAAATAACCTGAACATAATAAACTCCTTTGTTTAATTCATTTAAAGAAATTTGAACTTCATTAATTACATTTTCAAACTCTTTTTCTAACACCCTTCTTCCTAATTGATCATATATAATTACTGAAATACTTTCAGAAGAGTCATCAAGTGAAATAGAAACCAAATTTGATGCTGGATTGGGATACATACTAAATACTGAAACCAAAGAATTATTTTCAGTTCCTAATACATTTTCACCAATATCTATTTTATAACTAGAACGTCCATAAGTTGCAGCATACATATATTCTGAAGCTTCATGAATAAACAAATCGTTGATCACTACAGAAGGCATATTTTCTCCAAATGGCTCCCAGTTATCTCCATCATCTAAAGAAGACAACACACCAATATCAGCACCTAAAAATAAGTTTCCATATTGATCTTGTTCAATATCATTAATTGGAATGTCTGGTAAGGTTGTAGAAATATCTGACCAATTTTCTCCAGAATCTGTACTTCTATACACGTGTCCATTATCTTCTCCATATCGATATCCAGAAAAGGTAACATATACCGTATTTACATCGTCCCTAGACGCCAAAACTTTTGTAACCCATCTGTTGGGCAATGCATCTGAAACTTTAGTCCAATTCGTACCTCCGTCACTTGTTTCCCATACATTTCCATCATCGCTTCCTGCATAAATAACATTGCTGTTTATAGGGGACACATTAATGGTTGTAACGGTTCCAAAATCAAGATTACCTGTATAAGGTCCATTGCTTAAATCTGGGCTTATAGCGGTCCAGTTTCCAGCAGCATTTGTAGTTTTATACACCTTTTGCGTTCCATAATAAAGTGTTTGAGAATCGTTTGGATCAAGAGCCAAGGCAGTGTCCCAGTTATTGGTATCACCTGAAGGAATCCCGTTTAATGCTCCGTTAAAAGAACTTCCATTATTGCTTGATTTCCCTAAATTTCCTCTTTGTGACAAGGCATAAATAACATTGGTATTTGAAGGATCTACTATTGGTTGGAATCCATCTCCGCCATAAATCGCTTGCCAATCACTCAAACCTCCTGTTTGTGTTCTTATCGTATTATTATCCTGTGCTCCGCCATAAATTTTATCTGAATTTTGTGCATCTACATAAAATCGATAAAACTGTGTGATAGGTAAGGTATTATTTTTTAATGAGGTATTACCATTGTCATTACTCACATACAATCCTCCATCATTTCCCACCAAAACTTCTCCAGGAACTAAAGTATTAAAAGCCATTGCATGTTGATCTACATGAACATTTGGAAAGGTGGAATTCCAAGTCATTCCTCCATCTATAGATTTATCCATTACAAAACCTGAATTATAAATAACATTTTCATCTGTAGGGTCAATAAATATTCCTCCAAACCACCAATGATATGAGGTTCCATTACTTATTGAATTCACTTCAGTCCAAGTATCTCCACCATCTATTGTTTTAAATGTACCTTCTACGTTTCCAACTTTATCGGTATAAAATGCATAAAGCACGTCTGGATTTGATTGAGAAATATCGATGCTTATTCTCCCTTTAGAATTAGGGTCACTTGGCAATCCATTAGTTAATTCATCCCAAGTATCACCACCATCTTCAGAGCGATATATTCTAGAGGTTTCACCTCCATATTGACGGTTAGTAGGTCGTCTTATTCGCTCCCAACTTGCTGCATAAACAATATCACCGTTATTTGGGTGAATCGCCATATCTATAATTCCTGTAGAATCACTCACTAACAATCGTTGTTCCCAAGTAGTTCCTCCATCTGTCGAACGATATACCCCTCTATTGGTGTCTTTTCTGAACAATGGCCCCATTGCTCCAACAAAAATAGTTTCATCATCATTTGGATCGATCAATACTTTACCGACACTTCCTGAAGCAGGTAATCCTTTTGCTTCCCAAGTTAAACCAGCATCTTCACTTTTATAAATACCGTTTCCATCATAGGCTAAGGAACCTCCTCCGGCATTTACTTCACCGGTACCAACCCAAATGATATCGGTATTGTTTTTTGAAATTTCTATATCACCAATTGAAAGCATTTCTTGGTCATCGAAAATAGGAATCCAATTAGCTCCTGCATCGGTAGTTTTAAAAATTCCTCCTGAAGCAGCTCCAACATAATAAGTCTCTGCATCATCTATTGGAATTTCAATATCTGAAATACGACCCCCAACATTTAAAGGTCCTGAAAATTCCCAAACAGGAAGCAAAGCACTATTTCGATGAGCTTGTTGTTTTTTCCACTGAATGGCTTTTGAATAAGCATCCGTTTTAATTTCTCCTGTAGGATATGCACGTTGTGTAAACATAAAGTCGTGCGGTGATTTTTTGAAATCTTCAGTGGCTACTGTAGTTGTTTTTGTAGCATTATTACAACTAGATAATGAAACTATTGAAATTAATAGTAATAAGGTATAACGAAACATAGCATTTTTTTTAATTGCTATAAAGATATTGAAAATGAATTTTTAAAAATGAATTTTTTATAATTATTCAGAAAGACTAAATCGGTAAATAATTTTACCTATTTGCTTAGAAGGTGCTTTAGCGTCTCTATTAAATCTAGTGGCCAATGCAGCTCTTTTTGCAGGTTCTAAAAGACATTTAGAATTATTGGTGGTGCCACGTACTCCGGGGGTTGCATTGATAACGTTTCCGTTTCGGTCTACTTCAATACTTACTACAACCGTTCCTGCTTCGTTACAATCTTGCACAAACTTCTTTTTATTTAAAGCTTTTCTTCCACCTAGTAAATAATTTCCGTCACCATCCAATCCTTTTCCATTGCCATAATAACTCTTTGCATTTGGATCTCCAGTAGGATCTCCTTTATCACCGGGTTTTTTATCATCACCCTCTCCTGCTGCATCAAGGCCATCAGATTTTGGGCCATTTATCAAACTTGAAAGTGCATCTGAAGTTGATTGATCTGGCTTAGGATCTGGTTTTTTTTCAAGCTCTTTTTTCGGTTCTTTTTTCGGAACTACTTTAACCACCTCTTTTAGCACTTCCTTTTTTTCTTCCTTTTTAATTACCGGGGCTTCTTCAGTATCTTGAGTGATAACTTCTTCTTTTATTTCCGCTTTTTGCTGTTCAACTGGTTCTGGAGTTGTTTGTTTAGGAGCTGTTTTTATTTTTTCTTTTGGTTGCACATCACCACTACCTGTATCCATCGTACCAAAATTTACGGCAATACCATTTTCTGGAGGTGGATCTAAATAAGTTAATCCAACATAAAACAACAGTAGCAGAATAACCACGTGTAAAACTACCGTGATTGCCATACTCTTTTTTTTATGTTTGGTATCTAATAAGCTCATTTTATAGTATTAATGGAGGAGCGGTTCTTCACATTCGGTTAGAATGATAGTATCTAATTTGGTCTTACAGCCAACACTACTTTATAGTTATTCCTGTTCGCTATATCCATTACATATACAGCATCTTCAATTGGAACTCCTTCTTCTGCACGTAGTATTAAAGTAGGTTTATCTTCGCCAGCAAATACTTTTTTTAATTCAGTTTCGATATTAAATTCACTTACTCGTTCTTTATTAACGTAATAAGCACCACCTTTTGTAATACTAACTGAAGCATTTTGCTTGTTGGTAGATTTCCCTTTCGCTTTTGGTAAAATTAAATCCAAAGCATCTGGTGTTATTGAAGGTGATGTTAATAGAAAAAACACCAGCAATAGAAATACTATATCCGTCATAGAGCTCATACTAAACTCTGCGCTCACTTTATTTCTTCCTCTTAAATTCATTAAGCAGGTTCATTTAAAAGATCTAAAAAGTCTACAGCAGTTGCTTCCATTTGATGAACTACTTTATCTGTTTTAACAACAATATGATTGTAGCCTATATAAGCAATAATACCTACAATAAGACCAGCAACGGTTGTTGTCATTGCTGTATAAATACCTTCAGCAAGTGTTCCCATTTCTGCTTGACCACTACTTGTTGCCAAGGTATGAAATGCCAATACCATACCAATTACAGTTCCTAAAAACCCAATCATTGGAGCAGCACCAGCGATGGTAGCAAGTATACTTACATTCTTTTCTAGTTTATATACCTCTAACTTTCCTGCGTTTTCAATTGCGGTATTGATATCTTCTAATGGGCTTCCAATTCGGGAAATCCCTTTTTCGGTTAATCTTGAAACTGGCGTATTTTTTTGAGCACATAATACTTTTGCCGCTTCTAGATTACCAGAACTTACATTAGTTCTAATCTGATTCATGAAATTAACATCATAATCAGTTGCGGCTTTTATTGCAAATAATCTTTCAAAATAAAGATAAACAGCAACAAACAAAAGTACAAATAGGACTCCTATAATAATTTGTCCTGCCATACCTCCACCCATAAGCAATTCCATGATGGATAGTGTTTTTTCTTCAACTAAAGGTTCTAAGTTCTCTGTAGTTTGAGAACCATCTTGTATCAATATACTTAGCATGTAATAATAGGTTTAATTGAATAACGGTTATGTTATTCAGAAATTGTTAGGCGTTTAATTGTTTAGACATAAATAACTCTTTCCAAAAGTATAAATACGGCTGCTCCTGTTATAAAACCTGCAAAAGCTAACCACGCAATTTTTTTAAGATACCAGATAAAATCTATCTTTTCCATTCCCATTGCTGCAACACCAGCAGCAGATCCAATAATTAACATACTTCCACCAGTTCCAGCAGAATAAGCAATAAAATGCCAAAGGATTGAATCGGTAGGTGAATCGTACATACCTATTGATGCTGCTACTAAAGGAACATTATCAATAATTGCAGAACACACCCCTAATAGTATAACTACGACATCTTGATTTGGTATGGCAGCTTGTAATACTTCAGCTAAATAACGAAGTGTCCCTACTGGATCTCCATTTTCAGCAATACCATAAACTAAACTCTCTAAACCAGCCACAGCCATTAAAATTCCTAAGAAGAATAAAATACTTGAAATCTCAATACGAGATAATGCTTTGTGGGCTGAATATAAATGACGTTTTGAACTTGGAAAATCTTCTTCTGGATGTATGTATTCTGAAACTAACCATACGACTCCTAAAGCAAGCATCATACCTATATAAGGAGGTAAGTGTGTTATTGTTTTAAAAATGGGTACAGAAACAATCATTCCTAATCCTAGAAACAACATAGTTTTACTACTTAATAAACGTTCAGCCACTGCGTCTCCAGTATTATCAACTTCAATATTACCTTTAAATACTTTTAAATATCCTGCAATAAAAAATGGTACTATAAAGCAAACAATAGAAGGCAATACTACTGTTTTTACTAATCCCAGTGCAGTTACTTTGTTCGCAATCCAAAGCATAGTTGTAGTTACGTCTCCAATTGGAGACCAAGCACCTCCAGCGTTGGCAGCAATTACCACCATTGCAGCATACCAAAGACGTTCTTCTCTGTTTTGTATTAGTTTTCTTAATAAGGTTACTAAAACAATAGTTGCAGTTAAATTATCAATTATTGCTGAAAGAATAAAAGCTAAGATCCCGATGATCCATAATAATCTTCTCTTACTCTTCGTATTAACTGCTCCTTTTAAAATTTCGAAACCTCTATGTAAATCTATAATTTCAACGATGGTCATCGCTCCAATTAAAAAGATAAGAATTTCGGCAGTTTTCCCCAAATGGTGTAATAAGGCATTATCAAAACCATGCTTTGCTGTTTCTCCACCAGATAGAAAGTTAAAAACGTTTTCATGAGTATCGATAACATCAAACCAACCCGCATGAAAACCAATAGCAAGTAATGCCCAAATAAGCGCAGCCATTATTAATGCTGGCACTGTTTTATCTAACTTTAAAGGATGTTCTAAGGTAATTGAAAGGTAACCTATAACAAAAATTAATATAATTATAGAAGTCATATAAGAAAATTTAAGAAAATTAAATACCCAAAATAAAAAATACAATTAAATGTTTAGGGCTTAAAGTAAGCCCGTAAATATATAATGAAATTACTCTTTTTCCAATTGATTTTTAGGAAAAAATATCGCTCCCGAAGAATGATTTTTTTTTGCTCCAGTTACACTCTTTAAACAATTATTTTCGTTCCTTAATTTTAATATTCCTAACAAAGCAAAAATTAAAGCCTCTTTATATTCAATCAATTCTGGTGATGGAATAATTAAATTTATTGTTTTATAATTATTAATCCGTTCCATCAAATAGGAGTTATAAGCTCCACCTCCTGTAACTAAAACATTCGAATCTTTATTAAATTGATTTGATAACTGAATAGCAACATGTGTTGTTATGGTATGTAATTGATCTTCAATTGAAATAGTTGAAGATTTCAATAATGGAAATACCTCTTTTTTTACCCATTCCAATCCTAACGATTTTGGTGGATTCATTTTATAAAAAGGCAAATCGTTTAATTGTTGGAACAACTCCTCGGATAATTTTCCGCTTCGGGCCAAATTTCCACTTTCATCAAATAAATAACCCTTTTGTTCTGCTAAATAATTAAGCACAATATTTACAGGACAAACATCATAAGCCACTCTTTTTGATTTGTGTTCTTCTATTTTTTCTTCAAAAGAAACATTTGCAAATCCACCCAAGTTTAAACAATAATCATATTCACTAAACAGTAATCGATCTCCAATTGGAACCAATGGAGCTCCATTCCCACCTAAACCCACATCTTGAACTCTAAAATCACAAACTACTTTTTGGTTTATTAATGATGCTATCTCAGGTAAATTACCAATTTGTAAAGTGACTCCTTTTTGAGGTTGATGTAAGATGGTATGTCCATGACTACAAACGGCATCTAAGTCAGTGATCTTTTTTCTTGATATGAATTCTGAAATAACTTTAGCCAAATAAATGGTGTATTCAGAATTTAGGTCTGTTAATTTTTGTTCAGAAAAAGATATTGCTTTCTGCAATTTATCTTTCCAGTCTTTAGGGTACGAGACCGTTTCAGATGCTATTATTTTATAATCCCACGTTCCATTTTCTGATACATCAAAAATGATTTCAGCTACGTCAATTCCATCTAATGATGTTCCACTCATTACACCTAAAACATGATATTTTAATTTTTTCATTTTATCAATTTAAAACGTCTTAAATATACTATTCAATACTATATTCTAATCGTTTTTAATAACTAAGTTTCATTAAATTTAAACAACTCCAAAAACATAACTACTTTTTGCTTTTAAACGTTATTTTCTTACCTTTACAAGTCTCCTCATAATTTAAAACTTAATAATATAAAAACAGATTCCTGCATTCGCAGGAAAGAAAGATGAAAAAAATACTATTTATAAACATACTAATAATCTGTACTTCCTTACAAGCACAGATCGTAAACATCCCAGATCCTAATTTTAAAAATGCACTGGTCAATACGCCCTGTGTTATTTTTGGCCCTCTGGGTGATTGTGGCGACGTAAACGCAACCATTGATTTGAATAACGATGGAGAGGTACAAGTTGCCGAAGCCGAAATTGTTGATTTTTTATGTATTGGCTTTCAAAACATTTCTTCCCTAGAGGGAATAGAGGCATTTGTAAATTTAGAATACCTTTATGTTTATGATAATGATTTAACAACTATTGACACCTCTGAAAACCTTTTATTAAAAATACTTCATTGTGATGGTAATAATCTTAGCAATATAAATATTTCACAAAACACTACCTTAGAAGTGCTAAGTGTACAATATAATCAGCTCACAGAGATAGGTATAAGTGGTACTAGTAACTTAACATCATTGAATTGTAGTAATAATCAATTAAGTAGTATTGATATTTCAAACAATCCCCAGCTTAATTTCTTAGCAATAGGCTATAATGAGTTAACTACTATAGATCTTTCCCAACATCCAAATTTTGGTGGTTTAAGTGTACAAAACAACCAACTTACTAGTATCGACTTATCTCAAAATCCAATGCTAAAAAGTTTAAATATTAGCAATAATAACTTTAGCAGTATCGACCTGTCTCAAAACCCAATACTAGAGCGGTTATTAATTTAGGATAACAACCTAAGCACAATGGATGTATCGAATAATCCATTATTAGAAACGTTATTTATTGGTGGTAATGGTTTTTCCTCTTTTGATGTTAGTAATAATTTGTTATTAGAGACACTTTCATTTTCCGACAGTCCTCTTATTACCGGGAATATAGATTTATCTCAACATTCTGTTTTGTGGGATCTAAGGTGTGAAAACACATCCGTTTCTGGGCTTAATATTAAAAATGGTGATACACAGCTTCCCAACCAGCTTAAAGCTTTTAACAACCCAAATCTTTTTTGCATTGAAGTAGATGATGCAGAAGCGGCAAATGCTGGGGCAATAATTCCTTATAGCCTCTGGGAGGAAGATCCACAGGTTTATTTTAGTGAAGACTGTCAACTTGGTGTGGAGGAGCATCTTTTAACAAGACTAGTATTATCTCCTAATCCTGTTAAGGACTCTTTTACCATTACTACAAAACAGGAGGTGCTATCTCTTAAAATTTTTAACCTGCAAGGCAAATTACTATATCAAGAAAATAACCCAAACCATACGCTTAACATAGCTAACTTAGCAAGTGGGATACTCTTTATACGATTTACTACAGCTGAAGGGGTTATCACAAAAAAGGTTATAAAAAAGTAGAAAAAAACAGTTTAATATCCTAACCACTACTATTAATTAAATTGAGAAATGGCAAAGAAAAAGGATAGGTAAAATGAAGGAGGTCTTTGAAAATAGTAAACTTAGAGAATTTGACAATTGAGATTTAAAAAGGTATCTTTGCATCCTATTTTTCAAACTATTTAATACTGTTTTCAATGGATTTTAAGCTTACAGAAGAACACATTATGATTCGCGACGCAGCTCGTGATTTTGCAAAAACTGAATTATTACCAGGCGTAATAGATCGAGATAACAAACAAGAATTTCCTACCCAACAAATAAAAATGATGGGAGAAATGGGATTTCTTGGTATGATGGTAGATCCAAAATATGGTGGAGGTGGAATGGATACTCTTTCTTATGCTTTAGCTATGGAAGAGATTTCAAAGATCGATGCTTCTGCAAGTGTGGTGATGTCCGTAAATAACTCTTTAGTATGTTATGGATTAGAAAAATACGCTAATGAAGATCAAAAACAAAAATACCTTACTCAACTAGCTACTGGTAAAAAACTAGGAGCCTTTTGTTTGAGTGAACCTGAAGCAGGATCTGATGCGACCTCACAAAAAACTACCGCTATTGACAAAGGAGATCATTATTTGTTAAATGGAACAAAAAACTGGATTACTAATGGAAATTCTGCAGATTATTACATTGTAATCGCTCAAACAGATAGAGAAAAAAAACATAGGGGAATCAATGCTTTTATTGTTGAAAAAACTTGGGCTGGTTTTGAAATAGGAGCTAAGGAAGATAAATTAGGAATTAGAGGTAGTGATACTCACTCTTTAATGTTTAATGATGTTAAGGTTCCTAAAGAAAATAGAATTGGGGTAGAAGGGTTTGGATTTTCATTTGCTATGAAAACATTATCTGGTGGTAGAATAGGAATAGCATCACAAGCTTTAGGTATTGCTGCAGGTGCTTACGAATTAGCTAGAGACTATTCTAAAGTTAGAAAAGCTTTTGGTACTGAAATTTGCAATCATCAAGCGATCGCTTTTAAATTGGCCGATATGCATACCAATATTGAAGCAGCTAGATTGTTAGTTTATAAATCTGCTTGGGATAAAGACCAAGGAAATAACTACGACATGAGTAGTGCAATGGCAAAGGTATTTGCTTCACAAGTTGCAATGGATGTAACGGTAGAAGCTGTTCAAGTTCATGGTGGTAATGGATATGTAAAGGATTATCACGTAGAGCGTTTAATGCGTGATGCTAAAATCACTCAGATATATGAAGGAACTTCAGAAATACAAAAAATTGTAATTTCTAGAGGATTATTAAAAGACTAATCAAATTCAAAAAATATAAAATGAAAAGAAACCACTACCTATTAATTGCCATTGTCCTTTTAATGTTCTCTGGATGTACTACTACTGTAAAAGTATTAAGCGCTTGGAAAAGTAAAGAAATAGACAAGATGAAAGACAGAAACATATTGGTAATTGCGAGGACTTCAGACGCTGGAGTGCGTGCTGATTTCGAAAGTAGTATTGCTAATAAATTAAGAGCTAATGATTATAAAGCTACAGAAAGTTTTACAAGATTTCCAAAAATGAATCCAGATAAAGAAATGACAGAAGAAAAACAGAAACTTCTTCTTGATATTTTTGGCTACGAAGGATATGATGCCGTATGTATAAATGTTCTTAAAGATTATTCGGAAACTAAAACCACTAATTATTATAATGATTATTATGGAGGTGGTATGGGCATGATGGGTCCTTACTCTTCTTATTACCCTTCTTATTATGGAGGATTTAATAGTTATTATGCCCACCCATATTCTTATTCTACGTTCGGTAATTATTATGGTTCTGGTGGTTCTTATACAACTACAAACA
>CAJXEB010000071.1 GCA_913052585.1 uncultured Flavobacteriaceae bacterium | reverse complement strand
GCCATTCCAAAAATCAAGGATATATTTTTTCTTTTCTGCCTTACTATACATATTGCAAATATAGTAATGCGATTTGAGTATTGTGTGCTGTATTTTAAAATCTTATTTTTGATTTTTAACATTAAAAAGACATCGGATGAAATTAATTTCTTGGAATTTAAACGGAATAAGAGCAGTAGCTAAAAAAGGCTTATTTGATAAAATTGAAGAAATGAATCCTGATGTAATTTGTTTTCAAGAAACGAAAGCTCAAGATGACCAAGTAGCTGAAGTATTGAAAGATTTAAATGGTTATTTCTCTTACTCTAATTCTGCTGTTAAAAAAGGATATTCTGGTACTGCTATTGTTTCTAAGACTGAGCCTTTAAATGTTTTTTCTGATATTGGTATTGAAGAGCACGACCAAGAAGGTAGAGTTTTAACTGCTGAGTTTAAAGAGTTTTATATTACGACTGTTTATACGCCTAATTCTAAAAATGATTTATCTCGTTTACCTGATAGACAAAATTTTGATGCAGCTTTTCTTGATTTTTTAAGAGAGCTGGAGAAGAAAAAGCCTGTAATTGTTTGTGGAGATTTTAATGTTGCCCATAAAGCAATTGATTTAGCCAGACCAAAACCAAACTACAATAAAAGTGCTGGTTTTATGCAGGAGGAAATTGACGGTATGGACAATTTTACCAATGCTGGATTGGTTGATACATTTAGACATTTACATCCAACAGCAGAAGAGAAATACAGTTGGTGGAGTTATAGAGGTGAAGCTAGAGATCGAAATGTTGGCTGGAGAATCGATTATTTTTTAGCTAGTGACAGTATTATTAAAAATGTGAAAACCGCTACAATATTAGTTGACATGCATGGTTCAGATCATTGTCCGGTAGAGATTGATGTTGAATTTTAATTGAGGTATTAAATACGAACACCCATTACACAAACATCATCTAATTGAGTGTAATCTCCTTTCCATTGATTAAATGTTGTACCTATATGCTTCTGTTGCTCTTCCATGGAGTTTGACTGGATAGATAGTAGCATTCTTTTAAAAGGCTTGTACATAAACTTTTTACCTTTGGCTCCTCCAAACTGATCAACATAACCATCTGTAAACAAATAAATAGTGTCGTTTTTTAGTAACTGAACAGAATGAGAGGTGTAGCCTTTTTTATTATTACCACCACCTACTTTCATTTTGTCAGATTTTGTTTCATAAAAAACTGAAATCTCATTGCTCATTTGAGGCTCAATAGATTCTATTACATGTTCTTTATTTCTATACAGATATAAAGAGTTATAAGCTCCTGCGTATTCTAATTTATTGGTAAGTCTATCTATTACACAGATTGAAATATCCATTCCATCTTTAATCACAAAATTACTAGCGATTGTATTATCCTTATTAAAAGAAAAATTAACCAGTTTATTTAACTCATCTAAAATTTTTGCTGGGTCTACAATTTTTAAATCTTCTACAATTTTATTCAAAGAATTATAACCAACCATACTCATTAATGCCCCAGGAACGCCATGTCCTGTACAATCAACAACAGCAAAAAACATTTTATCTCCCAACTCTTTTACCCAATAAAAATCACCCCCAATAACATCCTTTGGCTTATAATACACAAATGTTTTATACGCTTTATTTATAACTGTTAAATCGGGTAAAATGGCATCTTGTATACGCTGGGCATAATTAATACTATCTGTAATGTCTTTGTTTTTTTCTTCAATAATTTCTTTCTGATTACTAATTTCATCATTCTTAATTAGCAATAATTTATTTGTTTTCTTTTTTTGCTGAAGACTATAAATAACATAAGCCACAACAAATAAAATTAAAATCAATACAATTAATAATAAGTTTTGTTGCGTATTTTTCTTTTCAATTTTTGCTTTATCTAATTCACTTTCTATAATTAACAATAGGTTATGAGCCTCTTTCTTTTCAGTATCATACTTTGTTTGCATGTCTGCAATTTGCTGTGCAGAATTAAAATTGAATATGGTATCCTTAACATCATACGCAATTTTAAAATGATCATACGCTAGTTTATAGTTCTTATTCTTATAATAAGCAAATGCTAAACCATCATTTGCTGCCATTACACCACTTTTACTTTTAGAGAGGTTAGCGTTTTTAACTGCTTTTTCTCCATAAATTAAAGCATTCTCAAAATCATTTTGTGCCACATACAACTTTGATAATGAGCCACAAATACTAGCAAGAGAAGATACATTTTGTACTTGTTTATGATACTTTTCAGCCTTTTTTAAATAAAACAGTGCTTTATCATAATCTTTTCTTTTATCTAAATAAATTAATCCAATGTTCCCATAAGTAGAAGCAGCCTCAATTTCGTTATCATTTTTCTCATAAAAGTCAACTACTTTTAAATACGTCTTTAATCCTTTATCAATCTCTCCTAAGTTAACATAACACAAACCGATATTAGCAAAAGCTGCTGCGACAAGGAGTTCTCTACCTGCTAATTGTTCTATTTTTAGTGACTGCTCAAAATAGTTTAATGCTAGTACAAAATTGTTCAATTTAAAGTAATTACTCGCTAAGCCTGACAAACTAATAGATACACCTGCAGAATCTCCATAACTCTCTTTTACTTTTAATGCCTTTAGCATAAACTTAATAGATGCCTCATAATCGCTAAACCCATTGTACAACCATGCCATGTTATCGTAAGCATATAAAACAGCCTCTTTATTTGTTAATTTTTCTACTAACAGATACTGCATCTCTGCATATTTCATGGACTCTGGCGGATCAGTAGAAAAGTACTTCCAACACAAGGCATTATAAATTTTTGCTTTTACTAAATTATCGGGAGTAGATTTAACATATATCAATAAGTCAGCCTCATCAATCATTCTCATTTTCTGAACAGACTCTGCGTAGTTCTCAACATTATTTACAATACTATCAATTTTAGCAGCATTAGTAATTGAAAACGCCAAATCAACTGACAAACAGATAATTAATATAGATATAACTCCTCTTTTCATAGTTTAGCGTAGAGTAATTTATATATAAAAACCCCTAAATGGGAATAGGTTTTATATATTATCACTAAATTAGAGAAAAATAATTATTAACCGTCTAATTTATATAGACATAAAATTCAAAAATATGGCAGATGACACTGGAGTTCTAAAAAATATTTACCCTCCTGGGAATAATGGTACAAAAGCAGGTAAAGGTAAAATTGTATATGAAAACGCTTCATATGAGTTTATAACTCCAACAGCAAATAACGACAGACCTTTAACGGTTAACAAACCTCTTACGTTTACTATAGTTGATGGCGTAGTAACAAACGTTGTCCAAGAAGGATAACTCTTCTTAAGTGCAATAAAAAAGTCCTTAACTTAGTTAAGGACTTTTTTTATGCTTCAAACTCTTATTTAAAATGGATTAAAAACGTATTCCCAACACACAAATATCATCAAGCTGCTCTATATCCCCTTTCCACTCTCTCATTGTTTTATCAATAAAACTAAGTTGATTTGGCATTGTCTTTTCCTGTAACGATAAAAACATACGTTTAAACGATTTATACATAAATTTTTTACCCTTAGGACCACCAAACTGATCCGCATAACCATCTGAAAATAAATAAACAGTATCTCTATCCTCTAACTGTATGGTATGCGTTTGGTATGAATCTATATTAGTTCCTCCTCCAATAGCCATTTTATTAGGCTTTATTTCGAAAAAATTTGTTCTATCATTCTCCATAATAGCTTCTACATTAAGCTTTTCGTTAGATTCTCTCAATAAGTATAATGAATTATTAGCCCCTGCATATTCTAGTACTTTAGTAGTTTTATCTAACACACAAATAGAAATATCCATCCCATCTCTCACGGATCTAAAGCCTACTTTATCCCTAACACCTAAAGCATCGTTTACCAATATGTTCAATTTATCTAGAATTTCTCCTGGCTTTTCAATTTTTAAATCTTCAACTATCTTATTTAATGAGTTTGCTCCAATTATACTCATAAAAGCACCAGGAACTCCATGTCCTGTACAATCAACTACAGAAAAATAAAGTTTATCTCCAACCTCTTTCAGCCAGTAAAAATCACCACTCACAATATCCTTTGGCTTGTAATATATAAACGAATCAAAATTATTCTGCAACAATGAAACTCCTGGAAGAATTGATTCTTGAATACGTTGTGCGTAATTTATACTATCTGTAATATCTTTATTCTTTTCTTCAATAATATCGTTTTTCAAAACGATCTCTTCATTTTGATTGTTTAATAAAACATTTGTTTTTTTCTTTTGATTTAAACTATAAACAACATAGATAACAATAAGTAAGACTAATCCTAACAGCGATAAAAGCATTTTTTGTTGTATCGCTTTTTTCTCCAACTTAGCTTTATCAAGTTTTTTATCTGCCTTTAACAAAGTATTTTCAGTCTCTTTTTTTTCCGTATCATACTTAGTCTGCATTTCTGCCATTGCAGAGGCATTTTGTTGTTTATACAAAGTGTCCTTCCAGTTGGCATACAACTGAAGGTTTATTAACGCTTTTTCTTTATTTCCCATCTGCTCATAGCTCTCTGCTAAACCCGAATAAGCTTTCATTATATTATTCGTAGAAGTCATTTCTAATGCAATCTGAAGTGATTTAAGGTTATATTCTACTGCTTTTCTATTGTTATTCATCGCGATATACAAATCTGCGATATTCAAATAACTTGATTCTAACGAAGCTTTATTCTCTAATTCGATCTCTATAGCAATTGCCATTTGATGATATTTTAATGACTCATCATAATTATTAAAATATTTCAACCCTACTGCTCTATTTCCATAAAGTATACTCTTTAATTCTAAATTATTTAGTGAGTTAGCAATTTCCATGGCCTTGTCATAATAAACCATACCTTTATTATAATCTGGTTTAAAAAAGTAATCTGCGGCAAGAGAACTATATCCATGAGCTGCAGATTCTAAATTACCAATCTCTTCATCTAGTTTAATGGACCTTTCTAGATACCGTAATGCAATTACCTCTTCTCCTTTGAAATCGTACAAAATACCTATATTATAAAGTGCATTTGACATCCTAATCGTATCTTGAATGGATTCTGCATCCTTCAGAGCGATTAACAAGTATTTTAATGATTCTTCATATTTATCTAACAGCAAATAAGATGCCCCTACATTGTTAGCGCTATGAGAAATAAGAGACTTAGTGTTACCCTTATCATTAGGAATAGTTAGGGCAAGTTTTAAAGCTATTTTTGAGTATTTTAATGATTGTTCATAATCATTAGTTTGATATTCGTTGCTTAAATTATTTAACAACTCTACCTTCTTCACTATATCATTCTCATCTTCTAATAAATTTTCAAGACTATCAGTAATGACAGTTTGACCTGTGGCCTGCACAGCCAGCAATATCAATAAAACACTGAGTAATCTGAGAATGTTTTTTTTATTCATAAGTAAGCTAAAGATATATTTTTTTTAAGAGTATGTACTTATTTTAACTATTTTTAGTTTTCATTTATTAAAAAATCATATTAAAAATGGCTGACGAAAAAAAGAAAAAAGTAAAAATGAAAGTGAAAACAACAGAAAAGTCACCTATTGATGTTGACACTGCACTAAATGATATGGCAAAGCTTTTCCTTAACAAACCTGTTACTGGTGAAATGGACTTGTTAATTAAGAAAAAAGCTGGAGAAATTGTAATTAATGAATATACTATTTCAGATTCTTTAGGTGATGAATACCGTTTATTAGGAGATAAAATTAGAGAAAGTGCTCTTAATTCTTTAGGAGCTTTAAAGAGTGGAAGAATTAGAGTTATTTATGAAACTGAATTTTTTACTGAATAATATTAACTATTTCGCATAAAAAAGCCTCATTAGAAAACTAATGAGGCTTTTTTGTATTTATTAAATCTTATTATGCTTTTAAAGCATCTCTATAAGCAAACATATCTTGAATGTTATCTTCATTTTTTCTATCTAACATTAAAGAGAATAAGTAATCTAAACTTTCAATTCTATCCTCATCAGATTCAATAGTACTTATGATCATTTCTACTTCTTCTGGAGCAACTTCACCTTCTTCCAATTCTGGAGCTATTGCTTCTTCTGGAGGCAATGGAATACTAAAAGTCTTATTCGCTTCTATATGCTCATAAGTTAATCGTGTAACCTTTGTTAAAGTTGGATCTTTCTCCTCTAATGCAAAAGGTCTCAATTCTTTTAAGCCTTTAACTATAGCATCCATCTTAAGACCATCTTTAGCTAATCCCTTTTGTAACTTTACAATTAATTTATTTCCGTCTATACTTTCCATCTGGTCTTCGTTTAATTTGTTTGCGAATTTATCATTCTTTATTTATTTTTCAATACACTATGCCCATTTATTATTAAAATAAAAATAAAATATAGATTTAAAATGAACAATAAACAATAATTACCCACCCTTTTATCAGAAAAAACAACAACTTAAACCTTACACTATTTATTCATTTAGGTTAGCTAAAATCCTTACTGTAAAATAATTTATCTAATATAATTAAAGCTTACAGAGCAAACAGAGACTCTCTAACAATGGCGAAAGGAAGTAATTATTTCAACTTTATTCGTGTTCATTCAACACAAAAAAAGGCACTTATATAAATAAAAAAAGTCAAGCTATAATACAAAAATGGATAGAAGAATTAAAAAAATAATGCTGAATTTTACATTATTATGGAAAACAAAAACATATTTGGACAACCACTTATTACATGTGGAACAAGCCCTTTAACAGGTTACTTTAGAGACGGATGTTGTAATACTGACGATACTGACCAAGGAGTACATACCGTTTGTATTGTTGCAACTGAAGAGTTTCTTACATTTTCAAAATCAGTAGGGAATGATTTATCAACTCCTCTACCACAATATTCTTTTCCAGGGGTTAAAGTTGGTGATAAATGGTGTTTATGTGCTTTAAGATTTAAAGAAGCTTATGAAAATAATGCTGCTCCAAAAGTGATTCTAGAAGCTACAAATGAAAAAACATTGGACTTAGTATCAATGGATGTTTTAATTGAACTTGCTTTCTATTCGCAAGAAGTGTAAGATTATATTAATCCTTGCAACCGTTTTTTCTTCTAACACCCATTTAGGTGTATTCTCTTTTATTTGAAATTTGTTTTAAGAAACTTTCTAAAGTTTCATCATCTATTCCATTCTCGGAAACAACTTTCAGAATAACATTTTAGCAAAAATATTTTTTAGGAGAGAAGTCTCTACTTTTTCCATTCCTTCAAAAAACAGATTAATTGGTTTCATTATCCCCTCATTTACTATTTGAGCATAGAGTCCTGTATCTATATTATTAAATAAAAGAAACGTTAAGAGAACAATCCTATATCTATTCATCATATATTTTAGGGCTAAGACAAGTTCTTTTCACACTAATTACTAGCACTTTATGATAAATGTAGATAAAAAAAAAGGCTTCCATTTCTGAAAGCCTTTTGGCGGAGATAGAGGGATTCGAACCCCCGGTACCATAACAGTACAATAGTTTTCAAGACTATCGCATTCGACCACTCTGCCATATCTCCGCGGCAAAAATAGTAATTGATTTGAGATATAAAATGTTTTTTCCGATTTATTTATAAAAAAATATTTCTACAACAAATAACAACCTATTAATGTGCCGTTTATCAATTATCTTTTATTTTCAAAAAGATTAATAGTAACTTTACAGTAATTAGATTTAATCCATGAAACACATTACATCCATACTTTTTATTTTGTTGTTTTCTGCAAATGTATTTGCCGGAAACTTAAAAGCTTACTTCACCTATTGTACATTTGATTCACCTCAGGACGGACCTTATATAGAAACTTACCTTTCTGTTATTGGAGGATCAGCCATTTATAGCAAAACAGATCATAATACTTTTCAAGGAAAAATTGAAGTTACCTTAGTATTTAAACAAGGAGATAAAATAAAATCATTTAAAAAATACAACTTACTAAGTCCTGAAATAAAGGATTCTTTAACAGAAAGAGTTAATTTTATGGACCAACAAAGAATTTCTCTTCCAAATGGAAATTACGAATTTGAAGTTTCTATTAAAGATTTAAATGCAGCAAACCCTCCTTTTGTTTCTACTCAAATATTAAAGATAGACTACCCTAAGGATAACATTAGTATATCTGACATAGAATTTATTGAGTCAATAAAAAAATCTACTACAACTAGTATCCTTACTAAAAGTGGATATGACATTATTCCTTATACATCTGATTTTTACTCTGAAGATTTTGAGAAAATTGCATTTTATGCAGAAATTTATAACTCAGATAAACTTCTAGGAGAAAATGAGGATTTTTTGATTTCATACTTTATTGAAAGTTTTGAAGGAAAACAAGTAGTTGGTAATTATAAAAGCTTTATCAGAGAAAAAGCAAAACCAGTTAGTATTCTTTTAAAATCATTTCCTATTGATGAATTACCATCAGGAAACTACAGCCTCGTAATTGAAGCAAGAAATAAAAACAATGATATACTTATCAGTAAAAAAGTATTTTTCCAACGTAGCAATCCTAATGTATCTCCTTTACTAATGACTGATGATTTTCAAACATCTTTTGTAAGTAAGATAAGTAAAAGTAATCTAATCGAATTTATTAAAAGTACCGAACCTATTGCTACAAATGTTGAAGCTGCTTTCGCTCACAATCAGATCGTTTCAGATGATGATGAATTAATGAGACAGTATTTTTTCAATTTCTGGGCATCTCGTAACGAAACAAATCCAGAAACTGAATGGAATACTTATTATAAAGAAGTGAAAATTGCAAATGAATTATTTTCAACAGCTATAAAAAAAGGATATTCAACAGACAGAGGTAGAGTTTATTTGGAATTTGGAAAGCCAAATACACGGTCAAAAGTTCCTAGTGAGCCAAGTGCATATCCTTATGAAATTTGGCATTACCACAGGGTAGAAAATTTTAGTAATAAGAGATTTGTATTCTATAGTAGAGATTTATCCACCAATGAATACCCTCTTATTCATTCTACTATGCCAGGGTTTATTAATAATCCTCAATGGAAAATTCAAATTTACAGAAGAACCAATCAGCCTTTTGAACAAGATGCTGGAGATAACGACCCACATTATGGCGGTAGAGCAACTGATTACTTTAACAACCCAAGATAATTTTTAAGTTTTGAATAGTAAAGTAGCTGTTGTTATACTCAATTGGAATGGTCAATCATTCTTAGAGCAATTTTTGCCATCAGTTGTAAAGTATTCTGGTAACGCCAGAATTATTGTTGCAGACAACAATTCTACAGATAATTCTATCCAATTTTTAAAAGACAATTATCCTGCGATTGAGCTTATTAAACTCGACCAGAATTTTGGCTTTGCAGGAGGTTATAACAACGCCTTAAAACAAATTGATAGTGAGTATTATATCTTACTCAACTCTGATGTAGAAGTTACTGAAAATTGGTTAATGCCAATGATTGATTTATTAGATAGTGATAAATCTATTGCTGCTTGTCAACCAAAAATAAAGGATTACAACAACAAGGAGTCTTTTGAGTATGCTGGTGCAAGTGGTGGCTTTATTGATAAATACGGCTATCCTTTTTGTAGAGGTCGAATATTTGAATCGTTAGAAAAAGACAATAACCAACACAACAGTATTAAAGAAATATTTTGGGCTTCTGGAGCTTGTCTTTTTATTCGATCAAATGAATATCATAGCATTGGAGGATTAGATGAATTCTTTTTTGCCCATATGGAGGAAATTGATTTATGTTGGAGATTAAAAAACCAAGGTAAAAAAATTATGGTTTGCCCCTCTTCTACTGTTTATCATGTAGGTGGAGGAACTTTAAACAAAGTTAAACCGCAAAAAACATTTTTAAATTTCAGAAACAGTTTATTAACCCTTCATAAAAACTTACCAGAAAATAAACGTTTTATTATAATCTTTACTCGTATCCTATTAGATGGAATTGCTGGTGTTAAATTTATAATTTCAGGAAAACCATCTCATACCTGGGCAATAGTCAGAGCTCATTTTTCATTTTACGGAGCCATTTCTCAAAACAAAAAGAAACGAAAAACGGTTAACAACCCTAATTTAACTGGACAAATTAGCAAAAGTATTGTTAAAGGTTATTATTTAGACAACTGTAAATCGTTTAACGATTTCGTAAAATAATAGGGCTTATACTTGTATTCACTCTAAGAAAGTGTACATTAGCCGCCAAATCAAATTTTGATAACTAATGGGAAGACCAGCAACAAAACCAACGAAGCTTAAAGACGGATATTATTTAGAAATTAGAAATAAAGGAAGTAAGTCTGGAATTAAGATTATGAGAGAGACTGAAAAAGCAATGAACATTGCAATCAGAGAGTACGAGAAAGTTAAGGATGTTGTTATTTTAGGAGAATTTATCAACGGTAAACCAATCGCTAAAGCAAAGAAGAAAAAGTAGGAATTCCTACTTTTCTAATTCAGCCAATTTAATTATTATTTTTTCCATCTTCTTTTTCATTTGAAAAGAAGAACAGTTATAATTGTTCGCAATTATAGCAAAGGCAATTTTACGCTTATTTTTAGTGGTAACATACCCCGCGTAACTCTTTACGCGGGTCATTGTTCCACTTTTTGCCCGAACTTTTCCATGAGCAGCAGTTCCTTTGCCAAAATTCCTCATTGTTCCTGATTTACCAGCTACTGGTAAAGATTTTAAAAACAATTCTTTGTTTTCGCTTTCGTTCATATATTTTAGTACTCCAACTAATTGTCTGGCCGTAACACCATTAAAACGAGACAAGCCACTTCCATCATTCACATAAAAACCATCAATATCTAAATCTTTATCTTTCCAAAAAAGTGTTGTTGCTTGAGTTCCTGAGCCAGTATCTCCACTTCTATATTTACTCACTCCTATCTGATTCATTAAATGCTCTGCGTACAAGTTAATACTGTACATATTGGTTAAATTGATAATATCAATCAACTTAGGAGACCAAGTAGTCATAATTGTACGCCTTTTTTGCTTCCCACTACTTAACCCTTCATTTTTCATTTTTCTGATGGTACTGGATGGATTTGCTAACCTAATGCCTAATAACCGTAATTCCATATCCAATTCAAAAGCCGCTAAATAAGCAGGATCAGGAACAGACCCTTTTACCATAAAGTTTTGTTTGTTTAAAGGAATTCCTCCTTTAAAAATTCTATTTTCTTGATAGGGCGCTCCAAAAATGTACGATAAATCTTTATGCGTAAGCATACTTTTTACCTGATTGTCAAATTTTAGATTGGGGATAAAAGGATAAACACAAGTAATCTCCGTTGAATCTCCTTTACTAAAAGAACTAAACTCAATATTACATTTGTTTTCATAAATAGATAAGCCACATGGTCCGGCTCCATAGTAATTACCCAAATCTGCCCAAATCCAGGTAGAAGGAATCATTTGCTCACTAAAAATAGTAGCATCCCCAATTACTCTACCATTTATCGAATCAATTCCCATATTAACAATAGCATTCGCCCATTTACCAATAAAATTAGCATACTGCTTAGGAAACCTCTGAGAACCTAAACATGGATCTCCTCCTCCATCAATATAAATGTTGCCATTTAAAACACAGTTAGAATCAATTTTACCTGTATACTTTATTCTTGTAGGAAAACGTTTGTTAGGACCTAACATTTCTAAAGCTGTTGCTGTAGTCACCAATTTCATGGTAGATGCAGGAACCAAACTCCTATTAGAAGCCAACCCTCCAATAAATTTATTAGAATCTAAATCTAATGCATAAAACCCGATAGAAGCATTTTTCAAATCTTTATCAGCAGTCATTTTTTGCAATGCTAAACGAATAGCTGCAGTAGTTTGAGAAAACCCGCTAAAGCCCAATAATAAAAATGATATAAGAACAACTAACCGCACTAATTTTTCATTTCTTTAGTAGAATACGTATGCGCCAATTCTATCTTATTAAAGCGTTCTTCATCAATTAAAGTACAACCCGATTGTAATAATTCGAATACCTCTAGCTCTCTTTCTTTATGATATGGTTTTGATGTTTTAAAAATATCAAGCTCATCAGCAAAATCAGCTAATGTATCTTTGGTAAAATCAACATTTTTGTTTTTTGAAGCAATCCCAATCAACACCATTTCGGTAGCATCACATTTAAACGACTTTATATCATTAGGTGTTACATGCTCCAAATATTTAATGTTTTTCAGCGCTTTTTCCAATACAATATCGCTAAACATTTCTACCAACTCTTGTACTTTTTTAGCCTTCTTTTTATTTAACGCCTCCCACTCTTCAGTATATACATTATTAGAAATTAAAAATTGTTTAAATTCATTTTCTAACTCCGCTAACTCTTCGTTTGATAAACTTCTATATTTCATTCTTCTTTATTAAAGCTTTTAAAAAAGTAAAAATACATCAATTTACATTAATTCTGAATGAGATTTTGGAGTATTGTCTTTCTCTTAAAAAACGCTACCTTCGTTTAACACAATGTAAGCCACATTATAACGCGACTAACAAGTACATCGTGTTTAATTTCAAAAAGTTTGTCACACCTTGAGAAACATTGTATCCAATAGAAAAAGACATTATGAAAAATCCACTCTCTAAAAGTTATAATGAGGCAAACGACCAACTGCTTATTGAACAAGCCAATAACGGAAATAAAAATGCGTTAAACGAACTCATTGTAACGCATGAATCCTTCATATATAATGTTGCTTGGAAATTTACTAGCGATAAGGATGAAGCAAGTGACCTTACACAAGAAGTACTCATAAAGGTTATCACTAAATTATCTACGTTTAAGGGCAATAGCTCTCTTAGAACATGGCTCTATAGAATAGTGTTTAACGAATTTATGCAAACCAAAAGGAAGCCTATGGAAGATAAATGGGAGAATTTTGATGACTTTGCTAATAAGCTCAATGCTATTCCAAGCCCAGACCTTTCAATTGAAGAAGAAGAGGAACAAATTTACCGAACCAAAACGGCAAGAGTTCGTTGCATGTCTGGAATGCTTATGTGTTTAACCAGAGAGCAGCGATTAATATATTTGTTAGGTGATGTGTTTCAAATTGATCATAATCTTGGCGCTGAAAT
>CAJXEB010000070.1 GCA_913052585.1 uncultured Flavobacteriaceae bacterium | reverse complement strand
GTAGTTACTAAGAAAAAAATAAGTAATAGGAAAGCTATGTCTGCCATAGACCCTGCATTTACTTCTGGTGCTGATCTTCTTGCCATATTATTTTGATTTTTTAAATCCGCTTACTATCATTGAACCAATCGCTATAATAGCTAGTATATAAAAGGTATAAAGCCCTGCACCAATCCATTTTGAATTAGATTCAGTCAATAACTTTCCATTTGCAAGAGTTAATTGATTGTTATCTGCAAGTCCGTAAGAAATACCAATAACAACAATAAATGCACCTAAAATGATAAGCGTGTTTTTTATGTTTCCAGACATAAGTCCTTTTAATCCAAAAATAACAACAGCAATTAATACTAATGCAAATATTACATAAGCTGTATATATAAAAGCGTCAATACCCGAACCTGTCTCCTTAATAACATCATCACCTTTCATGATCATCATACCAAGCAATGCTACTCCAATAAGACTTAGGATTAATCCTACAATTTTAATTATTTTGTGTAAACCCATCGTGTTTGGATATTAAATTATTATTTATTTTTATATTCTACCAACATATCAATTAATGTAATAGAAGCATCTTCCATACTATTTACAATGCTATCAATTTTAGCAATAATATAATTATAGAATACTTGTAATATAATTGCAACAATTAGACCAAATACAGTAGTTAATAATGCAATTTTAATACCACCCGCTACTAAAGAAGGGTTCATATCTCCAGCTGCTTGTATTTTATCGAATGCATCAATCATACCAATTACAGTACCCATAAAACCAAGCATTGGTGCAATTGCAATAAATAAAGATATCCAAGATACGTTTTTCTCCAATTGACCCATTTGAACACCTCCGTAAGCTACAACAGCTTTTTCGGCAGCGTCTACGCCTTCATCTGCGCGATCTAAACCTTGATAATAGATAGAAGCAACAGGTCCTTTTGTATTTCTACAAACTTCTTTTGCCGCATCAAGTCCGCCACTTTTAAGAGCATCTTCTACGCTATCAGCTAATTTTTTTGTGTTTGTGGTAGAAAGATTTAAATAAATAATTCTTTCAATAGCAAATGCTAAACCAAGAATTAAACATAAAAGTACAATCCCCATAAATCCAGGACCACCCTCCACAAAACGTTCTTTTAATTCTTGATGAAAGCCTTTCTCTTCGGTGGAAGTTCCATCTTCATCTTGAACTATTGAAACAGTTGCTGCTGCCATAACAGTTTGTACATTACTAGGCATAATTTGAACATTTGCTGCTTTTGAGCTTAGTGTTCCTGCAAAAACCATTGCGGTAATTGCCAAAATAGAAAATAATTTTTTCATTGCTATCGACTTAAGATTTGTTTTTAATTTAAAGATTTTAAAGATATAAAAAAATAGTTAATCTCCAAGAATAAAACATATTAATGAAGTGTTTTGATTTACTTGGACATTCAAAACACTCTTTTTAATTTAAGAAAAATAAAATGCATTTTCTTTTAGCAGAGAGGAAGGGATTCGAACCCTCGATACGCTTTTGGCGTATACACACTTTCCAGGCGTGCGCCTTCGACCACTCGGCCACCTCTCTAAAATTGTCATTTTTACAATAATTACCCAGCCAAATGGGCTCACAAATAACAATAAAAAATCAGTATGATAAAATATTTAGCCTGTTAATTTATTTCATTTCTCCACGCAATGATGTTTCGAATTTGGTTTTGAAGCCTTTAGCTGAAATATTTTGACCTAACATAAACATCAATTTTGCAATAGCTGCTTCCGTTGTGATGTCTTTTCCAGATATAATCCCAATATTTCTATATTCTTTATTGGTATTATAGAGGCTCATATCCACACTCCCACCAGAACATTGTGTAACATTAATAACTGGTATATTCTTATTTGTGATTTTTTTAATAGCTTTTAAAAACCATTTTTCATTTGTTAAATTACCACTTCCGTAAGTTTCTAACACCAATCCTTTTAAATTAGGGTAAGAAAACAAATGGTTGATTGCTTCTTCATTAATTCCTGGAAACATTTTAACTAATAATATGTTTGACTCAAAATTTTTATGAACCACTAGCTTTTTATTCCAATTTGGTTTTAATAATACTGGAAAATTCACCGATAAATTAACTCCACTTATTATTAAAGGGGGGTAATTCAAAGAGTCAAAAGCTTCAAAATGTTCGGCATTTATTTTTGTGGTCCGATTGGCTCTGTAAAGTTTATATTCAAAATACAAGCCTACCTCTGTTATTACTGGTTTATTGTCTTTATAAAGTGAAGCTATTTGAATAGAGGTTATTAAGTTTTCTTTTGCATCTGTTCGTAAATCACCTATTGGAAGCTGCGATCCAGTAAAAATTACTGGCTTGGCTAAATTCTCTAACATAAAACTCAATGCCGAAGCTGTATAGGACATCGTATCACTTCCGTGGAGGACTACAAAACCATCATAAATATCGTAGTTATCCTCTATAATTGTTCCAATCTCAACCCAAAATAAAGGAGTCATATTAGAACTATCTATGGGTTCTAAAAAACTATGTGAAGCGATATTACAATCTAAAAGGTTAAGTTCGGGAATGTATTTTAATAATTTATCAAAATTAAAGTTTTGCAAAGCACCTGTTTCCGAATCCTTAATCATACCAATGGTTCCACCAGTATAAATAAGTAGTATATTAGGTTTGTTATTCATTTAATTTTTTTTAAATTCTAAAAACATCGATAGCGTTCTGTGTTGTAACTCTTGCAACCTCCTCTTTATTAATATTGTAAACTTCTGCAACTTTTTCACAAATTAAAGACAAGTAACTACTTTCATTTCTTTTGCCTCTATAAGGAACAGGGGAAAGGTAAGGTGAGTCGGTCTCTAAAACAATATGTTTTAAATCAAATTTATGTAAAAAAGTATCAATTTTTCCATTTTTAAAAGTAACTACTCCTCCTATTCCTAATTTCATGTTATAGGAAATTGCTTTTTGGGCTTGTGCTTCAGTTCCTGTAAAACAATGAAAAATACCATATAATTCATCTCCTTTTTCAGTTTCTAAAACTTCGAAAACTTCATCAAAAGCATCCCTACAATGAATTACTATTGGTAATTGGTGTTGTTTAGCTAATTGAATTTGAATTTTAAAAGCCTTTTGTTGAATTTCTAAGGTGCTTTTATCCCAAAATAAATCTATTCCAATTTCACCAACTGCAAAAAATGATCTTTTTAAAAATTGATCTTCCACATGTTTTAATTCTTCCTTATAATTTTCTTTAACGGAAGTTGGATGCAAACCCATCATTAAAAAAACATTCTTAGGGTATTCCTTTTCAAGTTGATACATGGCTTGTGTGGTTTCTGAATCTATCGCTGGAATAAAAAGTCTATTTATTCCGGCATCAAAAGCGCGTTGCATCATAGTAGCTCTATCCTCCTTAAAGGAATCACTATATAAATGTGTATGAGTGTCTGTTAACATAATTTACAAAGCTAAAGGTTTGAGACAAATCTTAAATATTTTGTTCCTTATATTTACCAAAAAAAATTGAGACAAATAAAAAAAAATCTTGAAGAAAGTGGTTTTTACAGAATACCTCTAAAAAAATTAAAGTCGGGGCATTATGCTTTTTCAGCAAAAATAAACACTATTTCAGGGATTTTTATTTTAGATACTGGTGCTTCTACTAGTTGTATTGGATTTAATAACAACTCTTATTTTAATCTAAACAATGAAAAAAGCTTAATAAAAGCGGCTGGTGCTGGTGCAATTAATATGAAAACTGAAATTGCAAAAAACAATACAATATCGATAGGCTCATGGGATTTAAAACGTATCGATTTTGTAATTTTTGATCTCTCGCACGTTAATGAAGCGCTTAATCAAGTAGATGAAACACCTATACATGGTATAATTGGCGCAGATTTTTTAAAAAAAACTAGAGCCGTTATTGATTATGGCAGAAATTGTTTTTACGTAAAGTGAAAAGGTTTAATATAAAGATTTTCAATATATTCTTACTATATTTACTTTCTTCTTAAAAACACAAACCAACAAAGTTGAAAAAACTAATCGCTATTTTCTTGTACTTGTTGGCGAACCCTTACATAGGGTTATCTCAGGATATTCAGCATTATAGATCTATTGCTGATACAACTCATAATACCTTATTAAAATTAGAAGCGTTAGATTCTGTTATTTCAAAAAGCAAAGGTACAGACGATGACTCATTTATTGTTTTTAGTATTCAATATATAAAACTTGCTAAAGAAATTGATAGTATTGAAAGTGCTGCTAAAAAAGCTATGAATCTTCAATACATCCTTACTTTTAAAAAAAATGATCCCAGAAGAGCAGTAACAATTATCGATGAGATTTTAGCAAATAAATATAAAATTAAAGATAGTTTTTTATTAGGTGGCTTATATTTAAAAAGAGGTGGAGCTAATTTTAGGATAAATAATGAAGAGGCCATAAAAGATTATGGGGATGCATTAAATAATTTTGGCGAAAATGATTCTATTTATATAGCAGACACCTATCTATTTAGAGGGCAAGCACTATCTAGTTTAGGGAAGTTTATTCCTGCTGGAAAAGATTTTAATAGGGCATATATTTATTTTGAAAATTTAAAAGACTACGAATACATGCAATATGCCCAACAAGGTAATATTACGATGTATAGCAAGAATGGTTTTTTCGATAAAGCTAAAATTGAGCGGAAAAAATTGATTAAAAAGCTAATTGAGTTAAATATGCCAAATCAACTTGTTAAGCCTTATTTTAATCAATCTTTAGATTATAAAAAGCAAGGAGACAAAAAAAAACAGTTTAATTATTTGAAAAAGGCAGACAGCTTGTTAAGCCTTGAAAAAGGTAATAAGGATAAAGAATATATTATTGTGCATTGTGCATTAGCAGACTATTTTAGTGATAATTATCAAATTGACAAAGCGGAAGTACAAATAAAATTATTAGAATCAGTAAAAGAAATATTAATTGGAAATTTACTTGCAGAAACCTATTATTATGGAGCAAAAGCAAACTACCATGATAAAATTGGAGACTATGAATTAGCTCTAGAATTTGCTAATAAAAAAATTGAAGTCTCAAAAAAAATGAACGATAAAGAGGATTTAATGGACTCTCATTTACTTTTATCCAAACTCTATTTTAATCTTGAAGATCTTAATAATAGTTTAGTTAGTAAAAATGCATATTACACAATCAAAGACTCTATTTTCAATCAAAATTCCACAAATTCTTTAGTTTACTTTCAAACGCTCTATGAAACTGAAAAAAAAGAAAAGGAACTGGTTAAAAAAAACACAAACATTCAACTTTTAGAAAAAGATAATGACTCTTTTAAAAATTTATCTTTAATAATTGGTATTGCAATAGTATTATTATTTGGCTTGATTTTGTTATATCGTAACCAACGAGATTTAAAAAGCAATCAATTACTTCACCAGAAATTTAGTCAAGACTTATTACAATCTCAGGAAAACGAACGGATTAGAATTTCTAAAGATCTTCATGACGACTTAGGACAAAAATTATTAATTATTAAAAACCAACTTATAAATTCTGGAAATGAAGAAACCAAAGTTTTATTAGAAGAAACTATAGACGATGTAAGAGCTATTTCTAGAGATCTATATCCTTTTCAATTACAAGAGCTAGGTATTACAAAAGCAATCGAACACACCATTACACAAATAGATGAAAACACTACCTTATTTATTTCTTCAGAAATAGAAAATATTGACAATCTGTTCAAAAAAGATCAAGAAGTAAATATTTATAGGATTATCCAAGAAAGCTTAAGTAACATTATAAAACATGCTAAAGCTCAAGCAAGTAAAGTTTCTATAACTAAATTAAAGGATTCCATCATAATTTCCATTAAAGATAATGGAGTTGGTTATGATTTTTCTGAAAAATATAAAGAAACCAATTCTTTAGGATTAAAAACTTTACTAGAAAGAACCAAATTTTTAAATGGTCAAATGGAGGTAAACTCTAAAAAAGGAGGTGGAACATTAATTGAATTTACCTTCCCTATAGTATGAAAAACGAATCTATCATAACAGCAGATGATCATCCATTATTACTTAAGGGGTTAAACGATTTTTTATTAGAAAAAAAGTATAATATTATTGATAGTGCTAATAACGGTAAAGAAGCATATAATCTTATTGTTAAATTAAAGCCAGACATCGCAATCTTAGACATCCAAATGCCTTATATGACAGGCTTAGAAGTTGCCAAAGAATGCAAAAAAAATAAAATAACCACCAAAATTATACTGATAACTTTCCATAAAGAAAAAGTATTATTTCAAAAAGCAAGCGAACTAAATATTTTCGGTTATATCTTAAAGGAGTTTGCTATTGAAGAAATTGAAAATTGCATAAAGTCTGTAACAGAGGGAGTTCCTTATTTCAGTCCAAGAATAAAAGATTTATTAAGTATTAATCCTTGTAAAGATTCCTCTTTAAAGGACTTAACTCCTTCAGAAAAAAAGATTTTAAAGCTTATTGTTAAAGGTCAAACAAATAAAGACATCGCTTCTTTATTATTTATTTCTCACAGAACTGTTGAAAAACACAGAAGTAATATTATCCAAAAACTAAAATTAGAGCATAAAACAAACAGTCTTTTAATTTGGGCAAAAGATAATATAGACAAATTGTTATAAGCCTTGTTTTTGAGAAGTGAAATCTACGTGTTAACACGTAGATTATAATACATTTATTTTTTAGATATTTACACTATGGAGATTGATGTAGGTTTCATGATAAAAGATCGATATAACAAAAGGACTAAATTTAAGAAAAGGTTATTCGTTTCAACTACAATAACTGTTCTTGCTATTTTACTATTAAACTTAGTTTGTTTTTTAATATTTTAATTAAAAAACAAATAAGTAACTAACCAAACCAAAAAACCAGCTTTTAGCTGGTTTTTTTTTATTTTAATAAATTTCAATTCTTTTATAATTCAAGTGCTTTTTTAACATCATTATTCATTAAAAATTCAACTGGGTTTTCTAGAGCTTCTTTTACAGCAACTAAAAAACCAACTGATTCCCTACCATCAATAACCCTATGATCGTAAGAAAGAGCTACATACATAATTGGTCGAATTTCAACTTTACCATTAATCGCTACAGGTCTTTCAATAATATTATGCATTCCTAAAATACCACTTTGTGGTGGATTGATAATAGGTGTCGATAACATCGATCCAAAAACACCTCCATTTGTTATGGTAAATGTTCCTCCAGTCATTTCATCAACTGTAATTTGCCCTTCTCTTGCTAAAATAGCCAATCGTTTTACCTCAGACTCAACACCTCTAAAAGATAAATTTTCTGCATTTCTTATTACAGGAACCATTAATCCCTTAGGTCCAGATACGGCAATTGAAATATCTTTGAAATCATGTTTTATTTGAAAATCTCCATCTATCATTGAGTTAACATCAGGAAATAACTCCAATGCTCTTACCACTGCTAAAGTAAAGAAAGACATAAACCCTAAACCAACACTATGTTTCTCTTTAAATTGCTCTTTGTATTGTTTTCTTAATTCAAAAATTGGCGACATATCTACTTCATTAAAAGTAGTAAGCATTGCCGTTTCGTTTTTAACCAAAACTAATCGCTCTGCTACTTTACGACGTAACATTGATAGTTTTTTACGGCTCGTACCTCTTTCACCATCTCCTACTATAGTACCCATAGCAGGTACCGCTTTTACAGCGTCATCTTTTGTAATTCTTCCATCTTTACCGGTTCCTTTTACAGACGAAGTATCCATGTTTTTTTCAGCTAAAATCTTTTTAGCAGCAGGTGAAGCAGCTCCAGTAGCATAGGTTTCTTTATTTACAGTAACTGGTTGTTCCACTACTACTTCTGGTTTATTTTCAGAAGAATTTGAACTTTTTTCAGTTACCGATGTACTACCATCGGGTCTTTTTGCTTCGGTATCTATTAGGCATACTACAGCACCAACAGCAACAGCATCACCTTCTTCTGCCTTAAGGGTAATAATACCACTTGCTTCTGCTGGCAATTCTAAAGTCGCTTTATCACTATCTACTTCGGCTATTGCTTGATCTTTTTCTACCCAATCACCGTCTGCAACTAACCATTCTGCAATTTCAACTTCAGTGATTGATTCTCCTGGTGAAGGAACTTTCATTTCTAATGCCATAATCTTTATGTTTTCTTTTAAAAAGGTCTTGGTTAACTATATATTGGTTGTTCAAAAACACTATCAATAACTTTTTTATGCCTTGATTTAAATCGTGTTGGACTTCCAGCTGCTGGAGTTGCATAAATTTTTCGACTACAAACTCTAAAATATTTTGCGCTTTCAAAATGCAATAAAATATGTGTATAAGCACCCATATTTTTAGGTTCTTCTTGAGCCCAAACTAAATCCTTTGCATTTTTATATTTTTCAACAATTGACTTTAATCCATCAACTGGTAAAGGGAATAATTGTTCTATTCTAATCAAGGCAACATCATCCCGATTTAATTTCTCTTTCTCTTCTAATAAATCATAATAAAACTTACCAGTTACAAAAACTAGTGTTTTAATTTTATCTTGAATTGCTTCTTCATCATCAATTATCATCTGGAAACTTCCGTTTGCAAATTCTTCTTTAGTTGAAACCACTTTAGGGTGTCGCAACAAGCTTTTAGGAGTAAATACTATTAATGGCTTACGGTAATTTACTTTCATTTGTCTTCTTAACAAGTGAAATAAATTTGCAGGTGTTGTACAATCAGCCACAAACATGTTATCTCTAGCACATAGTTGAAGATAACGTTCCATTCTAGCCGAAGAATGTTCTGCTCCTTGACCTTCATAACCATGAGGTAAAAACATGACTAATCCGTTTTGTAATTCCCATTTATCTTCAGCTGCGGATAAGTATTGGTCGATTATTATTTGAGCGCCATTATTAAAATCACCAAATTGAGCTTCCCAAATGGTTAAGGTATTTGGACTCGCCATTGCATAACCATAATCAAAACCAACTACACCGTATTCTGAAAGTAGAGAATTGTATATGAAAAAATCTCCTTGTTCTCCTTTAAGTTGATTAAGTAGTACTATTTCTTCTTCACTATCTTCCACTTTAACTACCGCATGACGATGTGAAAAAGTTCCTCTTTCAACATCTTGCCCACTCATTCTTACATTGTAACCTTCTTTTAAAAGAGAACCATAAGCAAGTGTTTCTGCCATAGACCAATCTAATGCATTAGTTTCAAAATACATTTTATTACGAGCTTCAATAAGTCTTTCAATTTTTCGTAAGAATTTTTTATCGGAAGGTAACTTTGAAATGACTTCAGTAATTTCACTAAGTTTATCTAAAGGAAAAGTAGTGTCTACAGGAAGCATCATTGTATCCTCTTGAGCATATTGAAACCCTTCCCATTCGTCTTGCATAATTGCAGTGATAACTGCTTTATCTTCTTTGCGAGAATCCTCTAATTTTTCATTTAATTTATTCTTATAATCAGATTCTAATTTTTTAATATGTCCTTCTTCAATAACTCCTTCTTTCAATAATTTATCTGCATAAATATCTCTAGAATTCCGATGTTTCGCTATAGCCTTGTATAATTTTGGTTGGGTAAAACGAGGTTCATCACCTTCATTATGCCCATATTTTCTGTAACCAAGAAGGTCTATAAAAACATCTTTACCAAATTCCATTCTATATTCTAGAGCAAAAATCATTGCGTGTACAACTGCTTCAGCATCATCTGCATTTACATGTAAAACAGGAGATAATGTTACTTTTGCTACATCTGTACAATAGGTAGATGAACGTGCATCTAAATAATTAGTGGTAAATCCTATTTGGTTATTTACAACAATATGTATGGTCCCTCCAGTTTTATAGCCCTCAAGAGCAGCCATTTGTACGATTTCATAAACGATACCTTGCCCTGCAATTGCCGCATCACCATGAACTATAATTGGAAGTACTTTTTCTATATTATTTTTATAATGCTTATCCTGTTTTGCTCTAACAATACCTTCTACTACCGCTCCTACTGTTTCTAAATGTGAAGGATTTGGAGCTATATTCAAATTAATTTCTTTGCCGTCTTCTAATATTCTTTTAGAAGTCCAACCCAAATGATATTTTACATCGCCATCAAAAATATCTTGCTCGTAATCTTTACCATCAAATTCACTAAATATATCTTTCGCGCTTTTCCCAAAAATATTTATCAAGGTATTTAAACGACCTCTATGCGCCATTCCCATAACAAATTCTTTAACTCCTCTTTCTGCAGCAACTTTAATTAAAATGTCTAATGCTGGAATTAAACTTTCTCCACCTTCTATGGAAAATCTTTTTTGGCCTACATATTTAGTGTGTAAGAAACTTTCAAAAGAAACTGCTTCATTTAGTTTTTTTAAAATGAGCTTTTTTTGATTGCTTGAATAATTAGGATGATTGGAGTTATTATGTAATTTTTCTTGAATCCATTTTCGTTCTTCAGGCTTTCGAATATACATATACTCAACCCCTATAGATTCACAATAAATGGATTGTAAGTTTTTTATAATATCTTCAAGTGAAGCCTCTCCAATTCCAACTATTTCTCCAGCTTTAAAAACTGTTTTTAAATCATTAACCGAAAGGTCGAAGTTTTCTAAATCTAAGGTTGGATTGTAAGTCCTTCTATTTCTTACAGGATTTGTTTTAGTAAATAAATGACCTCTTGTTCGATAACCATCAATTAATTTAATTACCTGAAATTCTTTATAAACATTTTCGCTAACAAGGTCTTGACTTGACTCAACACCCAAAGCTTCAGCAGAACCATTTTCAACACCAAAATCAAAACCTTGAAAAAATGCTCTCCAACTAGGTTCTACCTCATCTGGAGATTTTAAATACTTATCGTAAAGTTCTGCGATAAATGAAGGATGTACCGCATTAAGAAATGAATATTTATCCATAGTAGGACTTTAATAGTCTATATTGTTTAAAACAGGGCAAAAATACAATAATTACAATTAATTTATTCTTAATTTTTATATATTTAGATGGTAATAAACCTAATTCGTAAAAAGATGAAAAAACCTTTTATACTCTTTGTGTTAATAATATGTTTTTCTAGTTTTCAAAGCTATTCACAAGAACAAGTAAATGTACAAAAACAAAAATCTGATTTTTGGCAACATGTTCAATTTGGTGGCGGAATTGGTTTAAGTTTTGGTAGTGAATTTTTTAGCGGAACATTAGCACCAAGTGGAGTTTACAGATTTAATCAAAAATTTGCAACCGGTGTTGGTCTTAATATGACTTATAACAGTCAAAAATATGTTTATGAATCTTATGTTTTAGGAACAAGTATTTTAGGATTATTTAATGTGATACCGCAATTACAATTATCAGCAGAATTGGAACAACTTTATGTAAATAGAAGTTTTAAAGATACTATTATAGTAGTGGGCTGCAACACTTCTGATTGTGATCAAAGCTATTGGTATCCTGGATTATATTTAGGTGCTGGATTTAGCACTGGCCCCGTAACTATGGGAATTCGTTTTGATGTAATCTACGATAGTGAAAAAAGTATTTATGGAAATGCCTACAATCCTTTTGTGCGATTTTATTTTTAATAATTACTTTTAAACCAAACTTTTTGCCATTCCCTAAGTAAAATAAAATATGTTATTTCTTCCGAAATTTCATTTGTACTATTTGCAGTTATTTTTTTTATCTTTTCTTCTGAAACATCGATTATATATAGCAAATTTAAATATTCAGAATATTTATTCAAAATAAGATCATGAATCGCACGATTCAATTTCAATTTTAAATCTGAAGGAGAAATATCTTTTATAAAACCTATATCAATATTGGCACGTTTAAAATCTTTATTTAATTGAAGCACTAAATTTTTATATAATTCCAATCCTTCAGATTGAGTAATAATCTCTTCAGAAGTTAATAATAATTTCATTTTATTTATTAAACTTTTCTATTCATTAATTGATCGCTAAACGATTTTAAAACTGTTTTGTTTTTATCTGAAATACTAAGTTGTCCTATAATACTATTTGCAATTTGAGTATAATTTACAATTTCTTGTAAAGACTCTTTAGCAGCTCCAGATTTTATATACAACTCTTTTACTTGTTCGATTTTTTCGGTAGGATCTTTAGGGTAACTTGAAAACAATTGCTTTAAAACTTCAGTGTCTGAATCATTAGACTTTTCTAGTGCTTTTAAATATAAAAATGTTTTTTTATTAGTAATAATATCACCACCCACTTGTTTTCCAAAGGTTTCTGTATTTCCAAAACAATCTAAGTAATCATCTTGTAATTGAAATGCAATGCCTAAATTTCTTCCAAATTCATAGGTATTTATTTTACAGTTTTCAGGTGCTTCTGCTACGATAGCTCCCATTTTCATAGCTGCTCCTAGAAGTACTGCCGTTTTATATTCTATCATTTTCAAGTATTCTGGGATCGTAACATCATTTCTAGTTTCAAAATCGACATCGTATTGCTGCCCTTCACAAACTTGTAATGCTGTTGTACTAAAAAGTTTCGCTAATTCACTAAATTTTTGAGGTTCATAATTTTCAAATAATTGATACGCTAAAATTAACATGGCATCTCCAGAAAGAATCCCAGTATTTAAATCCCATTTATGATGCACGGTTTCTTTTCCTCTTCGCAAGGGAGCTTCATCCATAATATCGTCATGAATTAAAGAAAAGTTATGAAACAATTCTAAAGCTAAAGCCGCAGGAAGTGCTTCTTTAAAATCTTTATTAAAAAAATCGCAAGACATTAAAGTTAAAACTGGCCTTAATCTTTTACCACCTAAAGAAACAATGTATTTTATGGGCTCATAAAGTTTAATTGGTTCTTTTATGGTTACTACTTTATTAAGATAGTTTTCAAGTGATGCTGCGTAATTTTCTATTCCTTCCATTAAAAAAAAGTTTAGACAAAAATACCACTCAAAAATCAATTTTCAATCATAAAAATAAGTTTCCAATTTTAACTATTAAATTTTTGTTAAAACTTAGGAAACTTATTTTGTTTTTAAAGTTTCCTTTCTTACATTTGCCATCACAAATTTTTAGATTTGAAAGAAAAAATATTACAAAAAGCAATCGATTTATTTATTAACTATGGGTTTAAAAGCGTTACTATGGACGATATCGCATCTGAAATGCATATCTCT
>CAJXEB010000069.1 GCA_913052585.1 uncultured Flavobacteriaceae bacterium | reverse complement strand
AATGGCATCCCTCGCCATTATGCTGTCGTTTTTGTATTTCATGGTCTACCCCCTTAGTAGATGATTAAAGGCTCTATTTGGCCTGATATGAGGTCTGCTCTGGTGTATGGGATGTATTCAAAGGATTCCCCATCGGAAGCGATGACCCTGTATATGGGTTTGAAACTGTGAAAGCCGTTATACCCATCAGAATCATCATAAAGACCAGCTAACTCGAAGCGGTCAAAGTCATCCAAAATGGATTGCTCACGATAACCGAAAGGATTGTTTTTTCTTTCTTTGGGCGGAATTGGTGAAATTGGAGCTAATTGTTATCTTTATGGATGTGATGGAAAATGGATTATGATTGATCTGGGTCTATCTTTTGCTGATGAACAATTCCCAGGTATTGATTTACTTGTTCCAAAAATTGATTTTGTAGATGATTTAGATAAGAATTTAGAAGCAGTAATTATTAGTCATGGTCACGAAGATCATGCTGGAGCCCTAGCTTTTTTGGCAAATAAAATCAAATGTCCAGTGTATGTAACTACTTTTGCTAAATTACTAATTGAAAATAGACTTAAAGAATTTGGTTTTCTACCACCCAGCCAAGGTTCAGTAAATGACATACTATACGACTGAAAACCAACACCAGTTGATTGAGCTCTCAAGCTTAAACGTTGACCATCTCCAGCAGGCAAAGGCCGCCAAGCTCCTTTTTTAAATAAATTCCGTGCAGAAAAATTATTAAAAGAAACACCTAATGACCCTACGACTCTTCCTGCACCAAAACCTCCAGACAATTCAATCTGATCAGATGGTTTTTCCTCAACAACATATTCAATATCAACAGTCCCATCTTCTTGATTAGGTGATGGATTTACGCCCATTGTTTCAGGGTTAAAATAACCTAACTGCATTAATTCTCTTTGAGTCCTAATAATATCTGAACGGCTAAACAATTCTCCTGGGAGTGTTTTTATTTCCCTTCTAATTACATGATCATTTGTTTTATCATTACCGACAATAGTAACTCTATTCACCCTCGCTTGTTTACCTTCATAAATTCTAATTTCAAAATCTATAGAATCATTTTCAATTTTAACCTCAACAGGATTTACTTGAAAAAACAAATACCCATCATCTAAATATAATGAGCTCACATCCCTTCCTTTTTGATTCATAAACAATCTAGAATCTAGGGTAGTCTTATTATAAATTTCGCCTTTTTTAATGTCTAAAATACGGCTCAATACTTTTGTTGAATGAACTGTATTCCCTATCCATTTTATATTTCTAAAGTAATATTGATTACCCTCCTCTATAGTTATATCAATATTCAATCTTTTATCACTAATACGGTAAGTTGTATCAGATGAAATTTTAGCATCTCTATATCCTAGCTCATTATATTTTTCAATAATAGCAGGTTTGTCTTTCTCGTAATTATTTGGGATGTATTTTGATGAAGAAAAAATATTATAGGCTCTTGCTCTTTTTGTTTCACTTAATGAACGTCTTAACTTTCCTGGTTTTATTGAATTATTCGAAATAAAATTAATATCCTTAATTTTAACTCTAGGTCCTTTTTTAATATCAATAGTTAGAATAACATTATTTGCAACACTAGTATCCGTTTTCTGAGTAATATTCACATCAGTATCTAAAAACCCTTTCTTTACAAAGATGTTTCTAACTTTATTCTTAGTATTGATCAAAAGGTTTTCAGTAACAACCTTCCCTCTAACTAATTCAATTTCTTCTCTTAAGTCCTTTTGTTTACCTTTTCTAATACCAGTAAATCTAAATTTAGAAAGTCGAGGTAATTCTTCAATATTTATATCTAAGAAAATTTTATCCCCTTCTATTTTAGTAGCAAGTATTGTAATGTTTCCAAATAGCTTTTGTCCCCATAAATTTTTGATTGCTTTAGTGATTTTATCACCTGGCACTTTTATTCTTTCCCCAACAGATAAACCTGAGATTGACCTTATTGTTGATGGATTAAAATAATTTGTTCCTGAGATCGTAATACCTCCTATTTCATATTCTTTAGGAGATGAGTAATTTATATCATCCACCCCAGAATTAATAGAGAATTGCGCGTGCGTAAACAAAGGCAATAAAAATGTTATGATTATAATATAGATGTATTTCTTCATTAATTCTTTATTTGTTCACTAGTTAGTCCGAATCTTCTCTCTCTTTTTTGATAATCAACAATTGCCTCAAACAAGTCTTCTTTTGTAAAGTCTGGCCAAAATTTATTCGTGAAGTATAATTCTGAATAAGCTATTTGCCATAAAAGAAAATTACTTAACCTGTACTCTCCACTAGTTCTTACTAGTAATTCTGGATTAGGCATTGCTGCAGTATCTAGATAATCACTTATTAAATCACTATCTATATCACTTACATCAATCTTTTTCTCAGACACTTTAGTTGCAATACTCTTTACAGTCCTAACTATCTCTGATTTAGAACTATAGCTTAGTGCCAATACTAGATTTAATCCAGTGTTATTTTTAGTTTTCTCTTTTGCTTTTTCAAGTTCTCGTTCACAATTACCTGGCAAGCTCTTTAAATCACCAATAGTGAGTAATCTTACATTATTCTTATTTAAAGAAGCAACCTCTTTACTTATAGTAACTACTAATAATTGCATTAGAGCAGCAACTTCCACTTTAGGTCTATTCCAGTTCTCTGTACTAAAAGCATATAAGGTAAGATATTTAACCCCCACTTCTCCAGCACCTTCAACTACACTTCTTACTGATAACACACCTTTTTTATGTCCAAATATTCTTGGTTTACTATGGCTTTTAGCCCACCTACCATTACCATCCATGATAATAGCTATATGGTTGGGAACATCCGCTGTATTTATTTGAGTTTTAAAATCCATTTTTTAAGTCGGGCAAAGATAGTATAAATACTAAAAACCAGGCATGTTACACCTGTCCTTATGTGTTAAAATTTTATAATTTAAAGTTAAGCCAACAATTGAATACCAATCATTATTCTGAGAATTACTTAATTGATAGCCATCAGCGTACTTTTCGGGAAGCCCATCGACCTGATCTGTAAACGTTTTCCTCATTCCCCATTCAATCCCAAGCCCCCAGTTTCCAGAAAAATTAAATTTAACACCTAGTCCAAATGGAATAGAAACCGAGATCAAATCGCTTCCTAAAACATCGAGATCACGCCCCCTTACTTCAGGCGAAACCTTAAAGGCTGCTAACCCAATAAAAACAAAAGGTGAAAATCTTGATGTTGCTCGATTATTAATCTGATAAGGAATGAAATTAAACTCTATCACTCCATACGCCTCCCAAAGATCAGATGAAAATGACAAATGGCGATATTGAGACAAATCCGTTGACCGAACCTTATCTGTTGCTGTTAATTTTGCGTAATTAACACCATATCGCAAAGCATATCTTTTATTAAGATTTTTACGATAAAACAACCCAATTGTAGGTTTCGGCCTATTCATTATTTGAATAGATGGATTAATATCTCCAATATAATAAGACAGCCCTCCAGTAAGTCCTATGTCAACATTCTGACCTAGAATAGAAAAACTTAACGTAAAAAGACTGAAAAATAGTATATACTTAAACCTCATTTTCATAATCATGAACTATAAACGAAGTTTTTCGAAATAAATTTTACTAGAAAAAAAATTAGGGAACAGCTATTAAAACTTAGGAAGGTTTCTTCTTCTTCTTGCAGGCTTATAATTAATAGAAATAATACCCATCATGTAAGCATCATTATCTGTTTTATCACCTCTTTGCTGTGGCTCACCGTATCCGCCATTAACATATTTTCCCGAAGGGTCTGAAAAGAAAAGCTGATCACCTTCATATCCTGCACCGGCAGTTCCAGTTGATTCAGTACCATTTCCAGTACCATAATAAACATCGCTTACATCATCTAAGTAATCAGTAAATGTCTGTCTCATTGTTAATTCTAAAGCTATCGTCCACGAACCAAAATGCCTGGATCTTGCACCCCCACCTAAGGCTCTTCTTATACCCAAACCATATGGCATTACTACCGCAAATCCATTATAATCACTCGGACCACCTTCAAGCCCCTGTCCTTCAGTATTTAATGGAGCCAATCTAACGTTTTCAGTTCCGTTATCTCCTTTTGGATCAAACCAAATACCTCCTAAACCAGCTAAAGCATAAACTTCAAACTTAAACCAGCTTTTCCCTCTAACTCCTCTAAGCCTGTATAAATGACCACTCTTTTGCTTTATAATCATATACTCAACCTGTGCCGAAAGCTCAATGACATTTGATCTGAAATTCAATTTCCGACTCGCTCTTGCTGGCTCTTCTGTTAAGTTATCATTCCCACTAACTTTTACATAGTACAAATTCCCTTTAACAAACCAATCTTTTGCCACTTGATACCTATAACCAAACCCTAAAGCATAACGAGTAGCCCTAAGCTCAAAATCCATGATACCATTAGATCCTTGTTGATTTCTACCACCTAAATCTCCTAAGAAATTTGTTGCTCCAATCCCAAAAGAATATTCAACTCTTTGTCTTTTCCATTTTTGTGCGTGTGAAAAAAATGGAAATATTAAAATGGCTAATATTAGTATAATTACTTTTTGCATATCTTTATATTATCATGGACTGTTTGCAAATATATCATTTAATTTATAACTACCCAAATTTATAACTCATCCACCTAATAGTTCCGCTTATCGTGTCCCCAAATCAATTTACTCCTAAGAGTTTTTAAAAAACTATGGTTTTTTAAACGAATAATATTTATCTGGTGTGATGATTTCGTAATTTTTAGTTCCATAGATAATGGCACAGTTAAAGACCGTGAATCTAAGGCCACTAGAAAGTTGTCAGTTCTACCTTTAATCTTTAAAGTCAACTCAGTATCATCTGGCACAACTACAGGCCTCACATTTAGATTATGAGGAGCTATAGGATTAATAATAATATTACCTGAACCTGGCAAGATTATGGGCCCGTTACAACTCAATGAGTAAGCAGTAGAACCAGTAGGTGTTGAAATTATAATGCCATCTGCCCAATAAGAATTTAAAAACTCCCCATTAAGATAGACCTGAATTGTAATCATTGAGGAAGTATCCTTTTTTTGTAAGGTTATTTCGTTTAAAGCATAATTTACTTCTCCAAACAAATTATTCTCAGTCTCTAAACTTAAAAGCGTTCTTGTATCAAGATCAAAATCACCTGCAAGGATATCATCAATTGCAGACTCCATTTCCTCCGTGGCAATACTTGTCAAAAAACCTAGTCTCCCAGTGTTTATTCCGAAAATAGGAACATTACTATCTCTAACATACGTAATTGTTTTTAGCAGCGTTCCATCGCCTCCAATGCTAAACAAATAATTCACACCATCCATATCAAGATGATCTTTAAATATTTTAAGCCGACTGTCTAACTCAATTTTCTCACTTAAATCATTATAAAAATTTTCACAAACTACCACATCAACATCCTTATTCAATAAACTTTGAAATAAGTCTTGAACAAATGACAAGTAATTATCTTCTAACCTTTGACCGTATATTGCAATTTTCACTTTCTATCTATTTATACTGTGAAGTTAATCATATTTTTAAATTGGAGCTATAAAGTGTAAAAAGAGTCCTTTTTCATTCAATCGATTAATTGAATATTCCACTCTTAATACTAAATCATAATAACTTACAAAATCTAGAGAAAATCCGCCTCCATAAAGAGCTGTATTGGACAAAGAATTGTTTTGCTGCTTATTTTTTAAATCAGCATACCCTGCATCAAAATATGCTCCTAAATAAATATTTAGCGGAATTTTATTAAACTGTTCAAATCGTATTGCACTAACATTAAATACTTTGTTTTTTAATAACGAATACCGTAATTGTAATTTTGTTAAACCATAATTCTCTCCATTTATTACATAAAGCTCATAACCCCTTACCAAATCATTTCCAAAAGCAAAACCGCTTTGCAAATAGTAAGGCGACTCTTTTACTGTAAACTTTGTCTTTATCGAGCTTGCCAAATAAATATTATCTGAAAGTTGCCAAAACTTTTTCAAATGAGACGTCATATAAAATGAGTTCAATGCTGAAAAAGCTCCTAAACCATCTTTAAATAATTTAAAATCAAAATAACTTCCGACTGTAGGGTAATTTTTCACATCTCGTTTATCCCACTTAAAAGAATAGTTCAAACTAAAGTATTGCATGTTAGTTTCACCTTTAAATAAATAATCCTCATTTAAGTTTAACACAGAATCGGAGACACTTAAATCAGAATAATCTAAATTAAAATTGTGCTTATTGTACAATTTTGGACGAAGCTCATAACCAATAGTGGAATGTATTTCTTTTTGCACATATTCAGTTTCCGACCGATAAAAATCTCTTACATTATTTGATGTTGCATAAGAAATCTCTCGATTTCTACTATAAGAAAACATTACATTTAATCCATTAGTCTTTCTTTTATTGACATAAGGAACTACATATTTCACTCCCAACTTCTCGGTATAACCATCCTGAAAAAGGAACGACAAAGTTTCTTTTCGGCCCCTGAAGTTTTGTTTTGATAAAAACATTCCATAATTAGCCTTATCAAAATCCTTTTCTACCCACCAAGTATTAAAATTAGATTCTTGTATCTCAAATATTGGAATAGGCCACCAATACCAACGCTCTTCTACTGTTATAAATATTGATATATTTTGATCATCAAAGTAGACAGGATCTACAGTAACAAAATTAAAAAGCGATGTGTTTAGTAAGTTGTTTTTCACCCTTTCGAGCTCATCACTTAAACTTGCTACCTGGAGAGTATCATATATACTAAAAGGAATTTCTCTAAGAACGATACTCCCTTTAGTTGTTTTGTTCCCAATTATTTTAACCTCTTTTACAACAACATAAGTACTTGCTTCTTGAGCAAAAACATTAGAAACCTCCTGAAAAAAAAAGAGGAACACAAAAAGCTTAAATGTATTGGCTAACATTTTACGGATTTAAAAATCGCATAAATTCATCGTATTTATTTTGAAGATTTTCATGGTATTCACTTTCATTATAAGAAGCTAATACTACATAATTAAATCGCTCAAACGTATGAAGGATTCTGCTTATTTCTGTTTTATTTATTTTTAATGTAACCTCAAGTTTTGTTGAATCTGGATGAGAAGTAATAAATGAAGCCAATACTTTTGCATCATCAGACTCAACCATTCTAGCTATTTCAGACAAAGAGTAATCTTTCACATTAACCTCTAATGTTAAGATACTTCCTGCATTTGCAACAGAAACAACCTTAGAAAGGTTTTTTACAATCATTTTACTTGTAATTACTCCTAAATACTGATGCCCACTATTTACTACTGGTAAAACATCTATATCATTGTCTACCATAGTAGAAATTACTTCAAACATATGCTGATTATCTTGAACAAAAGGCTTCAACAAATTGAATCCAAAGCTTTCGATTTTCCCATCAACATCATTACTATCCAATAAATTAGATTCGCTAATCAACCCAAGATACTTCCCTTCGTTAACAATTGGAAGTTCCGTTGTTTTAAATTCTTCCATCCAATCTAAAGCTTTATTCCCAGTATCCGAGAGCTTTAACGGTGGTATGTCGTAAGATATTAATTCTGAAGCAATCATATTAATTGAATAGTTTCTACTTTTGTCTTTTATTTAAGACGTATAATCAAGCTCAAAAGTATCGAATAATGACAAAACTCAGTGTAAACATCAATAAAATTGCTACCATCAGAAATGCTAGAGGCAATAATTTACCAAATTTACTACAAGTAGCCAAAGACTGTGAAAAGTTTGGTGCTCAGGGAATTACTATTCATCCTAGGCCAGATGAAAGACATATTACCTATCAAGATGTTTACGATTTAAAACCAATTGTTACTACAGAATTTAATATAGAAGGGTTCCCAAACACCTCTTTTATTAATTTAGTGCTTGATGTAAAACCTGAGCAAGTAACCCTAGTACCTGATCCTCCAGGAGTATTGACCTCAAATGCTGGGTGGGACACTTTAAAACAAAAAGACTTTTTAAAAGAAATTATCAGCGAGTTTAAAGCTGCAGGGATTAGAACTTCCATTTTTGTTGACACAGAAACAGTAAACATTAAGAATGCTGTTGAAACTGGTACAGATAGAGTAGAACTCTACACAGGACCATATGCTGACAACTTTATGCAAAATAAAGAAACTGCGATATTGAGCTATACACAAGCTAGTGAATTAGCCAACAAATTAGGCCTAGGAATAAATGCTGGGCATGATTTAAACCTTGACAACTTATCTTATTTCCAGAAAAAAACTACTAATCTCTTAGAAGTATCTATCGGGCACGCACTAATATGCGATTCACTTTATTTTGGACTTGAGAATACTATAAAAAAGTATTTAAGTTGTTTGGAATAATAATTGTTTTAAGTACGTTTATAAAAAATTGAATTATGAGATTATTAGCATTTATATTAATTACCCTTTTATTTTCTTGCAAAGCAAGTAAACAAGAAAAGAAAACTGAAGAACTCAACGTAAAAACTGTAGAGGCCAGAGAAGAAGTTAGTGCCGTTGCTTTTACCGAAGTTAAATCCGGAGAAAACAGTGACTACAAGAAAGCACAAAACCTTATAATTACGACTCAAGAAGAAATGGATTTGAATTGGTCGAAAATGTTTGGAAAATACCCAAGAAAACCACCCATCCCAATGGTTGATTTTGAAACGAAACAATTATTATTAGTAGCAATGGGAGAGCAAGCTACCGGAGGGTACACCATCAAAGTTAGCTCTATAGAGAAAACAACAAAAGGTATACTTGTAACTATAGAAGATGCTAAACCTGGAAAAGCTTGCAATAATACTTCTGCACTCATCTATCCATTTCAATTAATTGAAATGCCTAAGACAGAAAAGGAAATTACATTTGCAAGAGTTTCTAAAATTAACGCGTGTAAATAAAAACGTTAAAGTAATTTCTTTGGAGTAGTTGCTACAAAATCTTTTAAATAATAAGGCTCAAAATACGCAACATCTTCAAATTCTTGCTTTTGGTATTTACCAAAAGCTATTTGGTTTACAAACTCAGCAGAAGGAAGCCCTTCATCAATAAATGTAGCCGTTGAGTTTTTCTCTAAAACCTCAGCACACTTATCTGCTCCATCACCAAAAAAGACAATTTTTTGAGCTGTTAATTCCTCCGAAAAAGAATTTTCATCTATAATTTTTGCAGTAATAGGTGTTACAGAATTATTCTCATTATCATAAAGCGCTGTATATACTTCCATTCTACGTGCATCTATCATAGGGCTATAAAGAGAATCTGATGAATTATCTAAAGCAGCAACATTTTTAGCCATTGCCTGCAATGTATCAACAGCAATTAAAGGTTTATCTAAAGCATAACACAAACCCTTTGCAACAGAAACACCAATACGTAAGCCCGTATAAGATCCAGGACCTTTACTCACCGCAATTGCATCAATATCTTTTAATTGAAGCTTTGCTCTATCCAACACTTTTTGAATAAAAACAGTTAGTTTTTCTGAATGAGAATATTCTCCACCCTCCTCTTCTATTGCCAATAACTTTTCTCCATCTGAAACTGCAACTGAACATATTTTAGTTGAAGTTTCTATACCTAAAATCAAACTCATTTCGATAATATTTTAATTTCTACTCTTCTATTTGCCGATTCTTGATAAGAACTTTTAGGCCTAGGGTAAAGCATTTCTGAATTACCATACCCCTTAAAATCAACACGTTCATCCGCAATTCCGTTTTTAACCAAGTACGCTTTTATCACATAAGCTCTATTGTAAGATAACTCTTTGTATCGCTTTGAGTTTCGCTCTCCAGGCCCGTTAACATGACCCCCAATTTCAATAGTAACTGTTGAATTCCTTTCCATAAATGACAACAGTGATTTTAACGAAGGTTTTGCAGATGGCAAAAGATTGAATTCATCTCCATAAAACTGGATTTTTGTTAAATTCACCTTTTTCCCTGGCTCAATTATTTCTAGTAAAACTTCAACTAAATATTTAGACTTTGTCTTGCTAACCTTATACTCTTTAGACATTAACATATATCCTTTAGCATAAGCTTCTACATTTACTTTTCTATTTTTTTTGGAAACGAGGGCCTCATAATCTACAACTCTATTCAGTGCAATTATTTGTTCTTTAAGTCCAGAGACACTTGCCAAACCTAGTACTGGCAGCTTTGTTTTAGCATCTTTAAACTCTATTTTAAAAAGTGTTGTGTTTTTCTGCTGTTTTACCTCAACTTCTTTTTTCTTTGGAAGATGAAGAATTAACGTATGCTTACCATCTTCCCGTCTCGGATTGTTGACAACCAAAACAAATTGATCTCCTTCCTTAACCTTAACAGCTTTACTGTAATTATTGTTAATTCCTGCACTAACAAAACTTTCTTTAGAGCTTAATGATGTTCCAGTTATTGGACTTCTTGAAAGATTACTTCTGATCGGCTCTACAACTTTATCTGCTAGTTTTTTACAAAACATTTTTTCGTTCCTGTACAACAAAAAATCCCAATCATCACTTTCATCTTCGGTAACTATATCAAAAGTAAAAAAACCATTAGCCTCAATACCAACTAAGTACCAAATAGAATTCGATTCTTCTTCAAATAATTTTTTCTCCTCTAAATTATTCCCATCAAATTCTTTAGTAGTTCCAAAACCTGATATAACACTTGAATGATAAATAGTATCCTCCAACACCAATAAATCAGTGCAATCGGAATTCTGCGCTTTCAATGTTGTATTAAAAATTGAAAACTGAAAAAATAATATGACTAGAGTTATTCTCATTGAGCACAAAGTTAATTTTTTAAACTGTATACTAAAATTGTGCCCACTTGACTTTCTCCTAAAAAAACGCTAACTTCGTTCAACACAATGTAAGTCGCATTTTAACGCGACCAACAAGTACGTTGTAACCAATTATGAATAAACTATTTTACATATTATTGTTTCTTCTTTCGACTTTGAATTTATTCTCTCAATCTAAAGACAGCATCCAAAATGGTTATATAATTGCTGTTGGTGGCGGAAATGATGATGCTGCACTAAATAAGTTTCTTCAAATAATAAAAGATACATCAAACACAATAATTATTGTTCCAACTGCCTGTTATGACGAATATATCTATTCTAAAAATAATTGCTCAACTTACTACATTAATTATTTTAAAAATAAAGGATTTAAAAACATTGAAGTTCTTCACACTCGCAGCAGAGACACTGCTAATTCATCAACCTTTATTAAACCTCTAAAACGAGCAAAAGGAGTTTGGTTTACAGGCGGAAGACAACCTCTTTTGGCAGACAGTTATCTAAATACATCATTTCATAATGAACTAAAGTCTATTTTATCAAAAGGAGGAGTTGTTGGAGGTACTTCTGCTGGAGCTACAATTATGGGTTCTTTTCTTGTAAGAGGTCAATTAGAAAACAATACAATAATGATTGGTGACCACACAGAAGGATTTGGTTTTCTAAAAAATACAACAATAGACCAACACATATTGGTAAGAAACAGACAATTTGATATGTTTGAAGTTTTAAAAAAGAATCCAAAACTTCTCGGTATTGGTATAGATGAAAATACAACTATCGTAGTTCATAATAACCTAATGGAAGTCCTTGAAGGCAGTTATGTGGCGATATATGATGGAACGTTATGGGACAGAAATCATTATGGTTCAAAATCACTGTCAAAAAAGAGCAAACAGTTCTACTTCTTAAAACCATTTGATCAATATGATATTGTAGAAAGAAAAGTTCTTACCCATTTAAACAAAAACCCAATTGAACTGAATAAAAAAGAACTTGAAAAATTCATTGGGACTTACAGGATGGATAATGACACAGTAATTATTAATGTTCTCGAAGCAAAATTAATTATTAATAAAAAAGAATTATACCCACTTACAGAATTCGAATTTTATAACTCAGAAAATGAAAAAAGATATTTATTTACAACTGACCGTAATGGAGATATTGATGGTTTAAAAATATTAATAGATAAAAAGTATTTTTTCAAGAAACTAAACTAAAACAGGTTACAACAATTTGTATATTGCATTTTGGTTGCGAACAGTTTTAACTCTTTGAAAAGCTGGTAAGTTAGTGCCATAATTTTTGTTAGTAATTTCTAGTAACTATTTAGCAAGCTGCATTCTTGCTTTGGGCTTGGTAAGGCGTTACTTATTTGACACTATTTAACTTGGGAAGCCTCACAAAAATTATTACTTTTAAGCTATTAATAAACCAAGGAAACGCAACATACAGTTGTCATTGTGCTTCATTCTGATTATAAAAATAAAAAATGTTTAATAAATTATTTAACAAAAAATCAGACTACAAATTTCAAGAACCTGAAAACACATCTTGTTTTGTTTGTAGTCACATATTAGACCGTGAACGACCAATTTTATATGTAAGTCACGACAAAGACGATTCAAGTTGGCAGTTTTTATGTGGTCATAATGATCATACAGAAGACAACATTAGAATCATTGGATTGGGACAAGCTACTGAAATTGACAACTCCGTAAATGACCTATATGAAATGCCTAAAGGAATTTGTGCAGAACGTGACAACGTTGGAGATAAATGGACACCTTATAAAATGGAGGAATAAAATGAGGAAAATATTTTTTCCCTTAAATATCATAACATTATTTTTATTGCTATCGTCAATGAATAATAAATATCCAACAAATGAAATTGAAAATGATATTTTGGGAGTATGGAAATGGGAAGCAATTATAAATAGTGAAAACAACGAAAAAGAAGACATAAGTATGGTTACTAATGGGTTAGCCTCAGAAGTTAAAACCGAATATAAAAAAGACTATACTTATATTGAATACAAAAACAAGTTGCAAGGTGAGGAAGGATATTCAAAAAATGAAGGTCAATGGAAACTTGAAAAAAAAGGCACTATTTTAAGTCATAATAGTAAAGGTAAATGGAGACCTTCAAAAATATTTAAATTAACAAAAGACACTTTATTAATTGGAATGCGAGGTCCAATTCAACTATTAATGATAAAAGAAAAGTAACGAAAGCACAACAAGCTGTCATATTGCATTTTGGTTGCGAGCAGTTATCCCTTTTTGACAAGATGGTGAGTTAGTGCCATAATTTTTGCTAGCAGTTTCTAGTAACTATTTAGCAAGC
>CAJXEB010000068.1 GCA_913052585.1 uncultured Flavobacteriaceae bacterium | reverse complement strand
TTGCAAGTCTGTCTTAGATAATTTTAATAAACTATACGAATAAGTCGTATGCAAGCTTTTATCGATGGTATAGAAAAAGAATACAGAGCGTAAGTCATTTTCTGGTCTGAGGTTTAGATGAATGTTGAAGTAATTGCATGACATTAGGGTGGTTAATTATTGATCGCTAATATGATTCATCAAAATAATAAAATGGAGTAAATTATCGAACATACAGCAGAAGCCTGGGCATGGCCTTGGTGGTCAACTATGGTGTTTATCAATACCATCACTTTTTTATTGGGGATTAGCCCTTTCACAACAAAATCGGCACAAGGCAGCACTACAGACCTGGGTTAATCTAAAAACGATTTCAAATCCGGAAGCGAATCACGAATATCTGCGCCGAAAACCACGTAGAAGTCAAAAGGCTTGTGGACATCTATTTCTTTGCCAAGATCTCCAAAAGCCTCCGAGGCATACAGACATGGGAGCAAAGACCTCAGGCGGGAATAGGAGACGAGATTCCCTACCCGACCATTCCAGCCCGGAGTACGCCGGACAAATTTCAGGAATTTGCTCTCCCGGGAGGGCTCGGAAAAACGCTCACTTTCGGGGTAACGGTCGACCTTCGTTACAGTGAAATCGAAAAGTTTCTCCAGGCCATCCTCAATCGAGATATTCAACCCAATATCCTTATCAACGTTGTGGGAGCGCGAATGACCCTGGCGCCGAAATACGATGAAGAGACCGGAGGCGTGGCCTATCAGAATGAACCCGACCAGAGCTTCCAGTATCAGGAAACAGGCTCTTCGAGTGAAACGGCTGAAAACAAGGCAAAGGCAACACGGGAGTTTTACCAGAAACAGGCGCCGATGATGGTTCGGCTCATACTCACCTGCCAGGTAATCGATTTTGATCCGTCCCAGCTGCCCGACTGGGCAAAGAAACATCTTCCCGCGTGGGCCCAGTAAGAGGAGAAGAATAATGTCAGAAGAAAAAAAACCGAGTAAAGCACAGCTCTTCCTCATGAAGCATGGTGAAAAAGTTGCCTTGAGTGTGGCGGGAGGATTAGTTGTCCTTTACCTCGTCATGTTCTTCGGTTCCTCTGGAGGAAACCCAGATGTCACTGCGGTAAATAACTCTTCCAAAAAAATCCAACTAGAGAGCACCCGACTTCATGAAGACGCACGGAAAGCGCCCGAATTCCCCAAAAGCTCAGAGAAAACGAACGAATTCCTGGAAAATTGGGCGACCCCGGCCGCGTCCACCCCCTTTACCGCGGGAGATTGGGCCACCTCCCTGATGCCCCGGGGAAAAGCCGAAAACCTTGCCCATGTAAAAATATTAAAGAAGCCGTGGACACTCGCTTCCGTACAGTTTGACTCCATCCAAGCTTCGGCACAGGGAATCACATTGGTTTGGTCGAGTGTTGACCCGGATGATCCCGAGGAGAAAAACATCGCCGAGATCGACACCTTTGTCATCGAGCGAAAGAATCCGGATGGATCGAAAAAGAAACTGGGAGAGGTAAAAGGGGACGCTCTTACCTGGCTAGATGAAGATGTAAAGAAAATCTTAGATGGTTTTCCAAAAACAGCGCATCCAATGGGAGTATTGTCATCTTTGACGAGTGCTTTAGTAGCATTTAATCCTGCTTCAGTTAATGTAGATTCTGAAGAAGAAATGTACAATGCAATTGTTAGAATATTAGGAAAATTCCCAGTTCTAACTGCGTGGACATATCGCAAACATGCTGGATTGCCATTAGACTATGGAGATGATTCTTTAGGTTATGTAGAGAATTTCTTAAAAATGATGTTTAAAAAACCTGCTTCAGACTATGAAGTAAATCAATTAGTAGTTAATGCATTGAATAAATTATTAATTCTTCATGCAGATCACGAGCAAAACTGTTCAACATCAACGGTGCGAATTGTAGGTTCATCAAATGCTAGTTTATTTGTATCACTTTCTGCTGGTATTAATGCCTTATGGGGACCGCTTCACGGAGGAGCAAATCAAGCAGTAATCGAAATGTTAGAGGCTATTAAAGAAGATGGTGGAGATACTAAAAAATATATGGCGAAAGCTAAAGATAAAAATGATCCATTCCGTTTAATGGGCTTTGGGCATCGTGTATATAAAAACTTTGACCCTCGTGCTAAGATTATAAAAGTAGCAGCAGACGAGGTTTTAAACGAATTAGGAATTGAAGATCCTATTTTAGATATTGCTAAAGGTTTGGAAAAAGAAGCTTTAGAAGATCCCTATTTTGTGGACAGAAAATTATATCCAAACGTAGATTTTTATTCAGGAATCATTTATAGAGCATTAGGTATTCCAACCGAAATGTTTACACCTATGTTCGCCTTAGGAAGATTACCAGGATGGATTGCACAATGGAGAGAAATGCGCTTACGTAAAGAACCTATTGGTAGACCAAGACAAATTTATATTGGAGAAACGTACAGACCGTTTAAGAAAACGGAAGACAGATAAAATTATCATTAAGCTACTAAGGCGTGTTCTTTAAAAAGAATGCGCCTTTTTAATTCAATTACATATGAAGAAACCAATTAAAATAATTAAAAATAGATCTGATATTGGAGCAGGTACAAGAGGTTCTGATATGGGTATTGACGCTATAGAAATAGCTGCAATCAATAATAAAAACGATTATTTTAGTTTATTTGAATTTGAAGAAGTAGATACCGAAAACGAATCTATTTACAACAAAGTTAATAACCCCTTTGGTAAACGTATAAAATTTGTTTTAGCACAATGTACTCGTTTAAGTAATTCTGTAAAAGCGACCTTAGATAATGGAGAATTCCCTTTAGTGCTTTCTGGAGATCATTCTTCTGCTTTAGGAACCATTTCAGGAATAAAAGCTTCCTATCCCTCAAAACGACTAGGAGTGGTTTGGATCGATGCTCATGCCGATATCCATTCTCCTTATACATCACCATCTGGAAATATCCATGGGATGCCTTTAGCAGCTGCCTTGGCAAACGACAATTTAGATTGTCAAGTAAACGAAGTAACTAGCGAAGTAGCTAGCTCTTGGAATGCGATGAAAAATATTGGTTGTGAAGGTGCTAAGGTATTGGCAGATGATGTTGTTTATTTTGGTGTGCGAGATACAGAAGCGCCAGAAGACCAGCAAATTGAAAAACTAGGGATTAAAAATTATATGGTAGATGAAGTTCGTTATAGAGGATTAGAAACCTGTGTTAATGAAGCTCTAGAAGCATTATCTAATTGTGACCATATCTATATTTCATTTGATGTTGATAGTATGGATTGTGATTTAATATCTTATGGAACCGGAACTCCAGTCCCAAAAGGATTTGATCAATTTGAAATCATCGAAATTATCAATAAAATTACAGCCTCCAATAAAGTAGCTTCAATAGAGTTTGTTGAAGTCAACCCTTTATTAGATTTTAAAGGAAATAAAATGGCAGAAACGGCTTTTGAAGTGTTGGATGCCATCACTAAAAATTTGAAATAGCATTCTATTTGTTATTTGAAAAAAGGCAGTAAATTATAAATTTACTGCCTTTTTTTGTTTGATGTCCTTTTATAGCGAAAGTGGCGTACTGTTAATTAATGATAATAACTGAATACAGGCGAGGGCGGAGGTATTACTTGCTTAGCAATCTTGTTTTTTATCAGAATTAAAGGCAGTTAAATAGTTGTTCGAAATTTAAAGCTATTAATCATCTCAGCCCTTTTATTATAAATTGTTAGTAAAGGTTTTTGCACAATTAAATTATTGAAAAAGTTGTTTGTCACATATACCCATTCTTAAGTTGTATATTGATTGCTAAATAAATACATAACTATTATGAGAAAAAACATTAGACTAATTGGTTTTTTAGTATTCACGGCTTTAATTTCTTCTGCCTGTATAACTACTGAAAAAGAAGAAGTTCTTGATATGGAAAAAATTATGGTCGAAATTCAAGCAATGGAAGATGCCTATTCAGCAGGTGAAAAAGCAAAAGATGCTGATGCAGTTGCTGAGTATTATAGCGATGACGCCATAAGTTATAGCCGAAACACAGAACCTCTTGTAGGTAAGGCTGCTATTAGAGACAACATTGCAAATAGTATTGCAAAAGATACACTTGATAATTATAATGTATATAAGGTTGTAGACCTATTTGCTGAAGGTAATACTGCGGTTGAGATTGGTTCATGGACCGAATTTGACGCTTCTGGTAACGAAAAGGAACATGGAAATTATATGTCCGTTTTTCAGAAAATAGATGGGAAATATATATGTGTTCGAGATATGAGTTCGACTACATCTCCTGTTAAGTCGGGTATGTAAGCCAAATACATTAAATAAATTTTTGCCAACGTTTTTGTGGATGAAACCTAGCTTATAAAGAGACGCTAAATTTCGGATTAACACAGAAGCGAATTTTTAAATTACCGATAAAGTAGCCGCTATATAGTTTATGGAAGCTAACTCGTGAGTAGACTTTAAAGGAAATAAAATGACAAAAACGACTTTAAGTATTAGATACAATCAAAATAAAATAGCAATACTATTTGTTATTGATAAAAGGCAGTAAATTATAAATTTACTGCCTTTTATTTTCGTGTAATGTTTATATAAGTTTTTGTTAGCTTATGTACCTTAATAATTATTCTTGCTCTAAATAATACCTATACAGTTTCGTAAGGGCATGTTCGTATCTTGCTTTACAATCTCTGATATCTCCTTCGAATTTTAGTCCGTTTTTAACTCTTAAATTGTAGATTCCTTTTCCTTTCGCCATGTGTTCTAATTTACGTACTGCTTTTGGAGATAATTGCTTATAAATAGCTTCTACGATTTGGCATTGTTCTATTTTTCCATACCTAATATCCCATTCTTTTGCTTTTCCATTTTTTAATATATTTTTCGAGAAATAAACTTCTTTAATTAAAGGAAAAGCATATTCTAGCACTTTTTTTGAGCCTTCGTTTCCAAACCAGACCACCTCTTTGTTTCTAACAATAAATGTTCGGATAAAATAATTATCTAAATTGGAAAGTTGTTCTGCAACCATTGCCGTTACCCCAAATGTGTTTATTTCATGACCTAGTTTTTCTCTTTCATCGTCAAACCAAAGATAAAAATCCCGTATCTGACTAATAGTTTTGTACTTGAGGTGTCCATTATCAATCGACAGGTTGTATATATTGGCTTGTTTCCAAGTTTCGGAACTTCTATTTCTATCTTTTTTTAACCAACAACCATCCTGTAGTACCTTTTGTCCATTTATTTTTGTGTACTCTTTTAGATTCCTCCATTCTTGAGGGAAAACAATTTGAGTATTTAAAAAGGGGAGAATAATTATTGCTAAGTCGAATAACTTTCCCATACATTGTGATTTTGTTTTGAGTTTGTTGGTAGAGATTATTAAGATATTTTAGTTTTAATTATCTCTATAAAATGTTAAGTTAATATAATTGTTCTGCTTTGTAATATCAAGGGATAAAAACCCCTATTTTAAAATTAAAAAAAGAAATATGTTTAGGCTTTTTTTTTATAGATTTTATCAAGCGTTACGTAAAGGTATGTTTTTAAAATTAAATTTCATTAAAAGCATGGCAATCAGTTGATTGCTATTTAAAAATAGTGGATAAATCTAAATGGATTTGAATGTCCAAAAATTGTTTTTAGGCAAAGGTGCTTCGAAGGTTTGGGACTCTTTAGAGCCCTCGGCTACATAGGTTAATTTCCATGCATGAAGGCAAATAGACAGCGGTAAGTATTTTTGATCTGAACCATATTTTTTATCCCCAATAATAGGAAGTCCTATAGTTGATAATTGGGCTCTTATTTGATGGAATCGACCCGTTTTTGGTTTTATTTCTAATAGATAACCAACATCATTTTTGCCTATTACTTGATAGGAAAGTTTACAGTTTAGGGAGTCTTTTGATTTTGACTGGACGATATTGGCTCTTTTTTCTTTGTTATTTTTTACGAGAAAATTAACCAAGTTTCCTTTGTTATTTTGTGGCTTGTTTTTAACAATTGCTAAATATGTTTTTTGAACGTTACGGCTACTAAATAGATGATTAAATGCTACAAGAATACTTTTTTTCTTGGCAAGAATTAAGACTCCACTTGTTACGCGATCTAATCGATGTATGATACCGATATAGGGCTTGCTATTATTTTTTAAAAGGTGATTTAAAACTTGAGTCTCAACAGTAACAGCTTCGTAAGGACTTTTTTCACTTATAAGTCCAGCAGCTTTGTTGACCACTAGATAATCGTTGTTTTCATGCAATACTTCAAGCTTTGACATTAGCTGCTTTTAATCCATAACTTTCTAAAATACGACCAATAACAGCGGGTCCAAATGAAGGGTGATCTACACAAGCGTCTCCACTAAATAGAATAACATCTAATTCTTCCCAACCTCTAATTTTCACTTCTTTAGTTGTTGTTGGTAGCCAGTCTGAAAGTTTGTTAATTATTATAAGAGTGCAAAGGTACGTTTAAATTCGTTTTACAACTCTACACTAAATAACTCCTCCTTATTTTGGTTTTTTGATGGTACGCTGGACAGTTTTGTTTTATGATATATGGCAGGCGAATAATTTTTATGCTAGTATTTTGATTCGCTATTTTTAATCAAGGCTAATAGCAAGGGAAAAAGCCCCTATTTCAAAAATAAAAAGGAGTAATTTTGTAATCTAATTTAACACGATGCAACAAATTACCAATACCCTTTTAATGATTCGCCCCGTGGCGTACCGAATGAACGAACAAACTGCTGTAAATAACTACTTTCAGCAGAACTTGGGTTTTAGCGATTTTGTAATTAATGCCAGAGCTCAAAAAGAGTTTGATGCTTTTGTTGAAAAACTACGCGCTGTTGGTGTACAGGTTATTGTAGAAAATGATATTAAAGAAATGGAAACTCCAGATTCTGTTTTTCCGAATAACTGGATCAGTTTTCATGAAAATGGCGATGTTGGTTTGTATCCTATGTTTGCCGAAAATAGACGTAGAGAACGAAGAGAAGATATTCTTGCTAGTTTAGAAAAAGAAGGTTTTATAATTAAGGATTTAATCGATTATACCACCGCAGAGGAGGAAGGTTTGTTTCTGGAAGGTACTGGAAGTTTAATCCTAGATCGTTTGAACCAAAAAGCATACTGTGCCTTATCGCCTCGTGCAGACGAAGATTTAGTGATTGAATTTTGTGAAGATTTCGAATTTACTCCCGTAATTTTTAACGCCAATCAGACCGTTCAAGGAAAACGATTGCCTATTTACCATACCAATGTATTAATGGCTCTTGGTGAGGATATAGCGGTGATCTGTTTAGATGCCATCGATAGTAAATCTGAAAAGAAAATGGTCATTCAAAACCTAAAAGAAGATGGTAAGGAGCTGTTGAAAATTTCAGAAGATCAAATGCAACAGTTTGCGGGTAATATGTTACAAGTTAAAGGTGCAAATGACCAAAACTATATGGTGATGAGTACCGCTGCTTTTAAAAGCTTGAACCTAGAACAAATAACCAGTATCGAAAAACATGGACCTATTGTACATAGCGATCTAAGCACCATAGAAGCCTGTGGAGGTGGTAGTGCTCGTTGTATGATGGCAGAAGTGTTTTTACCTAAAGATTTAAAGTCCAATCATTTTAAAAATAGATAAAACAGCACCAATAATATATTCTACACCGATAGCTATTACAATAAAACCAACGATTCTGGAAATTGCATTGATCCCAGAGGCTCCTAAAAATTTAGTGATTAAAAAGGAACTTCGCAATATAAAATAGGTAGTAATACCTACCACTACAATGGCAGAAACAATAATTATTACCGCTTGAGTAGTTTGGTATTCCTGACTAAAAGTAATTAGTAAAGATATAGATCCTGGACCCGCTAACATTGGAATTGCTAAAGGGGTTAATGAAAATTTATCCCGCGTTTTAAGATCCTTTTTTACCCTTTGGTTTTTCATTCCTTTATGTTTTGAAAACTCTCCTTTTAATAAAGCAAAACCGGAGGTAGCAATAATTAAACCTCCAGCAATCCGTAATGCGTTTAAACTTATACCAAAAAAGTTAAGCATATAGGTTCCTAGAAAAAAGGAAATAACAAGAATAACAATCACATTTATGGCGGTTAGTAAAGAGGTGTGGTTTCGTTCTATAGAAGATTCATCACTCGTTAAACCAACGAAAACAGGTACGGTTCCCAAGGGATTAATGATTGAAAATAAAGAAGCGAAAGCAAATAAAAATAATTCCATGTTTTTTCTGCAAATAAAGCCTGACTTGGTCTTTTTAAGATTAGGTAATTGTTACCTTATGGTTTTGAAATAGTTATTTTATCGCTTTAATTTCTTATAATAAACAAAACTAATTTCTGCTATCTTTGCATTCTTAAATTTAAGACCATGACCCTTCAAGCAACGCTCGAAATACAGATTAAAAAAGCAATCAGTCAGCTATACAAAGCAGATTTAGAAAGTGTAGAATTTCAGGCTACTCGCAAAGAGTTTGAAGGTGATATTACGGTAGTGGTTTTTCCAATGTTAAGAGTTGTAAAAGGAAATCCAGTACAGATTGGTCAGTCTATTGGAGAATTTTTGGTTGCAAACGTGGAAGAAGTGATCCGTTTTAATGTGGTAAAAGGGTTTTTGAATGTAGTATTTAGTGATGCTTACTTTTTAAACTTTTTTAAGGAGACTTCCGATTATTCAAAATTTGGAAAAGTAACTGGAGAAGCAGAAACCATCATGGTGGAGTACTCTTCACCCAATACCAATAAGCCTTTGCATTTAGGTCATATTCGTAATATTTTATTGGGATACTCGGTAGCTGAAATATTAAAAGCTTCTGGTAAAAAAGCATATAAAACTCAAATTGTTAACGACCGTGGGATTCATATTTGTAAAAGTATGTTGGCTTGGGAAACTTTCGGAAATGGAGAAACACCATCAAGTACGGGTTTAAAAGGAGATAAGTTAGTTGGTAATTATTATGTAAAATTTGATCAAGAATACAAGAAGGAAATCGCGCTATTGCTTGCGGAAGGCCTTTCTGAAAAGGAAGCTAAATTAAAAGCACCTTCATTAATAAAAGCACAAGAAATGCTAATTAAGTGGGAAGCAGGAGATGAAGAAACAGTTGCGCTTTGGAAAACGATGAACGGTTGGGTATATGCAGGATTTGATAAAACCTATGCATCGCTGGGAGTAGATTTTGACAAGTTATATTATGAAAGTAACACCTACCTTTTAGGTAAGGAAGTTATAAAAGAAGGACTGTCTAAGGATGTATTTTTTCAGAAAGAAGACGGTTCTATTTGGTGCGATTTAACGGAAGATGGATTGGACGAAAAGATTGTACAGCGTAGTGATGGAACGGCGGTGTATATGACGCAAGATATTGGTACCGCGATCCAACGTGTTAAAGATTACCCTGAAATTACGGGTATGATTTACACTGTAGGTAATGAACAAGATTACCATTTTAAGGTATTGTTTTTAATCTTGAAGAAATTAGGCTATCAATGGGCAGAAAATTTATTTCATTTAAGTTATGGAATGGTTGATTTGCCTTCTGGAAAAATGAAATCTCGTGAAGGAACGGTGGTAGATGCCGATGACTTGATTTTTGATATGGCTCAAACCGCTAAAAAGATTAGTGAAGAGTTAGGGAAAATTGACGATTTCTCGGAAGAAGAAAAAGAAGGTTTGTACAAAACCATTGGCTTAGGAGCTTTAAAATATTATATCTTAAAAGTAGATCCTAAAAAACGAATTTTATTTAACCCGGAAGAAAGTGTAGATTTTCAAGGGAATACCGGTCCGTTTATACAATATACCTATGCTCGTATTCAATCAATTTTACGAAAAGCTACGTTGAGTGAGAATGTCATACAGAGCGATAGCGAAGTATCTCTACATCCAAAGGAAAAGGAATTGATCAAACAATTGCAGTTATTTCCGGAAACGATTCAGCAAGCAGGAGCACAATACAGTCCAGCATTAATTGCGAATTATACCTATGAATTGGTAAAGTCGTTTAATTCTTTTTATCAAAACGTTTCCATATTAGGAGCCGATAATGAGGAAGATAAAAGCTTTAGAATCCAGCTTTCTCAAGCGGTTTCAGATGTAATTAAAACTGCTTTTGGTTTATTAGGAATTGAAGTTCCTGAAAGGATGTAAACTATAAACTACTTTTTCTTCTTAGCTAAAATTAGTCAAAGGGCTACTCCAATTGCGACTGCTGCACCTACTGCTATTGCTGTGATAATTGCTACTGACATCTATTAATTTTTTAGTTTATTAATTTTATATAACTCTTTTCCTTTTTCTTCATATTTATCACCAGCGGTCCAAAAAGGAGTGTTTGGGTCATTCGCTATATTTCTTCCAGATAATACATAGGCTTGGAAAAATTTTAATAAATAATCATAATCTAAGGTGTCTGCTTCATCTCCAGGTTGGTGGTAATACTTAGTTACTTCTCCATCAAAAGAGGTGAAACCCATAGAAAAAGTAGGAGCGGGGATTCCCTTTTTTGCAAAATGTACATTGTCACTTCTATCAAAAAGACCTTGCTCTGGAGCGGGATCATCGATGGCTGTTAATCCAAATGTAGTTGCAGCATCTTTAATGTTTTGGGAAGCGGTAGTTCTTTCAAGACCTACAATTGTTGCTAAGGAAGTATCGTTATAACCGCCATTATCACTGTTAAAACAGTATACCATTTGGTGAAGCGGAATTACAGGGTTTTCGGTATAAAACTTACTTCCTAATAATCCTTTTTCTTCGCCGGTAAATAAAATAAACAGCGCAGAACGTTTTGTAGGATACTTTGCTAAATTTTCTGCCATACTTAATACTGTTGTGGCTCCAACAGCATTGTCTCGTGCTCCGTTATAAATGGTATCTCCTGTTTTATCTGCGCGTCCAATACCTACATGATCGTAATGTGCAGAATAAATAATGTATTCATTTTTAAGTTTAGGGTCGGTACCTTCCACCACACCAATTACATTTTGAGAACCTACAGGTGTTGTTTTTATAGCAGACATCATTAGCGATAATGGAACTTCACTAATAGATTCTAGTTCGGTTCCTAACGCACCTTTTTCATCAAATACCCAAGTATAAACAAATTTATCATTTATGACCTCTTTTTCTTCTTTAGAAAGAACAGTTAGGCTTTCGGCATTAAAATTATGATCGATATAAGCCCAAGTTTCTTCAGTGGTATTAATTAATTCTATAATACCTATAACACCATGTTTTTTAGCCAATTCAATTTTTTCATTTCTCAATCCAAAAGCAGTTCTAGCATCCTGACTCTCCGTATTTCCAGCTTTAATTATTATCATTTTATTAATAAGCTCTTTTCCTTTATAATCGCTTTCTAATCCGAATCCTACATTAATCGCATTGCCTTTAAAATCTAATGGGTTTGCTTCTAAGATTGCGATTTTATCATAGGTGTTATTATTAATAGAAATAGCGCTTTGAGAAGGTGGAGTTGTTTTTTGTAAGTTTACTTTTTGATAATAATCTCCAGTTTTTGGATTGGGTAATACTCCATAACCTCTTAGTGTATTTGCTAGATAAGAAGCAGCAATTTTATTTTCTGCACTACCGGTAGCTCGTCCTTTTAATACATCGTCTGCTAGGAAATAAATATGTCCTTCAATTTGGTTTTTATCAACAGTGCTTTCTACTTTCTCTTTTTCTGTTTGAGAAAATAGGGTTGATGTTGCAATTAATAATAAGGCTAATAGCGTACGGTTTTTCATAGTTAATTTATGTTTTTTTGAGAAATATACTTGTTAAGAGTTATGTAATCGCATTTATTCTTTCTAAAAGGAAATTAATCTTTATGATTTTCTTTGTTGTCTTCCTTTTCTTTCTTTTTCATTTTAATATATTTGGTAACCAAACGGACTCCCAATCTTGCGAAAAGGATAATGGCAATGGTCATTAATATGCTAAACGAATCCATTATGGAAATTTATTTTAATTGATGGTAATTTTTTTACTAAAGTAGCTAATCATTTTGAGATTTTTTGGAAAGCGTTCACACTTCAGAAATTTTATCTAATGCTAATTAAATATTTCGTGAGGATCCTAATCTATTGTTTTTATAAATTTTAATGGTTTATTATCGTCTGTCATTTTTTGCGCTTTTTTCTGAAGAAGTTGATCATAACTTTAATTCACTATCAATTAAATTAATTAATCGTTCTGTAGTTGCTAACATTAAAGAATATTCTTCAATTAAAACATCACTATTAAAAATAGATAGGGTAAAACCATTTTTAAATTTTTGATTTTCCAGAAGAATATCAATTTGAGGTTGATTTACTTCTTTTAATTTTTCGGAAGAAATTTCAATTAGCTTGATAGAAGTATTTAGATCTGCTATCGTAAAATAGGGTTCGTATAAATAAGTTTCATAATCTTGTTGCATTTCATTTTCTACAAAAGTTATTTTATTAAAACTAGATTTTATATTCTGAAGAGCGTTTTTAATTTTTTTGTTGGATAGGATTGATAATTTACCTGAATTTATTAATTCTTGAAAGGTGTTGTCATTTTGTTCAAAAGGAAACCAGATCATGATATTAATACTTTGCTTATTAAAGTCTAAATAATTAATTGCTTTTTCTCCTTCAAAGTATTGTAATATGGATTTTGCCGATTTATTGGATACTTCTCTTGAAGTAATAAATTCATTTAAGGCGGTAACATTTAATTGTAAATCTGTTTTTATATTTTCTAAATAGGTTTGTTCCTCAACTTTTAATTTCCGATTCTCATTCCAATTATTAATACTTAAGGCAATCAAGATCCCAATAACTACTAGTACTATTTCACCAATCGCATATCGAGCATATTTTAATGAATCATTATCGTCTGCCATTTTTTTACGTTTTTTTCTGAAGTAATTAATCATATTCAACTATTAAATCGCACATAGATTGATACGTGTAAATGTTAGAAATGAAAGAAATTATTTAAAAATGACAATTTCTTTATTAATAAGTTTAGTATCTACTTTAATGATTGGTGTCACAAAACTTGATGCACTTGTTATAAAAACTTCATCAGCGTTATATAACTCTTTTTTTGTAAAACTTGTTTCTTTTAAATTAAGTTTATATTTTTTTATTAATTTTTTAACTGTTTCTCTAGTAACACCTTTAAGAATATCCGTATTAGAGGGATGGGTAATTAATTTATTATTTTTCACTATCCAAACATTAGAAGCAGTTGCTTCAGTAATCTTACCATTATCAATTAATA
>CAJXEB010000067.1 GCA_913052585.1 uncultured Flavobacteriaceae bacterium | reverse complement strand
ACTGAAGCTGATGACTTTTTAGAAAAGGAAAAAATACTTTTAAATGAAAAATGGTTATTAAAATCAGAGTGGTATTCAAATCTAAACGAACTAATGATTCTTGCATTTCCAATTTATTTATGCTGTCTTTATATTTTTCTGTTATAAGTCTCAATCCAAATAGTTTCTCAGAAATAAGCATAAGTTCTTTCTTTAGAACAGACGAAAATATGATTGGGTGGCCACCTTTACCTTGAAAGCTCGGGTATGTGATTAAACAACCAGAACAAACATGTTCATTGATCAAATTATTTATGATTGCACTGTTTCTTGGTTGGTCTACTCCTAGAATCAAAATAGAGTCAGTAGTCGAAGACACACACTTTAATCCCTCAATAATAGATGTTGTTCTACCATCAGCAAAACGCTTATTAAATACAACTGAAGCCTTAGTGTTATTTATATAAGGCTTGATAACTTCATAGTTATATCCAGCTACAACAATAACTTCATCTGCTCCACCATCGAACAAAGACATTATTTGGTATTCTAATAACGTAGTTTGCCGCCATTTTAATAAAGGTTTGAATTCCTTCATTCGACTAGATAATCCAGCAGCTGTCAAAATAGCCGTAACATAATTATTGGCAGTATAAACCTAAAGGTATTATGATTAAATAGCCTGAAAAATGTCCCTACAAAAATTACTGTGTATTTGTTCTATAATGTTCTGCGTTATCTAACTTGAGCTTTACTCACAAGGTTTATATTTTATATTACGGAGTTCATGAATCGTCGTTCCTTGATTTGGGTAAAAGCGAATTTGTCACTACTTTTCTTAAAAAAATTTATTCTAAAAGTTTATTTTACAATGTTAATCAAATCGAGTTTACGAGATTCATGAGCACTTATTTATTAAAATAGTGCGCGCGAGTAAACACTTTTTATGCGACGACGTAGGAGGGATGGGTAATGTGTGTAATTTGATGCCTCAAATCTAGATAAAAAAAAACATCATTACCTGGTAGGTTTTTTTTCTTCTCAATTGTTTAATTAAAAACAAGAAGAAAAAAATCTACTCAAAAATTTACGTTTTATGAAATTATTTAAACTATCTATTTTAAAAATTGCATTATGCCTTTTGGTGTTTAGTTCATGCACAAGCGACGACTCAATAGTAAACTGCACCGAAGATATAATAGCCTCTTATTTAGTAGAATGCCCTTGGGATGTCAATGCTAGTAGCGGAGATTATGTTTATATCTTTAATAGTGATCTCTCTTTTAGTATTATTTTAAGTGATAATTCGTACTCAACATCAGGAACTTATAGTCTTAGTACAAATGCTTCAGGTGAAATTGTTGTTACAATGCTTGAGGAACTTAACGATTTTAATCATGAATGGACCTTTTCTAATTGTGATTTTTCAAACTTGCAAGTCACTAGTTCTGATCCTAATAACAATACAGTTGAAATAAGTTGCTCTGGCAATGATGATTGCTATCAATATGTTTTTCCAATACAAATGATATTGGATGGCAGCGTTGTAAATGTAGGTAATAATGAACACGTAGATTATAAGTTAGATTTAGGCTATGAATTAGTATATCCAATTGAACTAATAATTAACAATGAAACCATTTTGGTTTTCCAAGGCATTCTTGAAGGCACTCATGGTGAGCGATGTGATTAACCAATTTGGTTTTAATTATAATATTTTAAAGACCACCTTTCAAATTATTGATTGGTGGTCTTTATTTTTTATTATACTTTTGATCTTTCATATTTAAAAATGTCAAAAAAAGAACCATTTATCATTAATCGTATAAAAAGTATAGGCTTTGCTTTTAAAGGTGCATTGTTACTTTTAAAAAATGAAGCGAGTATTCAAGTTCAAGCAAGTATTTCTATTTTAGTAACTTTTGCAGGTTTTTATTTTGAAATTTCAGCAATGGAATGGATGATCCAACTATTAGTTATAGCTATCGTTATGAGTGCTGAAGCATTAAATAGTGCTATTGAAGAAATTGCTGATTTTATCCACCCTGAATATCATAATAGAATTGGCTATATAAAAGATGTAGCTGCTGGAGCAGTTTTCTTTGCTGGAATTGTTGCAATTATTATCGCTGGTATTATATATATTCCAAAGTTTTAAAATAACAATCAACATTTTTTTAAAACAAAAATAATTTTAGCTTTAAAACGTTTGATATTTGTATTTTTGTTAAAATACAAGTCCGTAATTTAATGACTCGAAAAAAGAAAAAAGCTACTAAAACTTCCTCAAATTCAAGGAAAAAAAGAAGTTATAAACTAACCAAACAACAAAACATCATTTGGGGTGTCTTTTTATTTCTACTAGGTATTGCTCTTTTTCTATCTATTATCTCTTACTTCTTTAATTGGAAAGCAGATCAAAGTATTATTGGTGATTTAACAAGTCGTGATATTTCCACTCAGAATTGGTTAAATACATTTGGAGCAAATATTGGAGAACTTTTTGTATATAATGGTTTTGGGATTCCCTCCATAATTCTTTCTTTTTTAATAATACTAACAGGTAATTACTATTTTTTCGATTTCAACAAATTAAAACTTGCAAAATATTGGTTTTGGGGAAGTTTAGTAATGATTTGGTTTTCAGTATTTTTTGGTTTCTTTTCAAAAGTAAATCCCTTATTTAGTGGTGTAATAGGTTTTGAAATAAACGATGTACTACAAGATTACCTTGGATTAATTGGGACTGCTTTATTATTAACATTTTTATTAATTGTCTATTTAGTTGTCAGATTAAAACTCACGCCAGATCATTTAATAAATTTATTAAAAACAACGAAAAAAGATATTAAATCAGATTTTAATTCTGATAACCCCATAAATAAAACTATTGAAAAGGAAACACTAGTAAGTCCTAAAGAAAAACTAGACCTTGTATCAAATGAAATTGAGTTTACAAGTCAAATAATTGATGAAACTAAAGAAACGGTTTTTCCTCCTCTAGAAGAAATTATAATAAAGAAAGAAACTGAAGGTGAACTTGCTATGATAGTGGAAGAAGCTCCAGAGGAAGATATTATAGAAAAAAATCTAAGTGATAAATTAGTAAGTGACTTTGGTGAATTTGACCCTAAATTAGAGCTTAGTAAATATAAGTTTCCAACTATAGAATTACTGAAAGATTATGCCAAAAATTCTGGAATCACTATTAATCAAGAAGAATTAGAAGAAAATAAAAATAAAATTGTTACTACACTAAACAATTATAAAATTGGAATTGCAAGTATAAAAGCTACGGTAGGTCCAACCGTAACTCTATATGAAATTGTTCCTGAAGCAGGAATCCGAATTTCAAAAATCAAGAACCTTGAAGATGATATTGCACTTTCTCTATCTGCATTAGGAATTAGAATTATTGCTCCAATACCAGGAAGAGGTACCATAGGTATTGAAGTACCAAACAAAAATCCTAGTATCGTATCCATGAGATCGGTTGTTGCCTCTCCTAAATTTCAAAATGCCGAAATGGAACTTCCTATCGCTTTTGGAAAAACTATTAGTAATGAGACCTTTGTAGTAGATTTAGCAAAAATGCCTCACTTATTAATGGCAGGGGCTACTGGTCAAGGAAAATCCGTAGGTTTAAACGCAATTCTAACTTCTTTAATTTATAAAAAACATCCAGCAGAAGTTAAATTTGTTTTGGTGGATCCTAAAAAAGTAGAACTTACTTTATTCAATAAAATTGAACGTCATTTTTTAGCAAAATTACCAGATACGGAAGAAGCAATTATTACAGATACCACCAAAGTAGTTCATACTTTAAATTCTTTGTGTATAGAAATGGATACACGATATGATTTATTGAAGGATGCTATGGTTCGTAATATCAAGGAATACAATACCAAATTTAAAACACGAAAATTAAACCCCAACGATGGGCATCGGTTTTTACCATATATCGTTTTAGTTATTGATGAATTTGCCGATTTAATAATGACAGCTGGTAAAGAAGTGGAAACACCAATTGCTCGTTTGGCACAACTAGCTCGAGCAATAGGTATTCATTTAATAGTTGCGACTCAAAGGCCCTCTGTTAATGTGATAACCGGTATTATTAAAGCTAATTTCCCAGCTCGTATTGCATTTAGAGTGACCAGTAAAATAGATTCTAGAACCATATTAGATAATTCTGGTGCTGATCAACTAATTGGACGTGGAGATATGCTATACACTCAAGGTAACGATTTAATTAGACTACAGTGTGCATTCGTCGATACACCTGAAGTTGCAGATATTACAGATTATATCGGTTCACAAAAAGCGTATCCAGACGCATATTTATTACCAGAATATGTTGGAGAAGAAGGAGGCGGCACAAATATTGATAATGACATAAGTGAACGTGATAAATTATTTAAAGATGCGGCAGAAGTTTTAGTAATTGCTCAACAAGGATCTACTTCACTATTGCAAAGAAAACTTAAATTAGGCTATAACCGTGCTGGACGAATTATAGACCAATTAGAAGCTTCTGGTATTGTAGGACAATTTGAAGGGAGTAAAGCAAGGCAAGTACTTATACCAACACTAGAAGCATTAAACCAACATTTAGAAAATGAAAACAATGACCTTTAAAACAAAGTCAGCAACTCTCTTTTCTTTTATGCTAATTTCATTAATTAGTGTTCAAGCACAAGATGCAAAATCTTTATTAGATGAAGTATCAAGTAAAGTGAAGAGTTATGATAATATTCTTATAGATTTTAAATATTCTCTAAACAATGCTAAGGAAAATGTAAAACAGGATACTCGTGGCAATGTTACCTTAAAAGGTGAGGATTATGTTTTAAATATGCTCGGAGTTACTAGGATTTTGAACGGTACAACTATATATACGATTGTTCCAGAAGATGAAGAGGTGACCATCTCAACCTATAATAAACAAGAAGACAAAGGTATTTCAGCATCTAAAATGCTTACTTTTTATGAGAATGGATATAATTACAAAATGGATGTTCTTCAAAATGTAAAGGGTAGAAAAATTCAGTTTATTAAATTAAGTCCTATAAATTCAAATGCTGAAATAAAGAATATCTTATTGGGTATCGATATGCAAACCAAACATGTTTATAAATTAATACAAACAGACCCTTCTGGTACCAGTTATACGATTACGGTAAATTCATTTAAAACCAATCAACCCATCTCTCAAAATTTATTTGTGTTCGATGAAGAGAAATACAAAAGCGATGGATATTACTTAAATAAGTTGGATTAATTGTAAATGAAAACTTTAGATAGATATATCTTAACTACCTATTTGAAGACGTTTTTTAGCGTCTTCATTATTTTGATGTTCATTTTTGTACTTCAAAGCATCTGGCTATATATTTCTGAACTTGCGGGTCGGGGACTTGATCTAATTATTGTTCTTAAATTCCTTTGGTACGTCTCTCCAAGGCTTATCCCTTTAGTGTTACCACTCACAATTCTAGTAACCTCATTGATGGTTTTTGGTAGTTTTTCTGAAAACTATGAATTTGCTGCCATGAAATCTACCGGAATTTCGCTTCAAAGAGCAATGAGAAGCTTAACCGTTTTTATCGTTTTTTTAAGTGTATTAGTTTTTTTCTTTGCAAATGATGTTATTCCGTATTCAGAATACAGATGGTTAAATCTAAGACGTAACATTCAACAATTTAAACCTTCTATGGCTATTGCTGAAGGACAATTTAGCCAGATTGGTAACGAATTCAATATCAAAGTAAAAAAGAAAAGCGGCGATAATGATCAGTATTTAGAAGAGATTGTAATTCATAAAAAAGAGGCGCAACATATTAGTGGAAATAGTACTGTGATAATAGCAAACAATGGTAAACTTACTTCAGAAGAAGGTAGTAATACGCTTTCCTTAGTCTTAAATGATGGAAATTATTATAGTGAAGTCTATTCAAAAAATCCTAATAGAAAAGTCCGGCAAGAATTTGTAAGAAGTTCATTTGAAGAATACATTATTAACATTGACCTAACTGAATTTAACAATAAAGATATAGACAAAGAGAATAAATTAAATAATCAAAATATGTATAATGTAAAAGAGCTGAGAGCTGAAATTGATTCTCAATCTCAACGTTATACCAATACTATAAAAGCTTTTTCTAACAGTATGTATTTTAGAACCGGAATGACTAAATTCCATAATAAAAATCCAAAAGAACTATTTTTAGAAAAAGATTCTATTCCTTTTAAAAGTAACGATACTTTATTAAATATTTTTAGTGCAAAACACCAAAAGGAAATAGTAAAAATGGCATTGAACAATGTAAATAGTTCCCTTCAAGCAGTTAATTCAAAAAATAAAGATTATATCAATAAAGAAAAACAGCTTAATAAATACGAAATAGCCCTTCATGAAAAATATGCCTTAGCTGTTACTTGTATCATTTTGTTTTTTGTTGGTGCACCCCTGGGAGCAATTATTAGAAAAGGAGGTATGGGATTACCTATGGTAATTGCTATTGTTTTGTTTTTAACCTATCACTTTATTGGTATTTTTGCGAAAAATAGTGCAGAAGATGGCACCTTACAACCCTATATTGCTGCTTGGTTAAGCACCACGATTATGCTACCATTAGGTGTTTGGCTTACACACAGGGCAACAACAGACCAAGGAATCATTGACTTAGATGGTTTTAGTAATAGGATTAAAAAAATATTTAAGAAGAAAGACAAAGACATTCCAAAAAACTCTTAGAATCAATATCTTTGCAAACTATAAATTTTAAAAAATGATTTCTACTAAAATCGAAACCATGACAAAACTGAATACAATTTCTGAGGCTATTAACGATATTAAACAAGGTAAAGTTGTTATTGTTGTTGATGATGAAAATAGAGAAAATGAAGGTGATTTTATCGCTGCTGCAGAAATGGTTACCCCAGAAATGATTAATTTTATGGCTACTCATGGTAGAGGTCTTATTTGCGCTCCACTCACCGAGGAACGTTGTGAAGATCTAGGCTTAAACATGATGGTTAAAAATAACACCGTGTTGCATAATACTCAATTTACAGTTTCTGTAGATTTAATTGGAAATGGATGTACCACAGGAATCTCAGTTCACGATCGTGCAAAAACAATTAAAGCATTGGTCGATGAAGATACAAAGGTTCAGGATTTAGGGCGTCCTGGGCATATATTTCCATTACGGGCAAAAGAAGGTGGTGTTTTAAGAAGAACAGGGCATACAGAAGCCTCTATTGATTTGGCTCGTCTTGCTGGATTAAAACCAGCGGGAATTTTGGTTGAAATCTTAAATGAAGATGGCACCATGGCTCGTTTGCCTGAATTAATAAAAGTTGCTGAAAAATTTGATTTAAAACTAATCTCAATTGAAGATTTAGTGGCGTATCGAATGGAACATGACTCCTTAATTAATAAGAAAGAAGATTTTCAAATAAATACTAAATACGGAAGCTATAGATTAAGAGCTTATCAACAGACTACGAACGACCAAATTCATATAGCACTTACTAAAGGACGTTGGAAAGATGGAGAGTCAGTATTAGTTAAAGTAAACTCTACTTTAATAAACAATGATATTTTAGGAACCTTAACCAATAATGCAGATAAAAAAATAGACGATATGTTTTCTATTTTTAATAAAGAGGGAAAAGGTGCAATCGTGTTTATTAACCAGCAAAGTCATACAATTAACCTACTTTCGAGGCTAAAGGCTTTAAAAGAAGCACAAAAAGATAATGAAATTGCAAAAGCTCCAAGAATTGTGATGGATTCTAAAGATTTTGGAATTGGAGCACAAATTCTTCATGACATTGGAATTAGTAAAATACGATTGGTTTCCAATTCTAAAAATACTAAAAAACGAGTTGGAATGATTGGTTACGGTCTTGAAATTACAGATTATGTTAATTACTAAAACAATCTTATTCAGATAATATAAAAAAAGCCTATTCAATGAATAGGCTTTTTAAATTTAAACTAATTTATATTTTATAAAACAGAAGCAATTGCTTTTCGCATTTTTTCAGCTCTCTCTATAACTTCCTCTTCTGTCCATCCTATTTTAACTAAAGATGAAATGGCTCTACTCATAATAGCATCACTCTTTGAAAAATCAGTGTTATTTAATTTTTCTAAATGATTTCTAACTTCATTTGTAACATTTCCTAAGGATTTGACATTTCGTAAATGCTCCCATCCATTAATATAATGCCAGTTATTGGTATACCAGTAAAAGTTAGCATCTACTCCATTATCTCCTAAAGCCTTATGAGCTTTTTTTGCTAGTTCTTCATTTGGTAAAAAAATGTTCACAAAAGAATGATTTTCTACTCCACCTTCTGGAACTTCTCTAAAAGTAACTCCTTCAATGGTAGATAAGGCATTTCTAACAATGGTATAATTTCTTTTTTGAATCGCTAAAATTTCATCAAACTTTCCTAATTGACCTAAACCAACTGCAGCATGTAGTTCAGAGATGCGGTAATTATAACCCAAAACTGGATGTGTTTCTGCTCCACGATCACTTCCAACATGGTCATGACCATGATCTTGATATTGATCTGATTTTATATAATACTCTTTATTATTTGTAATTACAGCTCCTCCTTCTCCACAGGTAATTGTTTTAACAAAATCGAAAGAAAAACATCCCAAATCACCATAACTCCCTAGAGGTTTCCCTTTATAAGTACCTCCAATTGCCTGACAAGCATCTTCTAATAATAATAAATCGTGTTTATCACAAATTGCTTGCAGTGCATCTAAATTCGCCATAGAACCACACATATGTACGGGCATTATACAACGCGTTTTAGAAGTAACTGCTGCCTCTACAGCTTCTGGATCTAATGTCAAAGTAGCATCTATATCAACTAAAACTGGTATTGCTCCAGTAGCTAAAATAGACTCAAAACTAGCTACAAAAGTAAAACATGGCATGATTATCTCATCGCCTACTCCTATTCCTGCAGAAGCCAATGCAATAGTTAAAGCAGAAGTACCACTAGAAACTAATTGACAATAATCCGTTCCCATTTTATTGGCAAATTCTGTTTCAAATTCTTTTGCTTTCCAATGATTGTTTCTCATTCCATCGAAACCATAACGCATTAAGATTCCGCTTTCTAAGACATCATTTACATGTTTGCGTTCTTCGTCTCCAAATATTTCAAATCCAGGCATATTATATTATTATTTTATTAATTATTCTTTTACTAAATACTGCACAAAGATAGTTGTTGCTTTTGAAAAAATATTAAAGCAATTAATTTTATTCTATTTCAATTACAACCTCATCTACTCCTCTTCGTACTTTTTTAAGTCCTGAAAACATATCATCTTCAGCTCTATGACCTACTGCCATTACCAGTACAGAGCTTAATTCCTTTTCTGAAAGACTTAAGTGTTGATCATATTTATTTGGTAAAAATCCTTCAATAGGACACGCATCAACTTCTTCTAAAGCGCATACTGTTAATAAATTACCTAATGCCAAATACGCTTGCTTAGTAGCCCAAACCTTAATCTCTTCTTGTGTTTTTTTAGAAAAATCATCAATTAAAAATTCTTCAAATGAACTTAATATTTCCCTTGGAGTATTTCTTGTTTTTTCAACTAAATCGAAGTAATTTTTTATAAAAGTGCTGTCTACTTTATTTTCAATACAAATAATAAAAATATGAGAAGCATTACCAACTTGTCCTTGATTAAATGACATTGGAACTAATTCTTTAATGATATCAGCATTACTAACAACTAATAGCTTAAGAGGCTGTAATCCGTAAGAAGTTGCCGTTAAATTAAACGCTTCTTTAAGAATTTCTATTTTATCTGAAGAAACTTTCCTTTTTTCATCAAATTTTTTGGTGGCATAACGCCATTTCAATTGTTCCAATATTTTGATTGCCATAATTGTTTACTTTTGTGACAGCAAAAATAAGCATTGTAAAATACCTAACCATTTTTTTTTCCATCGAATAGCTAAATACATAATGAAAAGTATAGAAACCCTAATAAGAGAAAGCGAAACAAGACTTTTTAAAGCTGTTTTCCCGAATACCACCAATCACTACGGAACATTATTTGGTGGCACGGCATTACAACTCATGGATGAAGTTTCCTTCATTTGTGCAACTCGTTTTAGCAGAAAAAAAGTAGTTACGGTATCGTCAGACAAAATAGATTTCGCTAAACCCATCCCAGAAGGAACAATAGTTGAATTAGTAGCAACTATTAAAACTGTTGGTAACACTAGCTGTATCGTAAACGTAGATATTTTTATGGAAGAAATGTATAGCAATAAACGTGAAAAGGTAGTTTCAGGGTCATTTACATTTGTAGCAGTAGATGATCAGAAAAAACCAATACCCATTATCGATTGTTAATAGTACTTTTTCTTCAACCAAAAGGCAACTCTAACCAATAATATTAAAGCTGGAACCTCCACCAAAGGCCCAATAACTCCCGCAAAAGCTTGACCAGAATTTAGCCCAAATATGGCTATAGAAACGGCTATGGCTAATTCAAAATTATTACCCGCAGCAGTAAATGAAATCGCAGCGTTTTTATCATAACTGGCACCTAATGCTTTACTCGTAAAAAAGCTTATAAAAAACATGATAACAAAATAGATGAGTAAGGGTATTGCTATTAACAGCACATCCATTGGGATCTTTACAATTAATTCTCCTTTTAAAGAAAACATAATTAAAATCGTAAATAACAAAGCAATTAATGTTAATGGAGAAATTGTTGGTATAAACTTTTTAGTGTACCACTCCTCCCCTTTCAGTTTTACTAAAATTAAACGGCTTAAGATTCCTAATAAAAATGGAACTCCTAAATATATAGCTACACTTTCTGCAATAACTCCTATAGAAATATCAACTATAGCTCCTTCAAAACCAAAGTATGGAGGTAATATGGTAATAAATAACCATGCATAAAAACTATAAGCAAAGACTTGAAAAATACTATTTAAAGCTACCAATCCAGCTCCATACTCAGCACTACCTTCAGCTAAATCATTCCAAACTAAAACCATCGCAATACAACGAGCTAGTCCAATTAGTATCAAACCCACCATATATTCTGGGTAATCTTGTAAAAATGTGATCGCAAGTACAAACATTAAAATTGGACCTACTACCCAATTTAAAAACAAGGAAATAGATAGCACCTTTACATTTTTAAAAACCTTAGGTAATAAAGCGTAATTTACCTTTGCCAAAGGTGGATACATCATTAAAATTAAGCCTATCGCGATAGGAACATTTGTTGTTCCACTATTAAAAGTATCCAAAAATTCAGGGAAAGAAGGAATAAAATATCCGATTCCTATACCTATTGCCATTGCAATAAAAATCCATAAAGTTAATTTACTATCTAAAAAGCTTAGTTTCTTTTTCATGCGTCTTTATTATTTTATTAAATTGGTCACCTGCTGATCGCTATTAATCGTGGCCCTAGGTATCAAATATTTCAATATGCTCTTTTTGTGTGTATTATTAATCAATTTCGGAAAAAACATAAAACATTTCTGTAGCTATTTGGAGACTGCGTTCTTTATACTTTTTTTTTGCCTTGGAGGTATTATCGTATAGTTTTGGGTCTTCGTAAGTAATAGGAATTCTTTTTTCAGCACCAGCTATAAAAGGGCAATTTTCATCAGCTTGCGAACAAGTCATAATCGCTGCAAAATTTGAAGATGGATTACTAGCGTGATCATACGTTTTAGAGAAACCAACTAATGGTTGTTCTTCATCTGAAAAAAATATTTGATAACGTGGATTTTCTTCTTCTGTAGTAATTTCAAATTTAAAGCCTACCTTTTCTAACGTTTCTTTTGAACTAGTATATAAAGCAGTTGCTTCTGTTCCTCCAGAAAAACAAAACACATTATTAATATTAAAAAATGAAGCCATCGTTTGTGCCCATATTTGCGCTAAATGACTTCTCCGAGAATTATGAGTGCAAATAAAGTTTAGGTTTACATTTTCTCCTAACTCCATTTTATTTTGAATATATTCTATTAATGATTGAAGAATTTCTTTCCTTTCTTCAGGTATTGAATCTATATCTATTCCCTTGATAGTTTCGTTGATTTTTTTAAATATCATCCTAAAAATTTAACAACAACCAGATGTTGGATCACAACAAGATTCTTTAGTATCCAAATCTGATAAACTTACTTTTTGTTTCCTTTCAGGCATTCCACAATTGTCTTTGGCTAAACAATCCGTATGTTTTGTAATTAATAAGAAGTTAGTGCCGTCAAAGTCCAATCCATATTTACCAATCGTTGCTCCTTGATATTCTACTTCAATATCTAAATCTTTAATATTCAAAACTTTTTCTGAAAGTTCAATTATATGAATCAATTTTTCAGGATGCAAACGGTGATCGTAATCATTGGCATTCCAAAGTTGAAAATTCGCAACTTCTTCATTTCTTAAAACACCTCCACAATCAATAAAGTTCTTTGTTACTTTACCAACTTCAGTTACATGAAAATGATTAGCTACTAAAGAACCATCTGGTAATTGGAACCCTATTTTATCTAGTTTTATTAAGTGATTTTTTATTTCTGATAGTGTCATAATATATATGTATATTTTAATTTATCTATTTTATGTAATGTTAACAACAACTATTTTTTGCTTTTATATCTTGATTTAAAAAATCATTCATTATTTGTTTCATTTCGGTCCATTTTTCAGAATCAATACAATAGCAAACACGATTACCTTCTACATTTCCTTTAATTAAACCAATATTTTTAAGTTCTTTTAAATGTTGAGAAATCGTAGCTTGTGCCAATCCAATTACTTCAACTAAATCACCACAAACACAAGCATTAATATTAAATAAATGTTGAAGTATAGCAACTCTAGCTGGATGCCCAAAGGTTTTCGACAACAATGCTAATTGATTTTGTTGCTCTGTACCCCAGGATTGCATTGCTTTTCCAAAATTTTGAGTGTATTCACCAATTTGAGCATTTACTTCTTGTTGATATTGTCCAAGTTCTGCTTGATAAAGACCTTGAGCTGCACTATGATCTTGCATTTTAGTATTAAATACTATTATGTTCATAGAAACACTCAGAGGCACTCTGATCGTGTCCAAACCCTCGCTGGGTCGAGTGGATAATTTTATCCACTCAGCGTGACATTCTGACGGTCGCCCACCGACAGAATAGATCGAGCGAATCCGATCCCGATTTATTTTACAGTCATTTAATGGATTTGGGGCATCTATTTTGGCGATGCTGGGATTTGAGGTCGTGCTATCGATAGCACTCTGT
>CAJXEB010000066.1 GCA_913052585.1 uncultured Flavobacteriaceae bacterium | reverse complement strand
AATTGCAATATCTGAATTGTGTTGTGTAGCCAAGCCCACAATCCTTGTTCCTTCTCCTAATGTGGCGGAAAATCACCAATATAAAAATGCACAATCGTTAGTTGAAAAGAATGCAGCACTAATGGTTAAGGATGCTCAAGCAAACCGTAAACTTGTAAATCAACTTTTGGCTTTGATGAAGAATAACGAATTACAGCATAAATTAAGCAAAAATATAAAGCATCTGGCAGTGACTGATGCTGCAGAACAGATAGCAGTATTAGCTCTAGGATTGATAAAAAAATGAATTTAGATTTATATAAATATATTTATTTTGTAGGTATTGGAGGTATCGGGATGAGTGCATTGGCTCGATACTTTAATTTACAAGGCAAAAAAGTTTTTGGTTATGATAAGACTCCTTCAAAAATTACAAATACGTTGATTAGTGAAGGGATTACTATTCAATATAAAGATCAGGTTTCTTTGATTCCAGAAGTAATTCAGAAAAATAAAAATACATTAATCGTTTTTACACCAGCAATTCCACAAAACAATAAAATTCTTACTTGGTTAAACTCTAAAGAATATAATATTACGAAGCGTTCCGAATTACTTGGAGAGATTTCCAAAAACAGCATTTGTTTAGCGGTTGCTGGAACTCATGGAAAGACTACCACTTCGGCTATTTTGGGTCATTTGCTTGCAAGTTGCAATATGCCTGTAACCGCCTTTTTAGGTGGAGTAACCGAAAACTACAACTCAAACCTTATTTATAAAGGAAGTGAAATAATGGTAGTTGAAGCAGATGAATTTGATCGTTCTTTTCTTCATTTAAAACCAAATATAGCTTGTATTACTTCCATGGATGCGGATCATTTAGATATTTATGGTACCACTTCAGAATTAGAAAATACTTTTGTTGAATTTTCAAAATTAGTTCCCGATTCTAACAACTTACTATTTAAAAAGGGACTTCCATTAGAAGGGAAAACAGTTTCTGCAACCGAAACCGCAGATTTTGAAGCAAGAAATGTTAGGATAGAAGATGGGAGTTATGTTTTTGATTTAAAAACACCCTCCGAAGAAATAAAAAATTTACGATTCCATTTACCGGGTCGTCATAATATGTTTAATGCTGTTACTGCTTTGGGTATGGCAATTCTTGCAGGTTCCCCGACCGATTGTCTGTCCAAAGCTTTACAGGATTTTAAAGGAGTAAAAAGAAGGTTTTCTTATAAGATTAAAACTGAAAATTTAGTATTAATTGATGATTATGCACATCATCCTACCGAAATCGACGCTCTATATCAAGCGGTTACCGAAATGTATCCTCAAAATAAAAAATTAATTGTTTTTCAGCCGCATTTATTTTCTCGTACCAAGGATTTTGGAAATGAATTTGCAAAAAGTTTATCTCGTTTTGATGAAGTGATGTTGTTAGAAATATATCCTGCAAGAGAAGAACCAATTGAAGGAATTTCATCACAATGGCTACTTGATAAAATAGAAAATGGGAATAAAGAAATAGTTACTAAAGAAGAACTTTCAAGAGAAGTTAAGAAATCTAATTGTAAAATTAAATTAATGGTGGGTGCTGGAGATATTGGAATTGAAGTAGAATCTGTTACAAAATATTTGAAAGATGAAGATTAACTGGGGTATCTTAAAATTTTTAGTTATTACGAGTTTAATAGTTTTTATGTTTGGTTTTAGTAAACAAAGAAATGAAGTCAGAAAAATCACCAAAATTGATATAGAATTTAAAGATGAGAATCGATTATTTATCACTGAAAATACGGTTAATAAATTGTTAATACAAAATAAAGACAGTGTAACAACCATAGGTAAAGAAACTTTAGATTTGAATAAGATGGAAAAAAGATTATTGGAAAACCCAATGATTAAAAATGCAGATGTTTACGTTACGGTTGATGGTGTTCTAGGAGCGAAAGTGTTACAGAGAAATCCTATTGCTAGAATTGAGGGGAATCCGAGTTTTTATTTGGATGAAGATGGAAAGAATATGCCTTTGTCAACAATTCATTCAGCAAGAGTTCCAATTATTACTGGAATTTCAGTAAACCAATACGCAGAAGTAACAGAATTAGTTAAAAAAATAACTAATGATGAGTTTATGAAAGAATACGTTGTTGGTTTGGATGTTACGACTGAAGGAGATGTGTTTTTAAGAATTCGAAAAAATCATTTTAAAGTGCTTTTTGGAAAGTCAATAGATATAGAAAATAAGTTTCAAAAATTTAAAGCGTTTTATAAACTAACAAAGAAAGATAGTTTACTTGATAATTACAGTTTGATTAATTTAAAATTTAAAGACCAGGTTGTAGCTACAAAAAGGGAATCAAATGGAGGATAATAAAATAGCAGTTGGATTAGATATTGGTACTACCAAGATTGTTGCCATGATTGGAAAGTATAATGAGTATGGTAAACTCGAAATTTTAGGTCTTGGAAAATCTAAAAGTTTAGGAGTTCATCGGGGTGTTGTAAACAATATAACACAAACTATTCAATCAATTCAACAAGCAGTCCAAGATGCAGAGACTTCTTCAGGAATGAAAATTTCTGATGTAATCGTAGGGATTGCAGGGCAACATATTAGAAGTTTGCAACATAGCGATTATATCACTAGAAAGGACAGTGATATCGTAATCGACGAGTTTGATATTGAAAACTTATGTAATCAAGTTCATAAATTAGTGATGTTACCTGGAGAGGAAATAATTCATGTATTGCCACAAGATTTTAAAGTTGATGGGCAAAATGAAATCACAGAACCGATAGGAATGTATGGAGGAAGATTAGAAGCTAATTTTCACGTAGTAGTTGGTCAAGTGACTTCCATTAGAAATATTGGACGATGTATTAAGAGTTCAGGTTTAACACTTGCTGGTATCACATTAGAACCATTAGCTTCCGCAAATGCGGTATTAGGAAATGAAGAAAAAGAAGCAGGTGTTGCATTAATTGATATTGGTGGTGGAACAACAGATTTAGCCATATTTAAAGATGGAATTATTAGGCATACTGCAGTAATTCCTTTTGGTGGAAATGTTATAACTGAAGATATTAAAGAAGGTTGCTCTATCATTGAAAAGCAAGCTGAATTGCTTAAAATTAAATTTGGATCAGCTTGGCCAGGAGAAAATAAAGATACTGAGATTGTTTCTATACCTGGATTAAGAGGAAGAGAGCCTAAAGAAATTACGCTTAAAAATCTTTCGAAAATAATTCATGCTCGAGTAATTGAAATAGTTGAACAAGTTTATTTAGAAATTAAAAATTACGGTCACGAAGAACAAAAGAAAAAACTAATAGCAGGGATTGTATTAACAGGAGGAGGTGCTCAATTAAAACATTTAAAACAATTAGTGGAATACATTACTGGAATGGATACTCGTGTTGGCTTTCCTAATGAACATATGGCAGGTGATAGTGATAGTGAAGTTACAAGCCCGATGTATGCAACTGCAGTTGGATTGGTTTTAAATGGATTGGAGAATAACAAAATAAATGAAGTTGAGGAAGAAGAAAATATAGGTGAAGAATTGGAATCTCCAACTAATGAAGAAATAGAAGAAAAGGCAAAACCAATACGGAAAGGATTTTTCGATAAATGGGTAGAAAACCTAAAAGATTTTTTAGATAACGCAGAATAATGAATATCAAGACATCATAATAAAACAAACTAACAACCTTGCAAAAAATGAAATTATGAGCAGTAACAATCAAATGGACAGTTTTCAGTTCGACATGCCAAAAAACCAATCTAATGTAATTAAAGTCATTGGAGTTGGGGGAGGAGGAAGCAATGCAATCAATCACATGTTTAGTCAAGGAATAAACGGTGTAGATTTTGTTATTTGCAACACAGACTCTCAAGCTTTAGATAGTAGTCCTGTGCCTAATAAAATTCAATTAGGTGTAACATTAACAGAAGGTTTAGGAGCAGGTGCAAATCCTGAAATAGGAGAGCAGTCTGCTGTTGAAAGCATGGAAGATATCAAAGCGATGCTTTCAACAAACACCAAAATGTTGTTCATAACTGCTGGAATGGGAGGTGGTACTGGAACAGGTGCAGCACCTATTATTGCTAAAATGGCAAAGGATTTAAATATTCTAACTGTTGGGATTGTAACTATACCTTTTGAATTTGAAGGTAAAATGAGAAACCAACAAGCCAATATTGGTGTGGAAAGATTAAGAGATAATGTTGATTCTCTCATAGTAATTAATAACAATAAGCTACGAGATGTTTACGGAAACCTAGGTTTTAAAGCTGGATTCTCTAAAGCAGATGAAGTGTTAGCAACTGCAGCAAGAGGTATTGCAGAAGTAATTACACATCATTATACACAAAATATTGATTTACGTGACGCGAAAACAGTACTTTCAAATAGTGGAACTGCGATTATGGGTAGTGCTAGTGCAAGCGGAACTAATAGAGCATCCGAAGCAATTTCAAAAGCATTGGATTCTCCATTATTAAATGATAACAAAATTAAAGGAGCAACCAATGTGTTGTTGTTAATTGTTTCTGGGATAGAAGAAATTACTATTGATGAGATTGGTGAGATTAGTGACTTTATCCAGAGTGAGGCTGGACATGGTGCTAATATTATTATGGGTGTTGGTGATGATGAATCATTGGAAGATGCTATTGCTATTACAGTTATCGCTACAGGATTTAATGTAGAGCAACAAAATAATATTGTAAATACAGAGTCTAAAAAAGTAATTCATATTCTTGAGGATGAACAACGAGCAGAACAAATTTTAGTTTCTGATAAAAATGAATCTAATATTGGTTTAATTTCTAATGAATTGGTTGATAAACCAATTACAAAGAAAATTAAAGAGCCAATAATTAGACACTCTCTTTTTGAAGAAGATAAAGAAATTGCTATTCCAAAAAAAACCATTCCATTTGATGACTTCATTAAAACATCAGATTTATTAAAGAATATTGAAGTTAATTATGAAGAAATTGACATTCATCATTTAGCTGAATTTAAAGAAGTTAATATTAATGAAATTAACGTTGAAGATTTTATTATAGTAGATTCAAAAGTAGAAGAAACTATTGAAGATGAATTTACTGAAGTTAATAGAAATATTGAGACTCCTGAGGAGCAAATATTAATGTTTGATTTAGAAGTGAACTCTGCTTCTGAAGATGCTTTTGATAAAAATGAACAACATCATCAAGTTACAAGAAAAGCGGAAAAAATGACTTCAAGGATTGAAGAAATTGAAGTTAATGATCATATAGAAGTGGCTCCTATTACACAAGTTACCAAAGAACAAACCACCACTTATAGTTTAGATAACTACCAAGAAGTGGAAGATAATTTAAATGAAGCTAAACCTTTAGAGATTGAAGATGAAATTAGTGATGATGAAATTGTTTTCGAAACTAGAACTATAGATGTTCCAGAAAGAATTAATAAAAAAGAAAACGAACTAGAAGACCCTTTGAATACACCAATTTCTAAATTATTAAGTGAACGTACAGAAATTAGAAAAAGACAAATGAAAGAGTTTAATTATAAGTTTAATAATAAGCCTTCTCATATTGATGAAATTGAAAAGCAACCAGCTTATAAACGTATGGGTATAGAATTAGACGAATCATCAAATCAAGAATCTAACTTATCTAGAACTTCATTAAATACAGATGACGATAATGAATTAGACTTGCGAAGTAATAATTCTTTTTTACATGACAATGTAGATTAATACATTTATATTTTAAACCAAAAAGTCTGAGGGTAACATAAGTTATTTTCAGACTTTTTTTATGTTGAATATTTGTGCTTTGGTTTTTGAAATAAAGTAAATAATAGAAATTTAACTACCTTTGAAATTAATAATTATAAGAAATCATGAGCTTAGAAAAGAAATTAATGGAAGCAATAAAAACTGCTATGAAAGAAAAAAATCAACAAGCTTTAGCAGCATTACGTGCAGTTAAAGCTGAATTGATTATATTAAAAACTAGCGGTTCTTCAAGTGAATTAAACGAAACAGATGAAAATAAAATATTACAAAAATTAGTAAAACAACGTAAGGATAGTGCTTCCATTTTTTCAGAACAAAATAGAGAAGATTTGGCAGTACCAGAATTAGAACAAGCTGAGATTATTTCACAATTTTTACCCAAACAAATGAGTAAAAATGAAGTTGAAATAGTGGTAACCGAAATAATTAGTAAAACTGGAGCAAGCTCTATGAAAGATATGGGCAAGGTTATGGGGTTAACCAATAGCCAACTAGCAGGAAAAGCAGATGGTAAAACAATATCCGGAATTGTAAAAAAGTTACTCTCAAATTAATACCATAAAAAAAGAGGTTTCATAATTATGAAACCTCTTTTTTATTATTATCGGGAATATTACATTCCTAGCATACCTAAAGCTTTAGTCATAATTTCTGGATTAGCAGTAATATAATCCATTACAGAACTTTTTAATTTAGGATTGTTCATCACAGCTTTCATTGCTAGATTCACAGAACCTTTATTATCTTTAAGAAGCTTATAAAAGTCTGATTGTGTATCAGAATTACCTTTAAGGTAATCAGCTCCCATAGCAGCTAACTCATCATTAGAAGTTAATCCATTTTGGATTTGTTTTTGAACTTCTTTTGAGTTTGTTTTAGTAATAGTTTCTACTGATTTACTAGCCTCTTTTATAGAGATTGCTTGACCATAAGATAAGTTTGTAAATGCAAATATTGATAAGATTAAAAGTAATTTTCTCATAATGATTTGTTTATTTTTATTTAATTAGTTTAACTCAAATATAGTTTAAATAAATCAACTAAGATGATATTTTTTAATCTTGGTTGATTTAAAGATTCTGTCTTCGCGAGGATTGACTTCGTCCTTTCTTTATAAAGCTCCGCTTTGAAAATTAAAAACCGCAATAAAAATTCAAGCAAGCTTGGTTTTATGTGCGGTTTTTAATTTATTAGTGACCTCGAGAGGATTCGAACCTCCAACCCTCAGAGCCGAAATCTGATATTCTATCCAGTTGAACTACGAAGCCGTTTTGAGATTATAAAAATACTACTAATATTAAAGATGTAATGTAAAAATTATTATGAAATATTTATTTTTTATTCCATACTTAAAACCAAATCATCTTGCATCACCATTTCGCCTTCTTTAAGGGTTATGGATTTAACTTTACAATTTCGAATTGCTGTAACCGTTGTTTCCATTTTCATAGCTTCAATAATAAATAGCGGATCATTTTCTTTTATTTCTTGTCCCTTTTTAACAAGTATTTTATAAAGTAAACCTTGTAGCGGAGAGCCTATTTCATCTATGTTGTTCTCATCAGCTTTGCTGTTTTCTACTTTACTGATATTCATTTTTTTATCCAGCACTTCTATCATTTTATTTTCCCCATTTATTTTAAAAAATACAGTTCTAATTCCATCTTCATTAGGATTGCTTACCGATAATAATTTCACGATGATTACTTTTCCAGGTTCCAATTCGATAAGAGTTTCTTCTTGGATTTTCATGCCGTAAAAGAAATTAAGCGTAGGAAGTATCGCTAGATTACCATATTTTTTATAATTTTCATGAGCTTGATCAAAGACTCTTGGATATAATAGGTATGATAGAAAGTCTTCAAATTCAATCTTTCTAGAGAATCCTTTTTGATATTTCTTTTTAAATTCTTCTAAAGCAACATTAAAATCTATGGGTTCTAAATATGCATTTGGTCTATTTTTTAAAGGTTTCTGGTTTTTTAAAATTATTTTCTGAAGCCTTTTGGGAAATCCGCCAACAGGTTGTCCTAAGTCTCCCTTAAAGAAATCGATTACTGAATCTGGAAATGAAATTTCTTCCCCGTTATCCATTACAGCTTCAGGAGTTAAATTATTAGTCACCATAAAAATAGCCATATCGCCTACCACTTTTGAGGAAGGAGTTACTTTTATTAAATTACCAAACATAGCGTTCACTTTGGTGTACATTTTCTTTACTTCATCAAAACGTCCTCCTAATCCTAATGCAGCTGCTTGTGGGCGTAAATTGGAATATTGCCCTCCAGGTATTTCATGTTGGTATACCTCTGCTGTTCCAGATTTTAAACCAGACTCAAACGGATAATAGTATTCCCTAATATCTTCCCAGTAATTAGAAAATTGGTTTAGTTTATTCAAGTCAAATTCATGAGCTCTATCATGATACTTCATCATTTCAACTATCGAATTGAAATTAGGTTGCGATGTAAGTCCAGACAAACCTCCAAGAGCTACATCAATAACATCCACATTTGCTTCAATTGCTTTTAAATAGGTTGCAGATTGAAGTGAAGAGGTGTCATGAGTATGCAAGTGTATTGGAAGCTTTACAGTATCCCTTAAAGCTTCAATTAATTCAGTTGCAGCATAGGGCGTTAATAAACCTGCCATATCTTTTAAAGCTATAATATGAGCTCCAGCATTTTCTAAATCTTTTGCTAATTGTATATAGTATTTAAGGTTGTATTTGGTTTGAGTTGTGTCTAGAATATTTCCGGTATAACTTATAGCTGCTTCTGCTAAGGCTCCATTGGTATTTCTTACATACTTTATACTAGGTTCCATTGCTTTTACCCAGTTTAGAGAATCGAAAATTCTAAAAATATCAATCCCGTTTTCCCAAGATTTATCTACAAATTTTTCAATTAAATTATCAGGATAAGCTTTATAGCCTACTGCGTTAGAACCCCTCAATAGCATCTGGAATAGGATGTTTGGCATTGCTTTCCTCAAATCTCGCAATCGTGACCATGGGCTTTCGTGAAGAAAACGTAAGCAAACATCAAAAGTCGCACCGCCCCACATTTCTATACTAAATGTATTGGCATGATTTTTCGCAAAACTTTCGGCTACTTTTAGCATATCATAGGTGCGCATACGGGTCGCTAATAAGGATTGATGAGCATCTCTAATTGTAGTGTCTGTATAATGGATTTTTTTTTCGTCACGTAACCATTTACTAAATTTATCGGGACCTAATTTTGTAAGTAAATCCTTAGTGCCTTTTGGATATTTTGAAAATTGATCAAAAGCAGGGATTTTTGGGTTTCTAAAAACTTTAGAATCTTCTATATACTTAACATCTGGATTTCCATTTACAATTATTTCTCCTAAATAATTTAATATTTTTGAAGAACGATCTTGTGAAAGTCTAATTTTAAATAGCTCAGGAGTTTTTTGAATAAAATTAACCGTCGCTTTTCCTTCTTTAAAATCAGGATGTTGAATAACATTTTGCAAAAAATAAATATTGGTTTTAACACCTCTAATTCTAAATTCTTTTAAAGCTCTTACCATTTTACGTACAGCTCCATCTAGCGTTCTGCCATGAGCAGAAACTTTTACCAACATGGAATCGAAAAAAGGACTGACCTTATATGATTGATAAATGCTTCCAGCATCTAATCTTATTCCCATACCTGAAGCAGAACGATAGGTTGTAATGGTTCCGTAATCTGGAGTAAAATTATTTTCAGGATCTTCAGTTGTTAGTCTGCATTGTAATGCAAAACCGTAAGTGGCAATAGATTCTTGATCGGGAATTTTAATTTGAGTGTCAGATAATTTATAGCCACCAGCCACGAATATTTGAGTTTTCACCAAATCGAATCCAGTTACCATTTCAGTAACTGTATGCTCTACTTGTATACGTGGGTTAACTTCAATAAAAAAAACTTGGTCTGTTTTATCTACTAAAAATTCTACCGTACCAATATTATTGTAATTTACTTGTTTGGCGATTGCCAATGCATATTTATAGAGGTTTTGCTTCACCTCTTTAGAGATATTAAAGGAAGGAGCAATTTCTACTACTTTTTGGTGACGTCTTTGTACTGAACAATCTCGTTCGTGTAAGTGTCGGATGTTTCCGTGGTTGTCTGCTACAATTTGAACCTCAATATGTTTAGGGTCTTCTACATATTTTTCTAAAAACATGGTGTCGTCACCAAAAGCGTTTAGTGATTCGTTTTTAGCAGAATCAAAATTTTGTTCTAAATCATTAGAATTTCTAATAATTCGCATTCCTCTTCCACCACCACCAGAGGCTGCTTTTAACATTAATGGGTATCCTATTTGGGAAGCTTCAGAAAGGGCAATTTTTAATGAGGAAAGCTTTTTTTTATTTCCTTCAATTACAGGAACATTACATTTTACAGCATTTTTCTTTGCGGTAATTTTATCACCTAAAGCATCCATTACTTCCGGATTAGGACCAATAAAAATAATTCCGTTTTTAGCACATTGTCTTGCGAAATCAGAATTTTCTGAAAGAAAACCATAACCTGGATGTATGGCGTCAACGTTTTTAGATTTTGCTAATGCAATGATTTCATCGATATCTAAATATGGCTTTAAAGGTTGATTGTTTTCACCAATTTGATATGATTCGTCTGCTTTATAACGATGTTGTGAGTAACGATCTTCGTAGGTAAATATAGCTACCGTTTTTACATTAATTTCGGTACAAGCTCTTAAAACTCTTATTGCAATTTCACCACGATTAGCAACTAATACTTTTTTTATTTTCATGACTTTCCCTTCGAAATCAGGCGTGTTTTTAATTAATAATGTATGGATTTTCGTTTTTGTAATTTCTAATAATAAAATCTAACGCACTTTTTAATACTTCTCCCATATTGGTAGATTTTTTGAAATTTATATCACCTGTAAGCTTAAATAAATCTCTTTTTAATTGGCTGGTTTTTTTTAAAGTAGAAATCTTATCTGTCTGCATACAATTTAGAAGATGTTTCAACCTATAAGCACTACTAATAGCTCTTTTTGCTAATAAGGAACGCTCTTCTTTCTCATATTGATCTATAGATCCTTTTTGAAGTAATTCTAATGACATTTCTACTAAAGTGTTATTTTCCTTTAAAAACTGAGGTTTATAAACCTTAACATTTCCCTCAAAACTTTGTTGGTCAAAATCTATAGCTCTTAACCTATATTGAATTCTGTCAAAATCGTGGGTTAGTACGACTACATAATTATAAGCTCTCATGTCACCTAATAACCTAACAAAGCAACGTTCGTTAAATTTTACAAATTCTTTTGCTAAGGCTTTTTTGTCTTGAAGTGAGCAACTTTCTAGATTATCTTCTATAAAAACATCACAAGGTATTCCTGAAATATGATCTTCGATTATTGTGTCTTTAAAAACTAAAAAATCTATATGATTAGGTGATAATAAATGTTCTAATTCTAATCCGTAAACTCTAGAAGCATCTGCACGTTTTAGATAGTAAAAAGTGTAGTTGTCATTTAGTATGTTTCTAATTTTTATTCTGAAGGGTTTTGTATTTCCGAAAGTGCAATAATCGATACTATCAACACTAAGAAAAGGTAATGTTGAGTCGTTTCCATCTGCGTGTAAAATGGTATATATTTTTTTAAGACCTAATTCAATTTCTTCTCGATCATATTCTGAAAAATAGGTAGATAACCATAAAGTGTCAGCTCCGTTTTTATCATAAATAGAAATAGAACCTTGAAAACGCAATAAATCATCATAACAAATAGGGATTTTTATATTTCTCCCGTTTTTTATTAAATAATTAGTTAACTCCTTAGATATTGGGTAAACAGGTTTTTTTTTAGATATTAATTTTTCATCCATAATTAAAAAATAATATCCTTAAAGGTAAAATAAATTATCTGTTAATTATAAAAAAATAAATAATATTGATGCTTAGTGTTAAGCGGTCTTGATAAGAAAAAAAAGGTGCAATTTCAAGCTTATATTGCTGGAACCTTATTTGAATTTAATTTAGGTTTATGGTTTAGTGTCGATATGATTGTTTTAGTATCTGGTTCTATATTGTATTAAACCTCTAATATGGTCCATAGATATGGCGAAGATCAATATGTGTTAGCATCACTATGCTTTTTTGCTTTATTAATGCTTCTTTTTTTGGCACATACTTAGTCTTCTTAATAAAAGTTAAGTTGTCATTTTAAAATTAAACACAAGAGAATTTATAATATCAAGTCTGTTTAGTATAGTTCTCTAGTTTAATTACAACTTAAAAGTGGATACTACTACTACTACTACTACTACTACTACAATCTTATGATCCCTCTTTTTTGAGATAATATCTTATGTTTGAAGGTATAAAAAAGGACTCTTATTTTAGAAGATTGTTTAAATCCACTATGGTTTCAGTAGGATTTTCTGAACGAAAAATATAACTCCCAGCAACCAATACATCTGCTCCTGAATCAGCTAATTGTTTGGCATTTTTATTAGTAACTCCTCCATCTATTTGGATAAGGGTAGAAGCATTTTTTTTAGTAATCATTTCCTTAAGTTTTTCAACTTTAGAATACGTGTTTTCAATAAAACTCTGACCTCCAAAACCTGGATTGACACTCATGATACAGACTAGATCAATATCGTTGATAGTGTCTTCTAGTAAGTTAATATTGGTGTGTGGATTTAATGCAACACCAGCTTTCATACCTTCTGCTTTTATTGCTTGTAAAGTTCTATGTAAATGTGTGCAAGCCTCATAATGTACCGTTAAGTAATTAACTCCTAAATCGGCAAAAGTTTTTATATAACGATCTGGATCAATAATCATTAAATGCGCATCTAAGGTCTTTGTTGCGTGCTTAGCAATATTATTAATGATTGGCATACCAAATGAGATGTTAGGTACAAAAACACCGTCCATTACATCTAAATGAAACCAATGAGCATCACTTTGGTTGATCATTTCAACATCACGTTGTAAGTTTCCAAAATCAGCAGCTAAAATAGATGGGGCAATTAGTGTTTTACTCATAGTTTGCCCACAAAAGCGGGTATGTGTTAAATTAGAAAAATAGTTCCACAAAAGTAATAAAATTTTGAGGATAACATAGGGATATAAAATTCTGAATAAAGTATCTAAAAGAAAAAACCTCCGGTAATCAGCCGAAGGTCATTCATCAATCAAAAAACGAACAGTATGAGATTCTCATTTTCATGAGATATACTGTAAGTTGCTGTTAGGGGTTTATCCCAAATATGTTTTCAAGATTTTAGATCTTGTTGTATGCTTTAATCTTCTAATTGCTTTTTCTTTAATTTGTCTTACACGTTCACGGGTAAGGTCAAAAGTTTCACCAATTTCTTCAAGAGTCATAGGATGTTGATCACCTAAACCAAAATACAAACGAACTACATCAGCCTCACGAGGAGTTAATGTTTCTAATGCTCTTTCAATTTCTGTACGTAATGATTCATGTAATAAATTTCTGTCTGGATTTGGAGATTCACCACTACGTAATACATCGTATAAGTTAGAATCTTCTCCTTCAACTAATGGAGCATCCATTGATACGTGACGTCCAGAGTTTTTCATAGACTCTTTTACATCATTAATTGTCATATCCAATTCTTTTGCAATTTCTTCTGCAGAAGGTGGACGTTCATGAGCTTGCTCTAAATAAGCAAACATCTTGTTGATTTTATTAATGCTACCAATTTTATTTAATGGTAAACGTACAATACGAGATTGTTCTGCTAATGCTTGTAAGATAGATTGACGAATCCACCAAACAGCATAAGAAATAAACTTAAATCCACGAGTTTCATCAAAACGTTGAGCAGCTTTTATAAGTCCTAAATTACCTTCATTAATAAGATCTGGAAGTGTTAATCCTTGATTTTGGTATTGCTTAGCTACCGATACAACAAAACGTAAATTAGCTTTCGTTAATTTTTCTAAAGCAAGTTGATCTCCAGCTTT
>CAJXEB010000065.1 GCA_913052585.1 uncultured Flavobacteriaceae bacterium | reverse complement strand
CTAATTCAGCTTCAATAAGTGCTTTATGAGAAACAACAACGTTTTTAAATTCGTGATTAATTTTCACAACTTTAAATTCCATTGTCTTATCAACATACACATCGTAATCACGGATAGGCTTCACATCTATTTGAGAACCTGGTAAGAATGCTTCAATTCCAAAAACATCTACAATCATACCACCTTTAGTACGACATTTTACAAATCCATTAACAATTGTTCCTTCATCATGTGCTTTATTAACACGCTCCCAAGCTTTAATTGTTCTTGCTTTACGGTGAGAAAGGATTAATTGACCAGTACTGTCTTCACGTACATCAATTAAAACCTCTACTGTATCTCCAACTTTTAAACCTGGATTGTAACGGAATTCATTTAATGAAATAACCCCTTCAGATTTTGCATTGATATCGATAATTGCATCACGATCTGTGACAAATACAACTACTCCATCAACCACTTCATCATCAAGTGTATCTACAAAGTTATCTGCTACTAATTTTTCGAACTCTTCTAATTTACCATCATCAATAGGATCAATACCTTCTTGATAATTGTGCCAGTTAAAGTCATTTAAAAATGCTTCTGGATCTCTTTCTTTAAGAGAAAGTTCTTTTTTCGGCTCTTCTTTTACAGCTTCTGTAGCTACTTCAACAACTTCTTCTTTGGCTTCCTTTTTTGGAGCAGCTTTTTTTGTTGCTTTTGGAGCTTTCTTTTCAGTTGCTACTACAGTAACTTCCTGTACTTCTTCTTTTGTTTCTTTTTTAGCCATTTGCTAATAATTTATCTTCAGTTTTAATTAATTTATTACTGAAAATGTGGGTTTTGTATTCTGTGCTTTACAAGTATTAATGCGACATTGACACAGAAGCGTTTATTGTTTTTTGTCTTTTCCCTTTTAATTCTTGTTTTGTCGCTAAAAGGAGTGCAAAATTACTGCTTATTTATTGATTTTCAAAAGGTTTCTTATAAGAATTATTTTTATTAAAATTATAAGATCAATGATAAAGAGCAGACTATAAAATTTAAACCTTCTTATACTTCCAAAAATATATTCATATGAAATTATCATACGTAGCCAACATCGCATAATATTAATTCATATTAGCGTGATTGAATTCCGTTATAAATTTTATTAGCAGTATTAATAGTTATAGTGCTAATAATAGAATATTTCACAGTTAAATTAGATGAACTATAATATTTGTAATCCATTTTTTGTTTTAAAACTAGGCTGAAGCAGGTTTACTTCTTTTCCGTTTACAGCTCCTAAAACTAAACATTCGCTCATAAAGTTTGCAATTTGTTTTTTTGGGAAGTTAACAACAGCTACTACCTGAATATTTAGTAAGTCTTCCTTTTTGTAGAGTTCAGTTAGCTGTGCAGAAGTTTTTCTTATACCTATTTTTTTACCAAAATCGATTGTTAATTTAAAAGAAGGGTTTCTTGCTTCTGGAAAATCAACAACAGCAATAACAGTACCTACTCTCATTTCTACTTTTTCAAAATCTGACCAACTTAAATTATTCATATTATAATTGTAATTTTATAGTGTTAACTAAACGAAGAAAAAAATTAATTAAATGTCATTAACTCCATCAAAAATGTTGCCTTTAGGCACTAAAGCTCCAGATTTTGAATTAATAAACCCAATTTCTTCAAAGCAAATAAAACTGAACGATTTTAAAGGAAAAAAAGGAACTGTCATTATGTTTATATGTAATCACTGTCCATTTGTAAAATACGTAAATAATGAACTTGTTGCTATTGCTAACGAATATTTAAATAAAGGTATTGGTTTTATCGCAATTAACAGCAATGATGTCATTAACTATCCTGAAGACTCTCCATTAGAAATGATTAAAACTACCAAGGAGAACAACTATCCATTCCCTTATTTATTTGACGAATCACAAGAGGTAGCAAAAGCTTATGATGCAGCTTGTACGCCTGATTTTTACTTATTCGACGATCAACTAAAACTTGTTTACAGAGGTCAATTAGATAGTTCAAGACCAGAAAATAACATTCCAATCACAGGAATAGATTTGCGTCAAGGGATTGATCTTGTAATAAGCAATAACTTTCAACAAGTATCACAAAAACCAAGCATGGGTTGCAATATTAAATGGAAATAAAAAAGCAGTCAATATAATATTGACTGCTTTTTTATTATTTAGTTATTCTGAATACTATTTTATATCCATTAATTCAACATCAAATACTAAAGTAGCATTAGGAGGAATTACTCCACCAGCACCAGCTTCTCCATATGCTAAATGAGACGGAATTACAAAACGAGCTTTATCTCCTTTATTTAATAATAAGATACCTTCATCCCAACCTGGAATAACATTCCCCATTCCTATTGGAAATTCAATTGGGTTTCCTCTTTTGTAAGAATCATCAAAAACTCCACCCTCTGTAAACATTCCTTTGTAATGTACCGATACATTTTGACCCTTTTGAGGTTTGGAACCATCACCTTTTTGAATAATTTTATAACGAAGACCACTTTCTGTTTGATCAAAACCTTCAGATAACTCTCCCAATAAATCGTCTTGAGCTTTTTTTGAAGCAGTTTCACGTTCCGCTTTTGCTCCAGTAAATTGACGAAATGTTTCTACAGAATTCCATTTTTCAGCTTCCTCTCCTATTCTAATAATAGTAACTTCTATCATAGAATCTCCTTGCTCAATAGCATTTACTACATCCATTCCCTCAACTACATTTCCAAAAACAGAATGTTTATCATCTAACCAAGGTGTTTCCACGTGAGTAATAAAAAACTGACTCCCGTTTGAACCAGGACCTGAATTAGCCATAGATAGGACACCAGGAGTATCATGACGTAAGTCTGGATGAAACTCATCATCAAATTGATATCCAGGGCCACCTACTCCAGATCCTTGAGGATCACCTCCTTGAACCATGAAGTCTGGGATTACTCTATGAAATTTTAAACCATTATAATAAGGTGTTCCTTGAGCTATTGCATTGTTTTCAAGGTTTCCTTCTGCTAATGAAACAAAATTACCAACTGTTCCAGGAGTTAATTTGTAAGAAAGGCTGATTAAAACATCTCCTTTTTCTGTATTAATTTTCGCGTAAATACCGTCTTGCATGACTAATTTTTAAAATGAGGTGCAAAGGTACATATTCAGTATACTATTTCATAAAAAATTAATGCAGTATTTCACAATTGTCGATAAAAGATATTAGACCGCTACATTGCTAGGTATTAGAACATAGATAAATAGATAAGATTTACATATTAATAAGTATGACTACCTATTTAGCAATCAGACCACTCATAAATTAGTTTTGTATTATTTAACGTGCTTATTTTGTATGCTTATAATCGGAAACCAATAAAAAAATTAATTAGCTACCTCACTAAAGAATTTAATACGATATAGGCGTAATTCTTCTTCTTCATAATCTCCATCAAACTCTTCCATTGCAGTTTCTATATCAGGGGTCTCAGCATCTTCTAAAAAATAATCATGAATTTCCTCTTGTTGATCTTCATCTAATATCTCATCAATCCAATAATTGATATTAAGTTTTGTTCCGCTATTTACGATAGCTTCCATTTCTTTTATCAAATCATTCATTTCCATTTTTTTTGCATCCGCAATATCAGTTAATGGAAGTTTCTTATCAACATTAGTAATAACATATAACTTTAATGCACTATTGGTACCAGTGGACTTTACAATAAAATCATCTGGTCGCATCACATCATTTTCTTCTACATAGTCTTTTATTATTCTAATAAAAGTGGCACCATACTTATTCGCTTTTCCTTCTCCTACCCCATGAACATTGGACATTTCCAGCAAAGTCATTGGATACTTTAAAGCCATATCTTCTAAAGATGGATCTTGAAATATTACAAACGGTGGAAGATTTAATTTATCAGCAACTTTTTTTCGTTCCGATTTTAAAATTCTAAATAATTTATCATCTGCTGCAAAACCTCCGCCTTTTTGATTGGTTATGATAGTGTTATCATTAGCCTCTTTAAAGGAGTGATCTTCGGTCATCATAAAAGAAACAGGTTTTTCTAGATAATCCAAACCATGTTGAGTAATTTTTATTAAACCGTAGGTTTCAATATCTTTTCTTAAAAACCCTGCCACTAATAATTGACGAAGTAATGCCATCCAATAGGATGCTTCATGTTCAGTTCCTGAACCAAAAAACTCTTTATCCTCAGTTCTATGAGATTTAATTAGAGCATTCGAATGACCAATTAACACATTAACAACCTCCTTAGATTTATATCGTTCATTAGTCTCCTTGACAACATGCAATACCTTAATCGCTTCTTTTTTAGACTCGTACTTGTTTTTTGGAAAACGCATATTATCATCTAAATCTCCTCCTTCACCCGTTTCATTATCATATTCTTCTCCAAAATAATGAAGAATAAATTTCCTTCTAGACATAGATGTTTCTGCAAATGCTACTACTTCTTGTAATAATGCGTGGCCAATTTCTTGTTCAGCTACAGGCTTGCCACTCATAAATTTTTCTAGTTTTTCAATATCTTTATAGGAATAGTAAGCAAGACAAATACCTTCACCACCATCTCTTCCTGCTCTTCCTGTTTCCTGATAATAACTTTCTATACTTTTAGGAATATCATTATGAATTACAAACCGAACATCAGGTTTGTCTATTCCCATACCAAACGCTATGGTTGCAACCACCACATCAATATCTTCCATTAAAAACATATCTTGATGTCTTACTCTGGTTTTTGAATCTAATCCTGCGTGGTATGGAACAGCTTTTATACCGTTAACCTGCAATGCTTGAGATAATTCTTCAACCCGTTTACGACTTAAGCAATATATAATACCACTTTTACCTTCATGTTCTTTTACAAACCGAATAACATCTCCATCTACATTTTTTGTTTTTGGGCGAACTTCATAATATAAATTAGGACGATTAAAAGAAGCTTTAAAGGTATTGGCATCTTGAATTCCTAAATTCTTTAAGATATCTTCTTGTACTTTTGGAGTTGCTGTTGCTGTTAAACCAATAATAGGAATGTTGTCTCCTATACGCTCAATAATTCTTTTAAGGTTTCTGTATTCTGGTCTAAAATCATGTCCCCATTCACTAATACAATGAGCCTCATCTATAGCTACAAAAGAAATCTTAACCGATTGTAAAAACTCAACATTTTCATCTTTAGTTAAAGATTCAGGCGCAACATATAATAGTTTTGTAATACCAGAAGTAATATCACTTTTTACTTGTTTTACTTCTGTTTTATTTAAAGATGAATTTAAAACATGAGCAATTCCTGTTTCTGTAGACAGGGCTCTTAAGGCATCAACTTGGTTTTTCATTAACGCAATAAGTGGAGAAACCACTATCGCGGTTCCTTCCTCAATAAATGCGGGGAGTTGATAGCATAATGATTTTCCACCTCCTGTAGGCATAATCACAAAAGCATCTTTTTTATTTAAAACACTTTTAACCACTTCTTCTTGTAACCCTTTGAATTTAGAAAATCCAAAATATTTTTTTAACGCTGCGTAAATATCTATTTCTGCCAAACTTATATATAAAATTAAATTTGTTGCTTCCTTAAAATAAAAATTGTAATAACAAACTAACAATCGTAATTTAGCATCCGTAATAAGAAATATTTTTCTTATATATTAAGGTGTAAATTTTTTTATTTTTTGCATTTTAAATGTAATACATTCTGAAATAGTTACAACTAAAAAAAGCCAAAATTTTGAAAAATCGAAATCAGATAATTTCAGTAGCAAAAAAGACTATTGACACCGAAAGTAAAGCCATTAAAAACTTGGTAGATTTAATAGATGATTCTTTTGCAGATGCAATTGAATATATTTATAATTCAAACGGAAGAGTTATCATTACTGGTATAGGTAAAAGTGCAATTATAGCTAATAAAATTGTTGCTACATTAAACTCTACTGGAACTCCTTCTATATTTATGCATGCTGCTGATGCAATCCATGGAGATTTAGGAACAATTTTAGATAACGATGTTGTTATTTGTATTTCGAAAAGTGGAAACACACCAGAAATTAAAGTATTAGTTCCTTTAATAAAATCCAGAGGTAATAAGTTAATTGCTATTACATCAAACAAAGAATCTTTTTTAGGCGAACAAGCAGATTTCATTTTAAACGCCTATGTTGAAAAAGAAGCTTGTCCAAATAATTTAGCACCAACAACAAGTACTACAGCTCAGTTAGTGATTGGAGATGCTTTAGCTGTTTGCTTATTGGATTTAAGGGGGTTTTCTAGTAAAGATTTTGCGAAATTTCATCCAGGGGGTTCATTAGGTAAAAAATTATATTTGCGAGTAAGTGACTTAACGAAACTGAATAAAAAACCGGAAGTACAATTAGATACTGATATTAAAAAAGTAATTATTGAAATTTCAGAAAGTATGTTAGGGGTAACTGCAGTTGTAAATAATAATAGGGTAGTTGGAATTATCACAGATGGTGATTTAAGAAGAATGCTTGCAAAAGCTGATAGTTTTCACGGTTTGACTGCAAAAGACATTATGTCTGAAAATCCTAAAACTATTCAAAATAATGCCATGGCTGTTGAGGCTACAGACATTATGGATAAGAATGGTATTACACAAATCATAGCTGTTGAGGAAGGTAAATATTGCGGAATTGTACACATTCATAACCTTACTAATGAAGGCATTATATAATGGCTAAGAAAATGAAAAACCAGACTGAAAAAGAGATGTCTTTTCTAGATCATCTTGAAGAATTAAGATGGCATTTAATACGGTCTGTATTAGCAATTATTATCTTGGCTTCTATTGCCTTTCTTGCTAAAGACTTTATATTTGATGTATTAATTTTTGGACCAAAACACGCAGATTTTCCAACATATAAGGTGCTTTGTGAAATAGCTCAATTTATAGGTTTTAAAGATAGTTTTTGTTTTACTGAACTTCCTTTTAGAATACAAAGTAGAACAATGGGAGGTCAGTTTTCTGCACATATCTGGACTTCAATAACCGCTGGATTTATAGTAGCATTTCCTTATGTTTTACTTGAAATGTGGAAATTTATTAGCCCAGGATTAAGACTTAAAGAGCGAAGCTCAGCAAAAGGATTTATTTTTATAGCTTCTATATTATTTTTTATTGGAGTATTATTTGGATATTATGTGGTAACACCATTATCCATTAATTTTCTAGGAACGTATCAAGTAAGTGGACAAGTTCATAATGATTTTGACTTAAGTAGTTATATCTCCTTAGTTAGAGCTTCAGTGATAGCTAGTGGTCTTATTTTTGAGTTACCAATATTAATTTACATTCTTACAAAAGTTGGGGTAGTAACTCCAGATATGTTGAAAAAATATCGAAAAATATCACTGGTGGTAGTACTAATACTTTCAGCAATAATAACTCCACCAGATATTGCTAGTCAAGTAATTGTTTCTGTCCCAATAATAATATTATATGAAATAAGTATATTTATTTCGAGAGCAGTTATTAGAAAACAAGAAAAATTATTAAAAAAACAAACTAAATAGCACCGTAATTAAGCTATATTGGTAAGCATTAATTCTAAATATATATATGAAGTTAAGAGCCGAAAATCTAATGAAATCGTATAAAGGCCGTAAGGTTGTAAAAGGAATTTCTGTTGAAGTAAATCAAGGTGAAATTGTTGGTCTGTTAGGCCCCAACGGCGCCGGAAAAACCACTTCATTTTATATGATTGTTGGACTTATAAAGCCCAATGGAGGTAAAATATACTTAGATAATAAAGAAATTACTAAATACCCAATGTACAAACGTGCTCAAAATGGTATTGGTTATCTTGCTCAAGAAGCTTCTGTTTTTAGAAAATTAAGTGTCGAAGACAATATATTAAGTGTATTGCAACTAACCAATTTTTCTAAAAAGGAACAAAAAGAAAAAATGGAATCGCTTATAGAAGAATTTGGTTTGGGTCATATTCGAAAAAGCAGAGGTGATTTATTAAGTGGTGGTGAACGAAGAAGAACTGAAATTGCTCGAGCACTTGCCACAGATCCACATTTTATTTTATTGGATGAACCTTTTGCAGGAGTAGACCCTGTTGCAGTAGAAGATATTCAACGAATCGTTGCCAAATTGGTAACAAAAAATATTGGAATACTTATTACCGACCATAATGTTCAAGAAACATTAGCAATTACCGACCGTACTTACTTAATGTTTGAAGGTAGCATCTTAAAACACGGTATTCCTGAAGACCTTGCTAACGACGAGATGGTTAGAAAAGTTTATTTAGGACAAAACTTTGAACTTAGAAAGAAAAAATTATCCTTCTAGAACTCATTAATATTTTAAAAATAATTTCTTAGCTATCTAAAAAATGTAACAATTTTTTAGATAGCTCGTCTTACTTTTATCTAATCATAAAAATAGCTATTGTGCAAGAAATTCTCACATTAAATAATCTTACTAAAAAGTATGGTATACTCACAGCAGTGAATAACCTTTCAATTACTATTGAAAAAGGCAATGTTTATGGGATCTTAGGACCTAATGGAAGTGGGAAATCAACAACCTTAGGCATCGTATTAAATGTAGTTAATAAAACGGAGGGAAATTTTCATTGGTTTGATGGGACTGGAACTACCCACGAAGCTTTAAAGAAAGTCGGCGCTATTATTGAACACCCAAACTTTTATCCTTATATGACTGCAGCACAAAATTTAAATCTTGTTTGCACCATCAAAGAAATTCCTAAAGAAAAAGTAAATGAAAAGCTTAAGTTAGTTGGGTTATTAGATAGAAAAGACGATAAATTTAAAACGTTTTCATTAGGTATGAAACAACGCCTAGCTATTGCTTCTGCCCTATTAAATGATCCGGAAATATTAATTTTGGATGAACCCACAAATGGATTAGACCCTCAAGGAATTCATCAAATAAGAGAAATTATTAAAAAAATTGCTGCAGATGGAACCACTATTTTATTAGCGTCTCACTTATTAGATGAAGTTGAAAAAGTATGTACGCATGTAGTTATATTAAGAAAAGGAAAAAGTTTATACTCTGGAAGTGTTGAAAATATGATTGCTAGTCATGGTTTTTTCACATTACAATCCGACGATTTAGATAAATTATCAAAAGTTCTAGAAAATCATCCAAGTATTGGAACTATTAAAAATGAAGGAATTCATTTAGTTGCCTATTTAAAAGAACCATTAAGCGGCTCCGATTTAAATAAATTGCTTTTTGAAAAAGGAATAAACCTTTCTTATTTGGTCCACCGAAAAGAAAGTCTTGAAGAACAATTTTTAGAACTAACCAAAACTGAATAATTCAATCCTAAATCAACAACCATGTTACGTTTACTATCTATAGAACTTCATAAACTTAAGTATAACAAATCGGCGAAAGTAATCTCAATTGTTTATTTTATACTAATCACATTTATTGCTTTAATTTCATCCATCGAATTTAATTTTGGAGATTTCCATTTTAGAATTGCTGATCAAGGTATCTTTAACTTTCCATTTATTTGGCATTTTAACACCTATATAGCAGCTATTCTTAAATTATTCTTAGCAATTGTTATTGTTTCAATGATGGCTAATGAATACAGCAACAGAACACTTAAACAAAATTTAATTGATGGATTAAGTAAAAAAGAATTTGTCCTTTCTAAATTTTTAACTGTTATATTATTTTCAGCGATCTCTACATTATTTGTATTTGGTGTTTCTTTAATATTGGGATTAATGTTTTCAGATTATAATGAAATAGGAATTATATTCAGTGACATAGAGTATCTTTTTGCTTATTTCATAAAACTTATTGGCTTTTTCTCTTTTTGTTTATTCTTGGGAGTATTAGTTAAAAGATCTGCATTTGCATTAGGGTTTTTACTGATTTGGAGTATTGCTGAAGGGATTATTTATAGTCTTTTTAAATGGAAAATATTTAAAGATACCGATATAGCAGAAAGTATAATGCAATTTTTGCCATTAGCATCTATGTCTAATTTAATAAAGGAACCTTTTTCAAGATTAGGTGCTGTTCAATCTGCTGCAAACCAACTAGGGGAAGCCTTTGATAAAGATTATAGCGTTCAACCCTTAACCATTTTAATCGTTTTGGTATGGACATTCTTATTCGTTTATGGATCTTATTATATTTTAAAAAGAAGAGATTTATAGGGTTTTTAATTTAATCGTTTTGTCTAAAAAACCCGTATATTGAAACAAAAATTTCAATATGAGGAAGTTGAAGTACATATTTAGAATATTTCTTTTTTTAATTCCAACAATACTTTTTGCTCAAGAAGTTACTTTATTTCAACAATTTAATGGTCGCTTTGATTATTTATCATTTGGAAACACCTTAAATATTGGAGAAAACGGAGGTACTACGGATTGTACAATTTTATCTGAAAGTAGTGCTGATTTTCAATTACAGACAGGACAGCAAGTTGTTGCCGCATACTTATATTGGGCAGGATCTGGAGATAAAGATTTAGAAGTTTCCTTAAATGGGAATCCAGTAATTGCAGAAAGAGAATTTAATTTTACATTTTCAAATGGAGGAACTAACTATATATACTTTTCAGCATTCGCTAATGTTACGGCTATAGTAAGCAACGTTGGAAGTAACACTTATACTTTAAGTGAATTAGATTTACTAGAATCCATTCAGCCTTATTGTCAAATAAATGGTGGAAATGCTACAAATTTTGGAGGTTGGGGTGTTACTGTTATTTACGAAGACGCTACACTTCCTCTAAATCAAGTTGCTATTTTTGATGGCTTAGAAACAGTTTACCAAGGAAATACTACATTAACTATCGAGTTAAACAATCTAAATGTTTTAGATAATACTGGAGCAAAAATCGGTTTTCTAGCTTGGGAAGGAGATTCTAGTTTAGCAAATAACGAAACATTAAGTATAAATGGAAACATATTAAGTAATCCCCCATTTAACCCTCAAGATAATGCCTTTAATGGCACTAACAGTTTTACAGGTTCTAGTGAATTATATAATATGGATATTGATTTCTATAATATTGAAAACAATATCAATCCTGGAGATACTAGTGCAACAATACAATTAACATCCAATCAGGATCTAGTAATGGTAAATAATATCGTTACTGTTTTAAATACTGAATTACCTGATGCTACTATCGAAATTGATACTTTAACTGGTGATGAAGAATGCGGAAACAAAGATTTAAATATCGAATATACTGTCTACAATGTCAATAGTACCGCTGTATTACCCCAAAACACACCTATTGCTTTTTATGCAGATGCTATTTTAATTGGTCAAACAGTTACTAATACAGAAATACTTATAGAAGGTAGTGAGAATGGAGCTATAACACTTACCATTTCTTCAAACATTCCTACAGATTTTTTATTAAGAGCTGTAGTTGATGACACAGGAAATGGAACAGGAGTTGTCAACGAATCCAATGAGGATAATAATGAGTTTTCTTTAGACATCCATTTATTATTAGTTCCAGAATTTGAAAGCCCTATAGATTTAGAACTTTGTGATAGTCTGGGAACAGAAGTTTTTAATTTATCTGATGCCACACAACAAATAGATTCAATTTATACACTCTCCTATCATTTAACAGAAGAAGAAGCAAATAATAATGAAAACGAAATACTAAGTATAGACAGTTTTGAAAACACAGAAAACCCACAATCCATATTTATTAGAGTAGATAATCAAGATTGTTATATCGTAGATTCTTTTCAAATTGAAGTACTTGAATGTTCTCTGCCGGATGCGACTATTTCTATAAATAATAATATATATGCTTGTAGAGAGCGAAACCTAATCATCGATTATATCGTTTTTAATTATAATGCTACTGCACTATTGCCTGCATCCACACCCATTACTTTTTATATTGAAGGAATTCTATTGGGTCAATCTCAAACCCAAAATGATATATTAATAAATGAAAGTGAAACACAATTTATAGAATTTATTTTACCTAACGAAACACCAACTAATTTTGAAATTCTTTTAAAAGTAGATGATACTGGTTTTGAGGAAGGAATTGTTGAAGAACTTGATGAAGAAAATAATGAATTTTTAATTCAAGTCGAATTTGGAACCATATCGCCCATAGATGAATTACCCAATTTATTAGCTTGTGATGAAGGTTTTGATACTGCAACTTTTAATCTAACTCAGCAAAACGATTTAATTTCTACAGATATTAATGATATCGTCACTTATTTTAACACATTAGAAAATGCAATTTTAAATGAAAATGAAAATTCAGACCCAGGTAATTATCAAAATGAAACAAATCCTCAATTAATTTATGTTCGTTTAGAAAATGAGATCTGTTTTACTACGAGTTCTTTTTTAATTGAAACTGAAAACTGCACCCCTTTTATTCCAGAAGGATTTTCACCAAACGCAGATAATATCAACGATGTATTTGAAATTGATAACTTATTAAATATTTATCCAAATTTTGAATTAAACATTTACAGTCGCTATGGTAATTTAATTTATCAAGGATTTAATGATGATGGATTTTGGAATGGAATTGCTAATAAAGGAATTTCTTTTAATTATCAATTGGTTCCTACAGGTGTTTATTTCTATGTCCTGCATTTAAATGATTCTCAACATCCTAATCAATATATTGGAAATGTTTATATAAATTATTAGATTAAAAAACATGGTATTAAACAATAAAATGCTTACCAAAAAGTTATATTTTTACTGAAATTAAAAAAATAAACCATTGAGATACTTATACGGATTAGCATTAGTTTTTAGCATTGTTTCTTGGAGTTCTTGTAGAAACGACTTTGATACTGTTCCAAGTACAGGAAATCTTGAATTTTCTCAGGACACCATCTATTTAGATACGGTGTTTACGAATATAGGCTCTAGCACCAGAACACTAAAAGTTTATAATCGCAGTAGTGAAGATATAAATATCCCAAATGTTCAATTATCACAAGGGGAAAGCTCAAGTTATCGTTTAAATGTTGATGGAATTCCAGGTAAGGTATTTGAAGACATTAATGTTTTAGCAAATGATAGTATTTTCATTTTTGTTGAAACTACCATCGATATCAATAATTTTCCAAACCCTGATAATTCATTCTTATATACAGACAAAATAATGTTTGATACAGGTAATAACAGTCAGGATGTAGATTTAGTTACCTTAGTTCAAGATGCTGTTTTTCTTTTTCCAGAACAATATGCAGATGGAACCATAGAAACATTAAATTTAGGAACTGAAGAAGAACCTGTATTAATTGAAGGCTTTTACTTAGAAGACGATCAATTAAACTTCACAAATGAAAAGCCTTATGTTATTTATGGCTATGTAGCTGTTCCTCCTAATAAAACATTAACTGTAGATGCTGGTGCTAGAATCCATTTTCATAGAGATAGTGGAATATTAGTAGCCAATACCGGATCTATGAAAGTAAATGGCGCACCAAGTTCAGATCCAGAACTAATGGAAAATCAAGTGATCTTTGAAGGAGACCGTCTAGAACCAGCTTTCTCATATGTTCCAGGACAGTGGGGTACTATATGGTTAACTGCTGGTAGTACAAATCACGAATTTAATTATACTACTATTAAAAACTCTATTGTAGGTATTTTAATGGATAGCAATGATGGAGACAGAACATTAACACTAAAAAATGTTGAAATATTTAACACGTCAAGTACCGGTTTATTAGCTAGAACTGGAGATGTTTATGGAGAAAATGTTATCATTAACAATAGCGGTCAAACATCTTTATCATGCTCTCTGGGAGGTCGTTACAATTTTGTTCATTCCACTTTTGCAAATTATTGGACCAACAACTTTAGACTATTCCCTTCTGTTGTAATAGACAATGTATTACAGATAAGTGAAACAGAGTTTGTAACTGCAGATTTAATAGAAGCTAATTTCACCAATTGTATTATTTATGGTAACGAAGCACGTGAACTAATTTTTGTAGAAGATACTGATGCTACTTTTAACTTTA
>CAJXEB010000064.1 GCA_913052585.1 uncultured Flavobacteriaceae bacterium | reverse complement strand
TATTCTACGTTCGGTAATTATTATGGTTCTGGTGGTTCTTATACAACTACAAACAAAAAGTATGTACTTGAAACATTATTTTATAATTTAAATAATGAAGATGGCGAGCAACTTTTAGCTGCTACTACCACTGAAATAGAAAACCCAAAAGATGCGGTAAAAGCTGCAGATAAATACACTGAAAAGATAGCGGAAAGCTTAAAAAAGCTAGACAAATAATATATCTATAAATTCAATATAATAAAAAAGACCTGACAGCAAAACTGTCAGGTCTTTTTTATTATTAGAAAAATTTATTTAATTTTATAGGTATCGTATACATCACATTAAGAAATTCCATACAATTCCAAAGCGAATCACAGCATCACGATATGGATATCCAGGTGCCGAAAAATAATCATTAGTGCTTGAAAATAATGCATTGAAATTTTCGTATTTAAAATAAAAACGAATTTGTTGTACTCTTGCATTAAAGAAAATATCAAACTGAGGATATCCTCCAAGTTCTATATTATCTTGAACATAAAACTCTGCTAATACAGGGTCATACCCATTCATCGCATAGCTGGAATAATATTTAAAGGTGACTCCTGTATGCATAAACAACGCTTTTTTAAACCATTGATCTTCAAAATACAATGTGTTTCTTGTGATAAATTGAGGCAATTTTAAAACCTCTTCGCCACTTAAAGCATTTTGATATAAGAGCGTGTTTTCTAATCCAAACTTCTTATATTTAAATTCCTTTTGTAATTTAACTTTTACATAATCCACTCGTTCTCCATATTGTTGTGGCGTAGGAGTAGAATCATTTTCTTTAATTGTAAAATACGTGTATTTATCAATACCGGTATAACTTAGAGATAGGTTAGCAATTTTATGAGATTTAAAATCTACTTTTAATTGCTGCGTTTTTACATTATCAAAATTATTTTGCCAATTATAATTAATATAATCACTTTGGTTTAACAAGAAATTAAAGTTTGGCGCAGTAGTATGAGTTTTAACCTCTGCACTAATTTTATGAGCGTTTTTAATAAGGTAAGAAGCTCCGGCCTTTAAGAAATTACCATCATAATCTCCCGAAATATTAATAGCCCCTTCACCAAATAATTCAAATCCTTTATATGTTTTTTTGTAAGAAGCACCCGCTTGAACCAAATTACCTTTTATCCTATTTGCAATTCTACCTTCATCAAATATAATTACACTATTATATCCAAAATTATAATCTGTATACCCAACAAAAGCACTTAGACTTCCTATATAGTTATTTTCAAAACGAGTATATCCTTGAGCATTAAAATCTTCAAGCTTTCCTTTTTTAAACAAAGCAGAAGTTTTATAAGACTCACCATATCCATCAAAGGGACTATCTTGCTCAAAGACATACGATTTATCTTCAAAGCTTATTACATTACCAATAACAAGCTTATTGCGGTCGGTACTATCCTTTTTGGTGATTAGTTCAAATTCTTGTTTTCCATAAACACGAAAACCTTTTAATTCATTTTCTGCATTTTGAAATTTAACATCTAACCTTCCACGGTCTTTAAAATCACTGTCATTACTCTGAAACAATAAAACAGATGCATCGGTAAGTCCTCCATTTTCTTGATTAATAAGGTCCAAGGCCATTATATGTGCTAAAATATGATACCGATTATTTTTTGTGTGATAATTTGTAGTAAACCTAAAATCTCCCGTACTCGTCAAAGCATGTTGATAAGCTCCTAAAGATCGTACTCCTTTATAAGCAATAGAAAAATTAAATTGCTCTGAAGTATTTATTGAAAAAAACGCATCCAATTGCTGTCCTTGTTTAAATGCAGTTTTAAAATACAATTCCGTTAAAGGAGTGGGTAAATTATAATACTCCATATCTTCAATTTCACGATAGCCAACATGGTGAGATTGAGCCACAAATAATGGTTTTAAATTCACATTACCAAAGTCATACGCTAGATTATTATAGGGTTGACCGACGTTTGCGAATTCTTGTAATTCAAAATTATCCTTTCGTAAATAGTTGAATTTATAAGCTCTTTGAATCGTAAGCGAGGTATCTAAAAAGGTAGTATCCCGTTTGGCTGAAATAATTTTATATAGGGTTACGGAAGGTTTTTCCTTCTTCTTTTTTTTAGGAATCCCTCCTTCATTTTGAGAAAACACTATTGCTGAAGAGCATAATAGAAGAAATAAAAAAAACGTTTTGCGCATCTATTTTTAACTTACCAAGCAAAGGTATACTTTTGAATGGAATATTTAAATAATGAATTCCGTTAAATGTGTTAAAACTAAAAATCAATAAACAATTAATAGAATGCGGCACTGATGAAGCTGGTCGAGGTTGTCTTGCAGGACCCGTAACAGCAGCAGCAGTTATGCTCCCTGATAATTTTAAAAATAAAATCTTAACAGATTCGAAACAACTTTCAGAAAAAAAACGAGCGTTTTTAAAACCTATAATTGAAGAACAAGCAATTTGCTTTGGAGTTTCTCATATTATGATGGAGAAAATTGATGAAATTAATATTTTAAACGCATCGATTTTAGCAATGCATACATCTATTGAAAAGCTTTCCAAAAAACCTGAACTTATAGCTGTTGATGGCAACCGTTTTAAACCTTTTTTAGACATACCACATCAAACTATTATAAAAGGAGACGGTAAGTATTTGCATATAGCAGCAGCTTCCATATTAGCTAAAACGTATCGAGATGCATATATGGAAGAAATTGACAAAGAATATCCAATGTATAATTGGAAACAAAACAAAGGCTATCCCACTAAAGAACATCGAGAAGCTATTAGAAAATACGGGATCACTAAGTATCATCGCAAAAGTTTTCGGTTGTTACCCGAAGAATTCACAATAAATTTAGATATTTAAATTTCATTGTTAAAAACCCGCCAATAATCTTTTTAATTTCTATGTGATTCTGTTATTTTCCTTATTATTTTTGTGATATGAAGGTTTTTATTCAATCCATCGTATCGGTATTCCTATTCAGTTTTTTTATAAGCTGTGATCCTGCACCTTCAAAATTAAAAGAGCTTAACGATTTTATTCCCAAGAACCCTTCAGTTGTATTAAGCATCAATGATTTTGAAGCTTTAAAATCTGATCTTAAAAACAATAGTTTCCTTGCTAAATTAGAGAACACTCAAGCCTATTCTTATATTAAGAATAAAGAAGTTTTTAATCACTTAAATCCTACTTCAAAAAGCATACTATGTATCACTGAAGAAAATGTCACCTCTTCATTTACCTTTATTACGAAACTAAATAAGGGACTCTTTAATTTAGATTCCATACCTAATAAAACTATTGAAACCATTTCGTTTAGTTCTTATACATTTCAAAAAGTAATCATCAATGAGCAAGTTATTTTTACGACTATTGAAGACAGTATATTTGTTGCTTCGAATTCACAAAAAGTATTAGAACAGATAGTAAGCGGAAACATTGAGAATGATGCAGTTTTCAGAAAAATAACAGCACTAAGCAACCATCAAGATTTAACAGCAATTATTCCTGCTAACGAAATTTTAGTAAACCAAACTTTACTATTTAATTTTGCTTCTTGGGCGGCACTTGACATTAAAGTTTTACCAGATGCAATAACCGCTTCAGGAGTTGTTTTGGCAAATGATTCAGTCCCTCAGTTAATATCCGTTTTTAAAGGCTTAAATCCTCAACAAAATGATATTGCAAAAGTTACTCCAACTAATGCTAACACGGTAGTTTCATTAACATTTGATGATTTTTCATTATTTCAAAATAACCTTCAACAATTTAGAGGTATTAAAAGCATCAATAATGATGAAACTATTTTATTTGAAGCAATTAGCGAAGTCAGTAAAATAAGTTTACCAAAAGGAAATGCAATTGTTTTAAAGAGTATTGACCCAGATCTTACCAACGAAGCTTTAAGTAATTATAGCAGCCCTAAAGATCCTTTTAAAGGAGTAATGATTCACGACTTTAATAAGCCAAATTTATTTGTCAATCATTTTTTAACTTTCACAAATAAGACGGCTCCTAAAGAAGTATTTATATTAGATAATTTCTTTATTTTTTCTGAAAATGAAGAAGTTAGTCAAAACATCATCAATTCTTATTTAACTAATAATTGCCTATCATCCACTTCCTATTATAAAGATGCGCTCTCTCAACTTAGTGACGAGTCTTCCCTATTAATTATGAAGCTAAACGGAAATTATTCAGGAGTACTTTCCAACCTTTTAAAAACTGAAATAAAAGCTGTTTCATTTAAAAAACATCCTTTAGCCATCCTCCAGTTTAATTATGATCGTGATTTTGCTCATGTAAATTTGGTTTGTAAAGAGGCAAATACTTCAAATAGCACTCCGGTTACAGGAAAAGTAACACAAATCAATAGCATTCAATTAGAAAACGAAATACTAAACGACCCTGCTTTTTTCAGTAATCACAGAACAGGAGGAAAAGACATCGTTGTTCAAGATGTAACGAACAAGTTGTATTTTATTTCTTCTGGAGGAAAAATTTTATGGACAAAGGATCTTAAAAATCCCATTTTAGGAAAAATTAAAGAAGTTGACCTTTTACGAAATGGCAAAAAACAATTGGCCTTTACTACCAAAAATAAGTTTTACGTTTTAGATAGAACTGGCAGAGATGTTCCTTCGTTCCCTAAGAAATTTAGAGACGATATCACCCAAGCACTTTCTGTTTTTGATTATGATAACAATCGGAAATATCGTTTTGTGATTACCCAAGGCAAAGAGGTTTTAATGTTGGATAGCAAAGGAAAAAAAGTAAGAGGATTTAAGTTTAAAAAGGCAAAGTCTGAAATTGTATTTTCACCTCAACATTTTAGAATTAACAGTAAAGATTACATCATCATTGCAGAGGAAAACGGAAAATTGAACATCCTTAGTCGAGTAGGTAAATCGAGGGTAACCGCAGCAAAAACATTCGATTTCTCCAATACTCCAGTCACATTAGAAAACACAAAACTAGTAGTTATTAATAAAGATAACTCTAAAAACAGTGTTGGTTTGGATGGAAAAACGATTACCAAAAAACTGGATGTAACTAGTTATCAATTTACTGTTAGAGGAAAAACTAAAGTAACTTTAGATGATAATTTAATGCGGATTAATGGTGTTTTAATCGAATTACCCTTTGGAATTTATACACAACCAACTATTAGTATCGTTAATCGAAAAACCTACATTTCAATTACCGAAACACAAGAAAACAAAGTATACGTTTATAATAAATCTGGAAGTCTGCTATCTGGATTCCCTGTCTATGCAACTTCTGTAATAGACCTTGGAGATTTAACAAAAAATGGTAAAACAAATTTTGTTGTAAAAGGTGATACTAAAAGCATTCTTCTTTACGAAATACACTAATTAGTCTTTTATATAAATCGACTCAACTAACTAATTTTTAGAATCATAACCGAGCATATTGAAGTTTTTCACTCTCAAAAAGATGACAAAGGAAACTTAACCGGTTATAATGAGTTAATTAGATTTGAAAACTAAACTTACGATTGAAGCTTTTTTTCAGCTTCAAACAAATCTAAAAAATGGAAGAGTAATTTTTCTTTTACTTCTTCTATGGAAATTTCAGGTTTTCCTAATTCTACATTTAAGGAAGTCACCGCTTTTCCTTTTATACCACAAGGGATCATATGATCAAAATATCCCAAATTGGCATTTACATTTAATGCAAATCCATGCATGGTTACCCAACGACTTGCACGCACTCCAAAAGCACAAATTTTTCGAGCAAATGGAGTTCCTACGTCAAACCATACTCCTGTTTCACCTTTAGATCGTTCTCCTTTTAAACCGTATTCAGCCAATGTTCTAATAACCGTTTCTTCCAAGAATCGCAGGTACTTATGAATGTCGGCAAAAAAGTTTTCTAAATCTAAAATAGGATACCCAACAATTTGTCCAGGTCCGTGATAGGTAATATCTCCACCTCTATTATTTTTATAGAAGGTAGCTCCTATTTCGGCTAATTTTTCTTCAGAAATGAGTAAATTTTCAATATGCCCACTTTTACCTAAGGTATATACGTGAGGATGTTCTACAAATAAAAAATAATTAGGAGTTTCTAAAGATTTTTCTTCTCTTCGGTTTTTTATTTTTACATCAATAATTTCCTTAAAAAGCTGTTCTTGATATTCCCAAGTATCTTTATAATCCTTAACTCCTAGTTCTTGTATTTCGATTTGTTTATTCAAAAGATTATTTTTCTAATTCAACTTCTAAATCTAAAACATCTGGATTCTTTATATACTCTAAAAAGGACCTTTCTAGTTCGATCGTTTTTCCATCTAAAGATAATTTAGCATCTTCTGCAGAAGCATTAATTACCCTACTTGGAAATGTATATTTTAGTTTATACGTAATGCCGCTCATAAACGACTCTGATTCTTTTAGACTGTCAATTTGTTGTTGATGTGCTTTTTCATCAATTATATAGGCATCTCTTTTAAATACGCCCTCTTTAAAAGAAAACTTAACCCCAACAGCATCACTTTCACTTGCTTTACTAGTAGTGTCATTTCCATTAGCCATTCCAGAAATCATAGATCCAGATTGATTAAGACCTTCCATTAAATCATTGGCTTCAGAAACATTTTTAAAATCGGTAAATATTTCAACAACAGAATTTTTATTTTCTGGGTCCATGGTAAAATGAATGTTATAACCTTCCATTGCCTTTAACCTTTTCTGTTCTTCTTTAGAGAGTTGTGCAATGCTATCTTTTTTTTCTTCTAGTATGCTTTTAAATGTAATAATGGTATCGGTTTTTACCATCGTAGAATCCTCACTCATATCCCCCATCATAGCCATCATATCACTTAAATCTATAGAGAGTGACATCCTTCCATAACCTTGATCATCTATGACCATGGTTTCCGTAAATTGACAACTTACCAGCGTAAAAGCTAAAATTAAAAGCGAAATTATTTTACGTAACATATAAAATCTATTTTGGATTATTAATAATAATTAGCGCTGCAATTACACCCGGAATCCATCCACATAAAGTTAAAATAAAAACGATAACTACAGACCCACAACCCTTATCTAAAACGGCCAACGGTGGAAATATGATTGATAAAATTACTCTCCAAATACTCATTTATGCAAATTTACGATTATTAATTAATTTATATGTCCTTATAAATTTCCTTTTGTTACAGGTATTATTTTGAATAAACCATCCTTTTTTAATTAATAAAACTTTATACTAAAATTTTATTATTTTATTAATTATTTTTGTAGATTAAAAAAAAAATAAAATGAAAAAAAACAATTTAAAACTATCTTTAATTGCTCCCCTACTATTAATTTGTTTTGGGTTAACAGCACAAAACAATCTAGGTTTGTGGGAAACTGCATCTTTAACAGAAACAGCTTCTAAAACAAAAGCTTTTAGAAATTCAGTCCCTCAGGACTTTAAACTTTTCACACTTAATACTGTTGAGTTAAATAATTTATTAACAAATGCTCCACAAAGACACGCAACACAGTCTAATACCATAATTGAACTTCCAACAAATAACGGAGAAATTCAAAATTTTCGTGTTTATGAAGCTTCTGTTTTAGCTCCTTCATTACAGGCGCAACATCCAAATATTAGATCTTATATGGCTCAGGGTATTGATGACCCATCTGCTATTGCAAGATTTAGTTATTCAGACAATGGTCTTAATGTAATGATTTCGGCTGCTAACTATGGGACAATTTATTTAGATCCTTATACTAAAGATTTGAATCAATATATAAGCTATGCTAAAAAATCTTTACCTGCAGATTCTAGAACATTTGAATGTTTAGTTCAAGATACTTTAGAAAATGAAATTGTATTATCTCCAGAAAATGCAGATGATGGAATGTTACGAACATACCGTCTAGCTTTAGCCTGTACCGGAGAGTATGCTCAATTTCATTTAAATAATCAAGGCATTCCTTCAAATGCTACCGATGAAGTAAAAAAAGCTGCCGTACTTACCGCTATGAATACTGCTATGACCAGAATCAATGGTGTTTTTGAAAAAGAAGTAGCAGTTACTATGGTTATCGTAGAAAATAACACAGATCTGATATTTTTAAATGCAGGATCTGATCCTTATACAAATAATAGTGGTAGCACTATGTTAGGAGAAAACCAAACTACAGTTGATAATATTATTGGCTCTGTAAATTATGATATCGGTCATGTTTTTAGTACTGGTGGTGGTGGTATTGCTGCTCTTGGTTCGGTTTGTACTGGAAATAAAGCTCGGGGAGTTACAGGATTATCATCACCTATTGGAGATAGTTTTTATATTGATTTTGTTGCACATGAAATGGGACATCAATTTCGTGCAAACCATACTCAAAACAATAACTGTCAAAGAAATAATCCAACTGCTATGGAACCAGGAAGTGCATCTACTATTATGGGATATGCAGGAATTTGCTCACCAAACGTACAAAACTTTAGTGATGATTATTTTCACGCTATTAGTATTCAAGAAATTTGGAACTTTATTTCAACTGGTAGTGGACAGTGTGGAGTTCAAACACCAACATTTAACCTACCTCCAACTGCAGATGCTGGGCCTAATTATACAATACCTAAATCTACTCCATTTATATTAATGGGAACAGCAACAGATCCAGATTCAGGTGATGTACTTTCTCATAATTGGGAGCAAATGAATTCACAAATAGGATCAATGCCTCCTGCTAATACTTCTGTTAACGGGCCTATGTTTAGATCAAATAACGCATTGTCTTCACCAAACAGGTATATGCCTGAATTAGCAACTGTTTTAGCGGGTCAAACACAAACTACTTGGGAAGTAATTCCTTCTGTAAGCAGAAGTATGGTTTTTAGATATTCTGTAAGAGATAATGTTGCAGGTGGAGCTTCGTCAGCAAGTGATAATATGTTTGTTATTTTTGAAGGTGATTCAGGACCGTTTGTAGTAACCTCTCAAGATGCTTCTACTACTTGGGAAACTCTAACAACAGAAACTATAACTTGGGATGTTGCTGGAACTGATGTTGCTCCTGTTGACAGTCCAAATGTTGACATTTTATTTTCTACAGATGGAGGACAAACTTATGATGTCGTTATTGCAGATGATATTCCAAACAATGGTAGTGCTGATATTAATGTTCCAAATGTAAATACAACTACTGGAAGATTTATGATCATTTCTTCAAATAATATTTTTTATGATATTAATGGTGGTGTAATTACAGTTGATGGCGAATTAAGTGTTAGTGAAACAACATTTGAAAATTTTGCTGTATGGCCAAATCCGTCAAATGGATCTATAAACCTACAATTAACTCCTTCTTCTAGTGACTATATCGAAGTATCTTTATATGATATTAGAGGTAGTCTTGTTTACAATAAAGAGTTTGAAACAAATGGAAGTTTATTTGAAAAATCTTTAACTTTTAATGGATTAAATACAGGTATTTATTTCATAAAAGTGAGTAACAATGGTATTAACAAAACGACTAAACTTATTATTAAATAATTTAATTATTCTATTAATAAGAAAAAGCGGGATTTAAATCCCGCTTTTTCTTATTATAATTTAATATGCTTAGCAACTCGAATTAATTTGGTTGATGTTCCATCTATATTAAAACTAATATCAAAGTAAATATCACTTTCTGTTTTAACAATTTTCATCTTACCCATTTTTACTTTATAATAGCCAGCTTCACCTTTACAAAAACAATGTTTTCCAAAAAGTAATTTTACATTACTTAATTCATCATCAGCTAAATTTAATATTGTAGTAGTATTTGGAATTTCAAAATGTAGTGTTTCAGAATAATCCCCGTCAGCAACTCCTTCTGGGGCCTTTTCTTCGTATTTAAAGTCAATAACTAAATTATCTCCAGATTCTATAACAGGATAAATCGCACCAATAGTATCATCTTTTAAATTTAAAATAGAATCAATATACAGATTAACAGAAATATTTCCTCCTTTTTCATCAATACCATCTGCTAAAACAATTACTTCTTTATCTTTATTTAACACTATTGTTTTATTATTCCCACAAGAACTAAATAAAAATAAAACACTTAATAAGGCAATTAATTTCATAACTTATAATTAGTATTAGTTTACAAATTTACAATTATAAAGTTAAGTAAGGTTTCAAGTATTATTCCTTTTGTTACAACTAGCTTTTATATATATTAGCTATCACAATGAAGGTATTTATCACTCTATTTTTTTTATTAGTAACCCAATTATCATTCTCTCAATTTCAATTTGATGGATTTGCGAATAGAGACAGCCAAAACAACAGCGTTTACTTATCGGTTATTGAAGATTTTAGGAAAATTTCTGGTGTTTTTCCTGAGCAAATATTAGCAAAAGCGACCTTAGATTCTACTGGATATTTTATTTTTAAAGGAGATAACCTTCCTACTAAAAATAGGATTTACCGCATTCATATTGACACTTGCAATGAAAACGAACAAAACACCACTCATTTTTCTGGGCACTGTCCTAACAGTGAAGAAATTATTTTTATAGCCAACAATGCCACTCAATTATCTTTTCCATTATCTTTTGACCAAGAAGCATTTTGTAAAGTAGATTCTAATAACGAAAAGGCGAATGTTTTTCTGAAAATAGATTCTTTAAAAAACGATATGCGATTTGCATTTGGAACTTTTAGAAGCGAAGCAAATCGTAAAATAAATTCTAAGAAATGGTTTACCACCTTGCAAGATTATGGAGAACTATTAGACGAACCTTTGGCTGAACTTTATATATTTTCATTTTTAAGTAATCGAAGTAATAGTCTTTACTCTTATTATTTGAAAGATTTAAAAGAGAATGGTTATTACCTCAAGCTTCTAAATCGATTAAAAGAAAAATACCCAAACTCTGCTTATATGCTGCAATATGAAAATGAACTAGAAGCAGATTTATTTTTAGTAAATAATGATAAAGATAAATTATTTTCTTGGTGGATTTATGTGATCATTATTGTGTTATTCCTTTCTGTTTTTATAAATTTATATCTTTTCAGAAAGAATAAAACTCTTCAAAAAGATTCTTTTTCAAAAGAAAAACTTACTAGTCAAGAACAAAAAACGCTTTCTTTAATTTTAACTGATAAATCCAATAAAGAAATTGCTTCCGAATTATTTATCAGCGTAAGCACTGTAAAGACACATATTAACAACCTTTACAAAAAATTAAATGTGACTTCTAGAGAAGAAGTAAAAAACTTAAAACTATAATTCAACTAGGGGCTAGTTCCTATTTCAACCTTAATCCTTAGTGAATACCTATTGAAATTTTTCATTTTCGTTGTCTAATTAAAAACATCTCAAAATGAAAAAACAATTAACAATCGCATTCTTATTATTTACAATTCTTACTTTTTCTCAATCATTTAATTCTGAAATAACTTCAAAAGAAAAAAGCCCAAAACTCCTTGGTAAAATAAATAAAGAAGGATTATCATCTAAAAATTATTCAGAATGGTTTGTAAAAAACTATGATGATTATCAACCCAATTCAGAACTTACCAATCAGTTTAAAGAAAATTTATCCGAATATACCATTACCATGTTTTTGGGTACTTGGTGTGGAGATAGCAAAAAGGAAGTTCCAATATTTTACAAAACATTAGGTGCAGCAAATTTTCCTTTAGATCGTTTAACAACTGTAGGGGTAGATAATAAAAGAGAAAACTACAAACAAAGTCCTGGAGGAGAACATGAGGGAATGAATATCCATAGAGTTCCCACTATGATTTTTTACAAGAACGGTCAAGAAATTAATAGAATTGTAGAACATCCTTCTAAAAGTTTTGAAGAAGACATTTCGAGTATTATTAATAACGATTATGTCGCTAATTATCAAATTGTAACAAAAACCAATGCGATACTTAATGAAATGGGAGTAGATAAATTTAATCAAAAAATAAAAAAGGTAACTAAAAAAGTAAAGCCATATGCTGTTAAATTTTCGGAATTAAATACCTATTCTTCCGTGTTATTTTATGCCAATAAGAAAGAAGAAGGTATTGCTATTGCTCGATTAAATGTGGGCTTGTACCCTGAAGAAGATCACGGATACGTTAATTTAGCGAACAAATTATATAACTCAGGAAATCAAGAAGAAGCCTTAACTTTTTACAATAAAGCACTAGCCATAAACCCTACTAATAAAAGCGCTAAGAAATTCTTAGAAAACATCGCAGAAAATGTTGCTAATTAAGTAGTCTTAAGATGCGAATAATAATTATTTTTGCAACTGTCTGCTAAATATGTAGCGTTTTAAAAATTTGATTATGCAATTATCCGAACAGGAACAAGTACGTAGAGAAAAGCTCACACAACTAAGAGCCTTAGGTATTAACCCATATCCAGCAGATTTATTTCCGGTGGATGCGATGACAACGGATATTAAACAGAATTTCGAGAATGGTAAAAAAGTAATTATTGCTGGACGATTAATGTCTCGTCGCATACAAGGAAAAGCTTCATTTGCTGAATTGCAAGATTCAAAAGGAAGAATTCAAGTATATTTTAATAGAGATGAAATCTGTCCAGATGAAGACAAAGTGCTTTATAACGATGTTTATAAAAAACTATTAGACATTGGTGATTTTATTGGTATTGAAGGAGAATTATTCACTACTCAAGTAGGCGAGAAAACCGTAATGGTTAAGAACTTTAAATTACTTTCTAAAGCATTAAAACCATTACCATTACCAAAAACAGATAGCGAAGGAAACACCTTTGATGAATTTAATAATCCTGAATTGCGTTACCGTCAGCGATATGCAGATTTAGTAGTGAACCCGAAAGTAAAAGAAGTTTTTATAAAACGTACCAAGTTATTTACAGCGATGCGTACGTTCTTTAATAACAGTGGTTATTTTGAAGTTGAAACTCCAATCCTACAATCTATCCCTGGAGGTGCAGCTGCAAGACCTTTTAAAACACATCACAATTCTCTAGACATTCCAATGTATATGAGAATTGCCTGTGAATTATACTTAAAAAAATTAATCGTAGGTGGTTTTGATGGTGTTTTTGAGTTCGCAAAAACGTTCAGAAATGAAGGGATGGATCGTACCCACAATCCAGAATTTACGATGATGGAAATCTATGTAGCTTATAAAGACTACAATTGGATGATGGATTTCACTGAAAAATTATTAGAATATTGTGCTACGGAAGTAAACGGAAGCTCAAAAACTACTTTTGGAGAACATGAAATTAATTTTAAAGCTCCTTATGCAAGAGTGACGATGGCAGCATCGATCGAGCATTATACCGGTTTTGATATTTCTGGAAAATCGGAAGATGAAATTAGACAAGCAGCTAAAGGAATGGGAATTGGCGTAGATGAAACGATGGGTAAAGGAAAGTTAATCGATGAAATTTTTGGTGAAAAATGTGAAGCCAACTACATTCAACCTACTTTTATTACAGACTATCCAAAAGAAATGAGTCCGCTAACCAAAGAACACCGTTCTAATCCAGATCTTACCGAGCGATTCGAGTTGATTATTTGTGGTAAAGAATTAGCGAATGCGTATTCTGAGTTAAACGACCCAATAGACCAAAGAGCACGTTTTGAAGACCAAGTAAAATTATCTGGACGTGGAGACGATGAAGCAACAGAGTTTATAGATCAAGATTTTTTAAGAGCCTTAGAATATGGAATGCCTCCAACTTCTGGAATGGGAATTGGAATGGATCGTTTTATTATGTTTTTAACCAATAACGCTTCCATACAAGAAGTACTATTCTTCCCTCAAATGAAACCTGAAGTAAAGCAAGTTGCGATGAGTGATGATGAGAAAATAATCATTAATATCCTAAAAGTTAATTCTCCTATCGAATTAAACGAACTAAAAGCTCAATCTGGATTATCTAATAAAAAATGGGATAAGACCCTTAAGGGATTAACAAAAAACGGGATGGCCAAAGTAAATAAAAACGATGAGGGATTGTTTGTTAGATTGACCTAATATATAGTATACCGAACTAAATTATTAAAACAATATCA
>CAJXEB010000063.1 GCA_913052585.1 uncultured Flavobacteriaceae bacterium | reverse complement strand
TCTTGAATATGTTTGAATGTCCGGAGAGATGCCTGAGTGGCCGAAAGGACTTGTTTGCTAAATAAGCGTACCTCAAAAGGGTACCCAGGGTTCGAATCCCTGTCTCTCCGCATCATTGACATAAAAATATTGATAACTACTCGGGGTGTAGCGTAGCCCGGTTATCGCGCCACGTTTGGGACGTGGAGGCCGCAGGTTCGAATCCTGCCACCCCGACAAAAGAAGCCTAACTATTATAGTTAGGCTTTTTTTATTGCAATAAATTTAAAATGGTCCTTTATTTCTATCCAATTCACTTTCACTTCTTTTTTAAGTATTTAAAAATGCGTTTTAAAGTTATTATAATTAACTTCATTATTAATATCAAACTTAAAGCTTAATTTATAAACCATAATTTTAATGGCGTTCTTATTAAGACTTATTCTTTTCTTGAAAAAATAAAACAAATAGAACTCCAATTATCTACATAATAATAAAAGCAATAATTATATATTTAATATTTATTAAATTTTGTGTTGTTGACACTTAAATTCCAGATAAAATTTCTTATTTTTAGAGTAGCAATACTATTATAACTATTAAATTTTTATTATGAAAAACTCTAATACTAAGGAGCTTATATTTATTTTATTATTTTTTATTGGAACATCCTTGTTTTCACAAGAAAATGTAATCAATAAAAATGCTGATATTATCAAAACCGATTCCATTGCTCAACACCCTCTTCTCTCCAATAGATTTACTTTCTATGCGGGTTTATACAGCTCAAAAAAAGAAATAAAATTTGGAGTAAACGGTGCTTCAGATAATGAAATATTTGATTTTAGTGAAAGAGCAGATTTCAATGACAACGAAACTACTTTGTTTTTAAATTTCAATTGGCGTTTCTCAAGAAAGTGGACATTAACGACAGAATATTTTTCAGTAAAAAACAAGTTAAACAGAAATATAGAACAAGAAATTGAGTGGAACGATCAAATATATCAAGGTAGCGCTGAAGTGGCTTTAGGATTAAACCTAAATATGTTTCGCGTTTTAGTTGGCAGAACCATAAGTAAAGGGTTAAAACATGAATTAGGAGTTGGCTTAGGAATCCACGGATTAGACGTGGAAGCTTATATTGAAGGAAATGCGTTTGTTAATAATAACAATACAGGAGAAGGCGCAGCAACTAATTTTAAAAGAAGTACCGTTAGTGTTCTTGCTCCATTACCAAATGTAGGAGTTTGGTATTTTTATGCTCCTCATCCTAAATGGATGCTAACTGCAAGAGTAGATTGGTTTTCAATAGAAATTGGTGAATATTCTGGTGGCTTGTGGGACTTAGGAGCTGGTGTTAACTATCAGTTTCACAGTAACATAGGAGTCGGTTTAAATTATAGATATTTCGACTTTACAGCTAAAGTTGATAAGACAAATTGGGACGGTGAGTTTTCATTAAATTTCCAAGGACCATTATTAACAGTAAATGTAAATTTTTAGTGTAAGAAAAAGATTTATTATTTAATATAATTTGTATATTCGCAGCCGCAAAAGAAACCATTTTGCTAAGTGAATGGGCTCGTAGCTCAGCTGGATAGAGCACCTCCCTTCTAAGGAGGCGGTCTCAGGTTCGAATCCTGACGGGCTCACTTCAATTAAATTAAAACCTGCAATTATTGCAGGTTTTTTTTGTTTTAAAATACATCTCTCATAATGATTATTTAATTAAATTTGATTTATTAACAACAATCAAACCTCTTAAGTTTGTATCAAAAAATAGAATTTAGAGTTATTTCAACATTGATTTTTTTTATTTGAATAGTTTAACTTTCCAAGCACAGGATTTAGAACCTCGTTTTTTATCATCTTTACCATTAAAAACCAATTTTTCGGGCCTAGTTTATGGTTACTCCTATGGCGATATCTTATTAAACGCTCAAGAAATTGAAGGCTTAAGTGCCAAGTTAAATAGTGTTGTAGCCTTTTATGGTCGGAGTTTTATATTTTTTAATAAACCCGCAAAGTTTGATATTGCTGTTCCTTATGCTTTTGGTAAACTAAATGCATTAGTTTCTCAAGTAGATTCCACTGCCTATAGAAATGGCCTAGTAGATCCTACGCTAAGAATTTCTATTATTTTAATAGGTGACAAAGCACTCAATTTGCAAGAGTTTGCAAAAAGAGACATCAAGAAGTTTAAAATGGGTGCGTCATTTAAAATTAAAGCACCTTTGGTAAGCTATGACGAAACAAAGTTAATTAACATAGGCGCAAATAGATGGGCTTTTCAATTAAAAACTTCCGCTTCCTACCAACCTTCAAATAAAATAATTCTAGAACTTCATATAGATTCTTGGTTTTTTACAGAAAATTCTTCCTTTAATAATGGAAATAAATTAACCCAAAAACCTTTGCTTACCACTCAGTTACATATGGCTTATTTGTTTAATCCAAAATTTTGGATTTCTGGTTCTATTGGTCAAGTTGCTTTAGGAGAAACTTCTATCAATGGAATTGAAAAAGATAACAATCAAAAAAATTCTCGATATGGTTTTACAGCTTCTTACAAGTTAAACAAATTGGGATCTCTTAAGTTTTCAGTTACAAATGGATTGTATACAGCATCGGGAGCAAGCTTTACTACAGCTCTTTTAGGTTATAGTTTTGTATGGTTTGATAAAAACACTAAATAATTAATTTAATTTAATTTAACAATTAGATAATTAAAAAACTATCTTTAAATATTAACCTTAATAATTTATCATGAAAAAATATTTATTCTCTCTATTCTTATTGTTTTTTGTTTACAACCTTCAGTCTCAAGTATTGATTGCTTTATTATTAGGTGATAAATTAAATACAGGAAAGATAGATTTTGGTTTAGATGGTGGATGGAATTTTTCTAATATTTCAGATTTAGATGCCGATAAGTGGGATAATGCTTTTAATCTTGGTTTTTATTTTGATATTAAATTGAAAGATCAATGGCTATTAAATACAGGTGTTTTAGTAAAAGGATCATTAGGGGTTAAGGAATTATCACGTGAAGACCTTGTATATTTAAACTCTTCCTTACTTGATTATGAAAATGAGCTTAATGAAAATGGAACTTATGAACAAAACATAAGTTATTTTATAGTTCCAGTTCTTGCAAAATATGTATTTAAGAATAACTTTTATCTTGAAGCTGGACCACAAGTTGCATTGATGCATAAAGCTTGGTTAGAATACAATTATGAAATAGATGGAAATTCGACTCAAATAAAAGAAGATAATAAAGATGATGTTAATAGACTTGATTTTGGCTTTACTGGTGGTGCAGGATATCGTTTATTAGATGGCATGGGATGGACTGTTGGTGTACGTTATTACCACGGTATTACAAATGTATATAAAGTTAATTCAGGACAAAAAAACAGTGCTTTATTTTTAAAATTAAATGTACCTATTGGAACAAGTCAAGAAAAAAAAGATGAAATAAAAGATTATAAAGTTTTGCTAAAGGAGAAAAAAGACAAAAAGAAAGATGCAAAAAAATTACAACGAGCTGATAATAAAAAAGATACTAATATTTAAGCTTGATCAGTAGATAAATACGACTGAAGTTAGCTAATAAGCTAACAGTTTAATCATATATTACATTTGAAAATAATTAACATTATATCATTTTTAATACTTCCCTTTTTAGTTTTTTCTCAAAATGAAGAAACTATAACAGACAGTATATCTTCTTTAAACCCTTATATTGAAGATCATAGCAAGCAGTTAAACGTCAAACTGGATATTTCGAACAATCAATTAAATTATTTTTTTCCTTATGATGGAGCACGTGCATCAGTTAAAACTAATCTAAATATAAGTTATGGATTTATATTTAGTTATAAATATTTTTCTGTGAGATTAGGCATTCGACCAAAGTTATCAGATACTGAAGAAAAAAATAAAGGTAAGACAGATAACTTTAGAATTGGTTTTCAAATGTTATTTGATAAATGGTCTCATGGTTTAGAGTATAATTATCGCAGAGGTTATTATATTGGAAATACTGATGATATTACAAGCTTAGATAGTAACGGAGATATTCATGTTCAATTTCCTAATTTAACTACAAATACATTTAGCGGAGTTTCTCAATATAAATTTAATGACAATTATTCTGTTAGAGCGGTTGAATCAAATACAGAAATACAATTAAAAAGTGCTGGAACTTTTATGCCTAGTATAACGTACTCATTTTATAGCGTTAAAGGAACTGACAAGGTTAAAATTAATCCAGACGATATTATAACAAGAGATTCCTACAACGATTATAAAGGAATTACTCTAATTATCGAACCTGGTTATTATTATACTTTTGTATTACATAAATATTGGTATGCTAATTTTTTTGGTGCCCCAGGACTTGGATTTGATTTTTATAAAGCTACCTATAACTCTTTTGATAATGATTCAAATGATGAAACTCTTAACAGAACGTTCTTCTCTCTTAAAACTGGTACTGCAATAGGTTATAATGGCAAGAAGTTTTATTTTGGAAGTGAATTTAAATATCAAATTTTTAGTGAAAATTTTGATAAAAACGATATCAGCCTTCAGCCAACAAAAAGTAAATTTCATGTTTTTTTAGGATACCGTTTTAAAGCTCCAAAACAAGTTTCAAAACCTTTAGATTATATTGAAGATAAAGTTCCTGTTTTAAAAAAAGGGGATAATAATTAGTTAATTAAAAAGTTGTTTAATTTTAGCGGAAGAAATATCGAAACACATCGTTTTTTTATTCAGGATATTCTATTCGCAAATGATACATGTTATTCAACTTCTTTTTTAAAACTTTTTTAATACGTTGGATTTCTTTTAATGTAATATTTGCATTTAAAAATTGTCCCTGGTTTAATTGGCCATCAATTATTTTTTCAACAAAATCATCTAACTTAGATGAAGTAGGCTCCTTTAAACTTTTACTAGCAGCTTCTACACTATCTGCCATCATTAAAATAGCAGTTTCCTTTGAAAATGGTGTAGGACCAGGATAAGAAAAATCTTCTTTTAAAGCCTCACCTGAGTTTTCATTTTCTTTTGTATAAAAATAATAAACTAAACTTGTTCCATGATGAGTACGAATAAAGTCGATGATACGATCTGGAAGCTTATTCTTTTTAGCAATTTCTATCCCTTTAATCACGTGATCAATAATTATTTCTGCACTTTCTTTAGGGTCAAGTTCATCATGAGAATTTATAGATGACATTTGATTTTCAGTAAAATAAGTTGGATTCACCATTTTGCCAATGTCATGATATAAAGCACCTACCCTAGTTAACATAGCGTTGGCACCAATTTCGTTTGCTGCTGCTTCCGCTAAATTTGCAACATTTAAAGAATGATGAAAGGTTCCTGGCGCTTTATTAGATAACTCTTTAAGCAATTTAGAATTGGTGTCACTTAGTTCTAGAAGTGTTACATCGGATACCAAGCCAAACATTTTTTCATATATATAAATTAATGGGAAAGAAAATAAAGTCAGTAAACCACAAAGCACAAAATAACCAAAATAATCCCATTGTATAAGTTCTATATTTCCTTCTTGAATAATAAAAAAAGCAAAGTATCCTAATATGTATATAAAAGTTATTTGACCTACTGAAATAAACAAATTAGCTCTTTTGTATAATTCTGAAACTGTAAGTATCGTAACCATTCCTGCTATTATTTGCAGAAATAAAAATTCAAAACTATTAGGAACAATAAAACCTAAAAGCAAAATAGTAAGCACGTGCACAAAAAGACCTAGCCTAGCATCAAAAAAAGTTTTTAAAACTAATGGCAGGACGCATAATGGAGTTATATAAACTAATTTGGCATCATATTTTACTACTAAAGTGGTAAGAAATATCATTACAATGATATTAAATAAGATAAATGTAACTTTTGTGTTATTATTATAAATCTCTAAACGGTAGTTTTTTAAAAATAAAAATAACATCAGAAAAACTAACGAAATTAATAAGGAATATCCCATTAAGAGCCAATAAAAGTTAGATTTACTCCAAACTTGAGATTCAAAAACAGCTTTATACGAACTTAAAATCTGAAATTTATTTCCTTCAACAACTTCACCTTTAGCTATTATCCTACTTCCTTTATCAAGGACTCCTCGGTTTGGGTTTATGGATTCAATTTTTGCTTTAATTGTTGATTCTGTTAATTCACTATTAAAGGTAACATTAGGCAAAACAACGTTTGAAATTAATTCTGTTAAAAACAATTCAGGATCTAAAATTAAATGTTCTTCAACTTTATTTTTAATTTTACTTTCTAAATCTCCAATATAAAATAATTGCTTGTAGCTTAATTCTTGAATTTTATTTCCGTTTTTTAAATAAATTAACTTGTCTGTATCAAATGAATAGTTCTCATTAATTAATCCATAGGCATATATTTCATCTAAAATAAGAAGTCCAACATCCTTTATTTTTAGATCTGTTCCATTTACGATGTTAATAGTATCCTTTTTCTCATAAAGGTTATTGAAGAGATTTTTTACTTCTGCAGTTTTCGAGGTATCAATTTCAAAATAAGGCATTGATTCTTCTCTTATATGCGTCTTCTCTTCTTCTATTTCTTCATTACTTTTTTTTATGGTAAAACTAAAAGGAGCATATAAATTTTCATATTGCCAAGGCTTTCCTTTTTGAAAATTATACTTAAACTGTCCCCCTCTTGGTAATAAATAGATGATTAAAACTGTAGAGAGTATAAAAAGAAATATCTTAAAAATAAAAGATTGATTTTTAGCAAAAGAAGTTAAAATGCTTTTCATTAAATTTTATTAGATATAATAAGGTATAAATATCGTTTGTTTTATTTCAATTACATAATTATCAAGAATGTTTTTAATATTAAATGTGTAAATTTGTTGCTTATATTTTTCATAACAAAAATTGTAATAACAGATGAGTAAAAAAGTTGTAATTGTAAGTGCAGTAAGAACCCCAATTGGTAGTTTCATGGGAAGTTTATCATCATTATCTGCTACTAAATTAGGATCAGTTGCTATAAAGGGAGCGTTAGACAAAATAAACCTTGACCCATCTTTAGTGCAAGAGGTGTATATGGGTAATGTAGTACAAGCTGGTGTAGGGCAAGCTCCTGCACGTCAGGCTGCTATAGGTGCTGGTATTCCAGACAATGTTCCTTGTACAACTATCAATAAAGTTTGTGCTTCTGGTATGAAAGCTGTTATGAACGCTGCTCAAGCAATTGCACTTGGTGATGCAGATGTTGTTATTGCTGGTGGTATGGAAAGTATGAGTAATATTCCTCACTATGTACATATGCGAAATGGTCACAAATTTGGACCAAAAAGCATGGAAGATGGTATGCAGAAAGATGGATTGGTTGATGCTTATGACAATAATGCAATGGGAGTATGTGCAGATTTATGTGCTTCTGAATATAAAATAACTAGAAAAGAACAAGATGATTTCTCAATTCAATCATATAACCGATCGGCAAAAGCTTGGGCAGATGGAAAATTTAATGAGGAAGTAGTTCCTGTTGAAATACCTCAACGTAGAGGTGAGCCAATAATTTTTTCTGAAGATGAAGAATATAAAAACGTACGAATGGAAAAAATTCCAACCTTACGTCCAGTGTTTACTAAAGAAGGGACAGTTACCGCAGCAAATGCATCTACAATTAATGATGGTGCTGGTGCAATGATATTAATGAGTGAAGAAAAAGCAAATGAATTAGGGCTAACTCCTTTAGCAACTATTAAAAGTTATGCTGATGCTGCTCAAGAACCACAATGGTTCACTACAGCACCTTCTAAAGCATTACCAAAAGCATTAGACAAAGCCAATATTAAAATCGACGAGGTTGATTTTTTTGAATTTAACGAAGCATTTGCAGTTGTTGGTCTTTCTAATATGAAAATATTAGGATTGAACGATTCAAACGTGAATGTTAATGGTGGTGCAGTTTCATTAGGACATCCCTTAGGTTGTAGTGGAGTAAGAATATTAATTACATTAATTAATGTTTTAAAACAAAACGATGCTAAAATTGGTGCTGCTGCAATTTGTAATGGTGGTGGTGGTGCATCTGCTATGATTATTGAAAGAAATTAATTTTCTCAAAATTATATAATAAATATTTAAATGAATTACGGTCTTTGTAACCTAAGTATTGTTCCATTGCGATTAGAAGATTCAGATCGTAGCGAAATGGTATCTCAAATTCTTTATGGTGATTTGTTTGAAGTATTAGAAGTAACTAAAAATTGGAGTAGAATAAGGTTAACATATGATAGTTATGAAGGTTGGATTGATAATAAACAATTTGTTAGTTTAACTAAAAATGAATATGATTCATTAAATCAATTATCAAATAAGCTCTCAACAAATTTATTAGATATAATTACAACAACTACCAACGACCTTTTACCTATTAGCTTAGGAAGTAATGTAGCTGTTGTAAATTTTTTAAATCATTCCTTTGAGGGAAAAACAAACGACTTCAATTATTCAAAATCTAAAATTATTGAAATTGCCAATTTGTATTTAAATAGCCCTTATTTATGGGGAGGAAAAACACCTTTCGGCATCGACTGCAGTGGATTTACTCAAATGGTTTACAAACTAAATGGAATCCAATTATTCCGAGATGCTAGTCAGCAAGTTACTCAAGGTGAGGTGTTAAGCTTTATTGAAGAAAGTGAGCCAGGTGATTTAGCCTTTTTTGACAATGATGAAGGAAGCATCACTCATGTGGGTATAATCATGGAAAATAATCAAATTATTCATGCTCACGGAAAAGTTAGAATAGATCATTTAGATCATTCTGGTATATTTAATAATGAAAAACAAAAGCATACTCATAAATTAAGGGTGATTAAAAGAATTTTATAAAAAAAGCTTCTAATAAATTAGAAGCTTTTTTTATAAATTAATGAATTTATATTATTCACCTCCATTTTTTTCCATTATTGCTTTCATAAGGTTTTCTTTTTCATCCATTCCCAATAAACCATATATACCTTTTAAGGTTCTTACAATATCAAGTGAATCTGGGCGTAATTTTGATGCAGATTCTAAATATGGTAATGCTTCGCGATAAAGATCATTTTTTCTCTCTTTTAATAAATCATATTTATCATAATCTGCATTTGAAGTTCCTAAAGCATTCATTTCTTTAACTATTTCACTTTCACCATCTAAAATTAATTGAGCCTTATTAATTAAAGCTTCTGTATAATTTGGGTTTAATTCTATAGCTTTAGTATAATAATTTAAAGCAGCTTCTTTTTCATCATTTTTAGCACTTGCAACTCCTAAATTATAATATAAGTCAGGATTAGTTGGGTCCTTTTTAATTACTTCATTAATTACTTTTTTATAATTTATCATATCCTCGCTCTTATAATACATCTCAGCTTCAGCATACATTAAATTTAAATCATCTGGAGATTCTTCTCTAGCCTTTTTCATTAACAAAGCTGCTTTTTCATTTTCACCTTTTTTAATATAAATAAAAGTCATGTTTTTTAAAATATCTCCTTTCTTAGATTTAGAAAATTTACTTCTTGGAATTACATATTCACCTTTTTTAAGAGCTGCATTTCTTTCATCGGCTGTGTCAAATTTAGATTCCTCTTTAGTACCTTTTTTTGTTGCATAAAATTCCTCTTTTATATCAGTAAAACTAAGATTTATTAATTCTTCATAATATTTTATTGCATCATCATAAGCTTGTCCATCTTTAGCTAAAGATGCAGCATAAAATAAATAGATGGTATCTTTTTTATTTAATGTATAACCTCTATATATTTTTTTAGAACCTTCTAAATATTGTTGAACACCTTGATCTAATTGTGCACTAATTAACAATGCATTGGTAGTTTCTTGTAATCCTAATTGAGCTTCAGCAGAATATTTACTATTTTCATTTAAAGATAATACTTTCTCAAAGGCATCAGCGGAAGTATTCATTTTTTCATAGTCATTATCTGCACTTCCTAAATATGCTTTTCCTTTTACTAAATAATAATATTCTTTAACACTAGACTCAGCATTAGAAATTTGACCTTCTACTCCTTTTAAAGTAGATATCGCTTCTGAAAAATCACCATTTTTTATTGCTTTTTGAGCTGATTTAATTTCTTTTTTCTGACCAAAAGTTATAGCAGAAACCATTAAAAGTCCTACGATTAAAATTTGTTTTTTCATTTTACTAATATTTAAATTTTTATTAATATTATTAATTTATTCCTATTCTTCATTAATCGTACTTGAATCTTTAGAGTCGGTTTGATCATCTAAAGGTTCATTATTTTCCGGTATGATTATGTTACCATCTTCATCTAACTCTACATCATCATCATCTGACATCACTTTTGCTACTGCTGCAATAGCATCACCATCTCTCACTTTAATTAGTCGAACACCTTGAGTAGCTCTTCCCATTACACGAAGATTTTCTACTGCTAGACGAATAGCAATCCCCGATTTATTAATAATCATTAAATCATCACTATCAGTAACATTTTTAATAGCTACTAAATTACCTGTCTTCTCGGTAACACTTATAGTTTTAACTCCTTTTCCTCCTCGATTGGTAATTCTATAATCTTCTAAACTTGATCTTTTACCGTAGCCATTTTCTGAAACAACTAATACATCGGTTTCAGATTCATTAATGGTAATCATACCAACTACTTCATCCTTTTCACTATTTAGTCGAATACCTCTTACACCAGAAGCGTTTCTACCCATTGATCTAGTTTTCTCTTCTTCAAAACGAATAGCTTTACCAGATTTTACAGCCAACATAACTTGACTGTCTCCAGTAGTTAACTTAGCTTCTAATAATTCATCTCCTTCTTTTATGGTAATTGCATTAATACCATTAGTACGTGGACGAGAATATTGCTCTAAAGGTGTTTTCTTTACTTGACCTTTTTTGGTAGCCATTATCACATAATGACTATTTATATAATCTTCATCTTTTAAATCTTGAGTACAAATAAAAGCTTTCACTTTATCATCATTACCAATATTAACAAGGTTTTGAATAGCTCTACCTTTAGAGGTTCTGGTTCCTTCAGGAATCTCAAAAACTCGCATCCAGAAACATTTTCCGGTTTGAGTAAAGAAAAGCATGTATTGATGATTTGTTCCAACAAATAAATGTTCTAAGAAATCTTCATTACGAGTCGAAGTTGCTTTTGCTCCTACTCCTCCTCTATTTTGTTTTTTGTATTCAGATAATGAAGTTCGTTTAATATAACCTGCATGAGAAATAGTAATTACTACTTTTTCATCAGGTATTAAATCAGTAATACTTACATCACCACCGGCATATTCTATTACAGAACGACGCTCATCTCCATATTTTTCTCTAATCTCTTCTAGCTCTTCTTTAATGATAGACATTCTAAGCTCTTTGCTAGCTAAAATGTCTCTATAACCTTGTATGGTTTTCATTAATTCTTCATACTCTGAACGCAATTTGTCTTGTTCTAGACCTGTCAATTGACGAAGTCGCATTTCAACAATTGCTTTTGCTTGTATTTCTGAAAGTTTAAAAGCTTCTATTAATCGTTCTCTTGCTTCATCTGCATTTTTAGAGGAACGAATTAAGCGTATTACTTCATCAATATTATCGGATGCAATAATTAATCCTTCTAAAATATGTGCTCGTTCTTCTGCTTTTCTAAGAAGGTATTCAGTACGTCTAACTACTACTTCATGACGGTGTTCTACGAAATAATGTATTAATTCTTTAACATTTAATAGACGAGGTCTTCCATTAACTAAACAAATATTATTTACACTAAAACTTGATTGTAATGCAGTGTACTTATATAACATATTAAGTACGATATTCGGGATTGCATCACGTTTTAAAATGTATACGATACGCATACCATTTCTATCGGATTCATCACGAATATTAGAAATACCCTCAATTTTTTTATCATTTACTAAATCGGCAGTTTTTTTAATCATATCTGCCTTATTGACTTGATATGGGATTTCAGAAACAATAATACATTCTCTACCACTAACTTCTTCAAAAGATGCTTTTGCCCGCATTACAATTTTTCCTCTACCAGTATGAAAAGCATCTTTAACACCTTCATAACCATAAATAACACCACCTGTTGGAAAATCTGGAGCTTTTATATGCTCCATTAATCCTTCAATATCAATGTCATTATTTTCTATGTATGCAATTGTACCTCCAATTACTTCAGTAAGGTTATGTGGAGGCATATTAGTTGCCATACCCACAGCAATACCTGAAGCTCCGTTAATTAACAAACCAGGAACACGGGTTGGCAATACAGTAGGTTCCTTTAAGGTATCATCAAAATTTAATTTATGATCAACGGTATCTTTATCAATATCAGCAAGCATATCTTCAGAAATCTTCTGCATTCTTGCTTCTGTATAACGCATTGCTGCCGGACTGTCACCATCAATTGAACCAAAGTTACCTTGTCCATCAACTAACATATAACGCAAACTCCATTCTTGAGCCATACGAACCATTGCATCATAAACAGAGGTGTCTCCATGTGGGTGATATTTACCTAATACTTCCCCAACGATTCTTGCAGATTTTTTATGAGCACCTGTAGCTCTAATACCTAATTCGTGCATACCAAATAAAACACGCCTGTGTACTGGTTTCATACCATCTCTAACATCTGGTAAAGCACGTGACACAATTACTGACATTGAATAATCAATGTAAGCCGATTTCATTTCATCCTCAATGTTAATAGGGATTAATTTTTCGCCTTCAGCCATATATAAATTCTTTAATTTTTAAATTATAATTCTAAAAAAGCAAGATACATTAATTGCAAATTTTATAGCATCAAAATTAGTCCAAAAAATAACTATTTTATTAACAAAAAAAAAGGGTGAAACCGTTAATAACTATAAGCTTTAATGTTTTGAATTTAGTAAGTTTTTTTGTCCTTTTACCTCTAGACACCTTATTGGGTATAATTATTGCCTTATTAAAGTAATTACACTAATTTTATACGTTTAGTAAATAGATATTATGGATGATAATTTTTCACCAAGAGTAAAGGATGTAATCGCTTACAGCAAAGAAGAAGCGTTACGATTAGGACATGAATTTATAGGAACTGAGCACTTAATGTTAGGCTTGCTCCGTGATGGAGATGGTAAAGCTGTTTCAATTTTAAATACGTTGGATGTTGATTTAAATCATCTACGTAGAAAAGTTGAAATACTTAGTCCAGCAAATCCTCATATTGAATCTAATGAAAATGATAAAAAAAATCTTCATTTAACACGTCAAGCAGAAAGAGCTCTAAAGACTACTTTTTTAGAAGCAAAATTATTTCAAAGCACTTCTATAAATACTGCTCATTTGTTGTTATGTATTCTAAGAAATGAAAACGACCCAACAACTAAACTATTAAACAAGATGAAAATAGACTATGATGGAGTAAAAGATCAATTTAAATTACTAATATCAAGTGATGAAGATTTTATAGATAACCCAACTTCTGAATCGTTTCCAAACGATGACGATTTACCTGCCGATCAATCTGGTAAGGAAAATTTGTTTTCAGGAAGCACCACTAAAGCTAATAAAAAGTCTAAAACACCTGTTTTAGATAACTTTGGTAGAGACTTAACATTTCTTGCGACGGAAGGAAAACTTGACCCTGTAGTTGGTCGAGAAGGTGAAATACAACGTGTTTCACAAATATTAAGTAGAAGAAAAAAGAATAATCCACTATTGATTGGTGAACCTGGTGTTGGTAAATCGGCGATTGTAGAGGGATTAGCATTACGAATAGTACAACGAAAAGTTTCTCGTATTTTATTTGATAAACGAGTTGTTACACTTGATTTAGCAAGTTTAGTTGCTGGAACTAAATACCGTGGTCAGTTTGAAGAAAGAATGAAAGCGGTTATGAATGAAATTGAAAAGAATGACGATATTATTCTTTTTATAGATGAGATCCATACAATAGTTGGTGCAGGTGGAGCAACTGGTTCTTTAGATGCTTCAAATATGTTTAAACCTGCTTTAGCTAGAGGTGAACTGCAATGTATTGGAGC
>CAJXEB010000062.1 GCA_913052585.1 uncultured Flavobacteriaceae bacterium | reverse complement strand
GAAACAGATTACCTTTGAAACAGGTTTCTGTGATGTGCAGAAAATATGGAGCTATCTTTCATTCAGATACAGTTCAAACAATGTGTCATTATGAGTTTGATTTAAGAGATTTAGATATTGATTTTATTACCTGTGCAGCACACAAGTTTCATGGACCCAAAGGAGTTGGGTTTTTATATGTGAATGAAAATATTCAGATAAAACCAATTATTACTGGTGGAGCACAAGAAAGAAACGTAAGGGCTGGAACTGAAAACATTATAGGTATTGTTGGTTTAGCAAAAGCAATGGAAATTGCTTATAGAGATTTAGCTGAACACCAAAATCACATTCAAGGTTTAAAAACATATATGATTGAACAGTTAGAGGCTCATGTTCCTGGTGTTTCTTTTAATGGAGATCCTAAAGGGGATAGTTTGTACACGGTATTAAATGTTCAATTTCCAAATAGCGAAATGGATGAAATGTTACTGTATAATTTTGACATTGAAGGAATTGCTGTTTCTGGAGGAAGCGCATGTTCTTCAGGAAGTAATACTGGTTCACATGTTTTAAGAAATATTGGTGTTGATATGACTAAGCCTGCTTTAAGGTTCTCTTTTTCTAAAAATAATACAAAAGAAGAATTGGATTATACCATAAATGTAATTAAAGAACTTTTTGAGATTAAGGATTAATTGAAATGAAAATAACAATGAGTTATCATTTTAAATTTAATAGATTGTTAATCTCAAGAGTAAATAAACCGACTCGACTTATTCTTATAGTTCAAGCAGTTTGCATGTTGATGGGCACTTCAACTCATCTAGCTTGGGTTATTCAAAATGGATTCTTGTCAGAAAAGTATAACGCATCTTTACTTTCTACTTTATTTTGGGACAGCCTTACCTTTTTAGATCCTTTAGCAGCTATTCTATTGGTTTTTAAACCCAAAATAGGATTATATTTAACCTTATTAATTATAGTTACTGATGTTATTCATAATAATCTTTTTTATATTGAGGTACTCTATTTCAATTCGCTTAATTTGTTAGATTGGATAGAACAATATTGGATGATATTAGGACAAGTTATTTTTTTACTTTTTGTTTGTTTAACTTTAAAAATGAACTTAAAACAAGTTAAATTAGCAGCATGAAAATAACATTTTTAGGAACAGGAACATCACAAGGAGTACCAGTAATTGGTTGCGATTGCGAAGTGTGTCTATCTAAAAATGAAAAAGATAAAAGATTACGTGCCTCAATATTAGTTGAAGATAAAGGCGAAGTAATTGTTGTTGATACTGGTCCAGATTTCAGACAACAAATGTTGAGAGAAAATGTACAACATTTAGATGCTGTTGTTTTTACGCATGAGCATAAAGATCATATTGCTGGTTTAGATGATGTGCGTGCTTTTAATTTTAAGCAGAAAAAGGACATGGAAGTCTATGCAACTTCTGAGACTCAGGTAGCTTTAAAAAGAGAATTTCATTATGCTTTTGCAGAGAATCCTTACCCGGGGGTTCCTAAAATTAATTTGAATACGATTGCTAACGAAGCTTTTAATATTGGAGGTGTTCAATTGATACCAATAAATGTTTGGCATCATAAAATGCCCGTTAAAGCATTTAGAATAAAGAACTTTACTTACATAACCGATGCCAATAGAATAGATGCAGAGGAGATAGAAAAAGTTAGAGGCTCAGAAGTTATTGTTATCAATGCATTGAGAAAAACGACTCATATTTCTCATTTTAACTTATCTGAGGCAATTGATTTATTGAATGAGTTAAAACCTAAAAAAGCCTATTTAACTCACATCAGTCATTATTTAGGGACACATGATGAGGTTTTAAAGGAGCTTCCTGATTATATAGAGATAGCTCATGATGGTCTTACTATTGAATGTTAAATATCCAATAAGAATGGATAACTTTATCAAAAACTAAAAACTAAAAACTAAAAAGAATGGCTGAATATCAACAAATGGACATGCCCGAGTTTCCAAAAAACGGGAAAAAATTAATATTGACTTTCTTAATAGGGCTTATTGTTTTGGTAGGAGGTTTTAAGAGTGTTAAAAAAATTGATGGTGGAGAAGGTGGAGTTTTGTTTAAAGCTGCTACAGGTATTGATACTGAAAATACTTATGGTGAAGGCTGGATTTTTATTGCGCCATGGAACGATTTAATCGTTTATAATGTAAGGCAGCAAGAAGTACTGGATGATATGTCAGTTTTATCTTCTAATGGATTAGAAATAACTTTGGAGGTTTCGACATGGTACCAACCAAAATTTAGTGATTTAGCAAAATTACATCAAGAAAAAGGACAATCTTATTTGGATCAAGTGGTTAAACCTGCAATCCGTTCTGCAAGTAGAAGTGTAATTGGACGTTATACTCCCGAAGAAATTTACTCCACTAAAAGAGATGCAATTCAAACAGAAATTTTTGTAGAAACAAAAAAGATTTTAGATAAACAATATATCCAAATAAATGAAATTTTAGTAAGAGACATTACATTGCCTACTACTATTAAAACAGCTATTGAAGGTAAATTAAAGCAAGAGCAAGAATCTTTAGAATATGAGTTTAAATTGCAAAAAGCTAAAAAGGAAGCTGAAAAAGTAAGAATTGAAGCACAAGGTAAAGCTGATGCAAACAAGATTTTGAATGCTTCATTAACACCTAATATCTTAAAAGAAAAAGGAATTGAAGCTACGTTAAAGCTTGCTGAATCTCCAAATACTAAAGTAGTTGTAGTTGGTGGTTCTGATGGTTTACCTTTAATCTTAGGGAATAACTAGAATTTAAAAAAATAGAAATTTAAAAACCCTCTCGAATTTATTTCGAGAGGGTTTTTTATTGCATTTTAGCTATCTGCATAAAATCTTGAAAAGTATGTTTTTGAGGTTTTTTTAAGTGGAACGAAAAAATACCGCAAAAGGATATGCTTTGAATAGGGATGCGATCTGATTTTACATTTAGCAAAGATAATTGATGTTCTGAGATGGTTCGTTTAACGTTTTAGCTAAACTGCGTTTTAATGCAGTTTAGATTTTGTTAGCGAAAGTTTATTAATACTTAGTTGTTACATTAAACCCAATACTTACAGCTCCTTTTTTTTGCCAATAATCTTGACTGGTACTCCTGAAAATTATTGGGCTACCTAAAAACCCAGCGGAGAAAGTCAACCCGAATTCATCACCTAAATTTTCAATCCACTCTAAAGAGACAAAGAAATCCTCATATACTATAATGTCATAATCACGAAGATCAATATTAAGTATACCGTCTTTAATTTGACTAACAATTATGATGTTATCTTTCAAAATATTTTTATTGGGTAATCCATTTTTAAAATCATAAAAATTGAGCCTCAACTTAATACTATCATACTCATTTCTAACAATACAAAAATTGAAATCTTCAATGTATGTTGGGCTTTTCTTAATTTTAATTTTTATACCGACTTCATTACCTAAATTATTTGATGTGAATCCAGCGCTAATTTTTTTAGAAGTAGTTTTATTTCCAAGAATTTTTTCTTTTAATTTTCTACTTGAAACAACAACTTCTTGTAATTCAGTAATTTCTTCTTCCAGTTGAATAATAGGATTATTGAGAATTATATTTTTAAATTTAGAAACTTTAAAAATCAGAGTTTTATAACCGATTGATGAAAATTTCAATGTATCATTATCGTATTTTTCATTCAGTTCAATTTGAAAGCCTCCTTTATTATTAGAGACAGTTCCAATGTTTTTTCCAACAACCCCTATATTAATAAAAGGTATAATCTCTTTAGAATTCTTATCTACTATGCTTCCTGAATAAGTTTCTTGAGAATATGCTGCCGATGAGAGAAGAAGCAGTAATAATGTAATTATTTCTTTCATTATAATTGATTATTGCCGCTAATGTACTTGTTGGTCGCGTAAATACGACTTACATTGTGTTAAACGAAGTTAGTGTTTTTTTAGGGATAAATTCAAGTGTTATAGCCTGACTATTTCACATTAAAACTTAGCATTTTTTTATCCTCAATAAAACAATCAATCGTATCATTTATTTGTATGGGACCAACACCTGCTGGTGTTCCTGTATAAATAAGATCTCCAATTTTTAACGTAAAAAATTGAGATACGTATGCTATAATCTGATTAAAGTTGAACAACATATCTTTAGTATTACCAACTTGTTTGGTCTCACCATTTATTTGGATACTAAAATCTAAATTATTAATGTCATTAAACTGATCAATGGTAGTAAATTGGCTCGTAGGAGCAGAGCCATCAAATGCTTTTGCTTTTTCCCAAGGCATTCCTTGTTCTTTACATTGTTGTTGTAAATCGCGTGCTGTAAAATCTACACCAACACCAATTTCGTTGTAATACTTGTGCGCAAACTTTTCTTCAATGTGTTTACCCAAACGGTTAATCTTAATTACAACTTCTATTTCATGGTGTATATCTTTAGAAAAACTTGGATATACAAAAGGATTTTTTTTAGGAAGTAAAGCAGTGTCTGGTTTCAAAAAGAATACCGGTTCCTTAGGAACCGGGTTATTCAATTCTTTTGCGTGATCTGCATAGTTTCTTCCAATACAAATAATCTTCATGTTAATATGAGTTAAACTTGTTTTTAAGCATGCTTAATTTATCCTCTATAGGTTGATTTTTAGCTGGTTGTTTCTTTTTTACTACAATTCTCTTAGGTTTTACTTTCTGTGGCTGTGGTTTAGTAGGAGTCATTGTAGCTTTAATGTCTTTCATTACCTTTTTAGTGTATAAAGGGAAATCACCATTTATCATCCAGCTATAGTAACCAGGTTCTTTTTCTAATACTGCTGTAACTGCTTTTCCTTTATGTTTACCAAAATTAAAAACGATAATGTTTTCATCATTGTAAACAAAACGGCCTAATAAATCAGCATTTCTTGTCATTTGAGAAAACTCACTCAAAAACTCAGTGTCTCCACTTAGTTCTATATATTTTTCAATTTGAGCTTCTAAAATTTCATAAGTAGCTGAAGTGTCAGCTTCAGCACTATGTGCATTTGTTAAATCTTTAGCACAATAAAACTTGTAAGCTGCAACTAAAGTACGTTGTTCCATTTTATGGAAAATGTTTTGTACATCAACCAACTTTCTATCGTTAACATTAAAATCAATTCCTGCTCTTAAAAATTCTTCAGCCAATAAAGGAACATCAAATCTGTTTGAGTTAAATCCTGCTAAATCACAATCTTTAATAAACGTATTTATGTCACTTGCTATTTCTTTAAAAGTAGCTTTGTCTTTTATTTTTTCTTCTGTAATTCCATGAATCTCTACCGATTCATGAGAAATAGGGATGGTAGGGTTTACCAGCTCTGTTTTAATTTCTTTATCGCCATTAGGCAATATTTTTACAATTGATATTTCTACAATTCTATCTGTAGCAATGTTTAAACCTGTTGTTTCTAAATCAAAGAAAGCCAATGGTCTTGTTAACTTTAAATTCATCTATATTATTCTTTTATATTATGGTGTTACAATAAATTGTTTCGACATTGAAGTTATAAAATTACTTCTACCTGCAATGGTAATGTTTTCTGGCGGAAATTGATAGCCTGTTGCTGTTATTGTTATCGTGTAATTTCCCTGTGGTAGTGCGATTATAATCCCTCCATTTATAGAGTTTGGGGTGTAGTTCCTTTCCTCTTTAGTGAGGTTATTTTCAATAACTACAAAAGCATCTTTTATTATATCATTTGTAGTGGATGAAATAATATTTGCTTTGATTATTGTTTCTCTTCTACTTATTTCATTAAAAGTAACTTTATAAATATCTTGAAACCCTTTACTGTCTTTTCTCCATGAAGAAATATAAGCATGCCTTTGATCCTCAGTAAAAGAAATACAAACATTATCTCTAGCATTATTTAAAGGATAGCCTAAGTTTTCAGCTTTACTCCATTCATTAGTGTTTGGGTTCCAAGTCGATTTAAAATAGTCATATCCTCCCATACTGTTTCGCCCTTTAGATGAGAAGTAGAGTGTGGTGCCATCATAAAATAAGTTTGGAAAATCTTCATCATATTTAGTGTTGATATTACTCCCTAAATTTTGTGGTAAAGCCCATTCTCCTGTAGGTAATTTACGTGTCATATAAATATCTTTTCCTCCTAAACCTTCGTTACGAATACTAGCAAAAAATAAAGTATTACCATCTGCAGAAACTGTTGCAGAACTTTCAAACCCCTTTGAGTTAACAGCTATACCCATTTTAACCTTCTTCTTAAATTTAAAATCAACGATATCTGCTTCATAAATGTCTCCAGTATTTTTTATGTCATCAAAATATATGAAGAGTTTATCAGCGTTATATGATAATCCAACAACTTGATCATCATAAGTTGAATTTACAAGTGGGCTACCTTTTTTAGCTTTAACGAACTCTCCATTTATAACTTTACTAGAATAAATTGAAGAAGGGTAGTATCCGTCAAATTCTTTTACCCCATTTTTTCTTCTGGAAGTGAAAACCATAAAAGATTCGTTAGGAGTTACAAAAGAGTAGTAGTCTGGATATTCAGTATTTATTTTCTCACCAAGATTTTCAAAAGAAACATTGATTGGAGATATTATTAGTTTTTGAGAATTTTTTATTAGTTGAATCTGTCGATCTACTTCCTCGACTTTAGTTCCTTTGCCTGCTTCCTTATAATTATTATATGTAGTTAATGCTTTGTCTAATTTTAAATTATAATGATAAGCCATTCCTAAATAGAATTCAGCATCAACATTGGATTTAAACTGAACAGCCTTTTCTAAATACTTTATGGCATCAGACTTGCCATTATCTGTAAATAGTATACATAAACCTGCATTGTATGGGTAGTCTATATTTTTTGGGTCTTTCTCAATAAGTTTTGAATATATTTTAATTGCATCAATATAATTGCCAAATTTAAAGTGCTCATATGCTTCATCACCCTCTTTTTTTTGAGCAATACTTGTAGTTGTAAATACAAGAGATAATAAGAGGATGAAATATGTTTTTATTTTATTCAAAAAATATAATTTTTATTTACGAATAGACAATCTTAATACTAAGATTACTTAACAGTAATTTTTACATATTGAAATTCACTATACTTACTAGTATTTTTAAAATCTCCTCTATATGCTGGTCCACTAACAATTGCATTTATTTTATTAACTACAATATTATCAGAGCTAACACCTTTTGATTTAAGATAATCCATTATTATAGTTTTAGCTTTCTCACCCCTTGATGTCGCTAATTTGTTGTTTGAACCAAATGCAGTTGTAGGAACTTTAGAAGCACTAGATTCAATATCTATATAAATCTTATGATTAGAAGAATTATCTATAGCCTTATTAATTAGTGAAATAAACGCTGCATCTTCTATATTAAACTTATTAGAATTGTAGGTGTAAACTTCTTTATAGGTTCCTAGTGTTGGCCTAGAAGAAGTATCGTTATCAGTACTTGCAATAACTTTATCAACTTTAATCGTATCTGATTTATTTATTCCTAGTTTATTACTTGATAAGTTAAGTACTTGATACGTCTCCGCATCTTTTTCAAATTGTGATAAAATAATTTTCACATCGGTCTCTGATGTAGTTTTAGGTAGACTTAAATAGGTGATTTGTTTTTCATAATTAGGAGCTTCAACTATTAATTCGTGATCTCCTGTTTCTTCAGTCACTACTTTAAATTTACCTTCAGCTGTTTTAATCGGTCCTAAAAGGCTTCCTGTATCTACTTTTTTAATCGAAATTTCACCATCATTAATAGGAGAATTGTCTAAACTAGCCAATATCCCATTGATAGTGTTTGTTATTATTACTGGACAGTCCATACATACATCATAGATGTCCATTCCTCCATGTCCACCGGATCTGGCAGAAGCGAAAAATCCATTAATTCCTGCATTGTCAATAATAAAATAAACATCATCAGATGCTGAATTAACTGGTATTCCCATGTTTTCCGCTGCAGTCCAATTTCCGTCAACTAATTTACTTTTATAAATGTCATATCCACCAATTCCTTCATGTCCTTTAGAGGAGAAGTATAAAGTGTTACCATCACTAGAGATGTATGGTGAATCTTCATCAAGTTGGGAGTTAATTGATTCACTTAAAAGTTCAGCTTCGCCCCAATTTCCTTCACTCGTTTTTATAGATTTATAAATATCTTTCCCACCCAAACCATCTTTTCTATTTGACACAAAAAATAAAGTATTGCCATCATCTGAAATACTAATACTAGGAATGTTGTATTTACTTGTATTAATGTTCTTATCTAATTCTACAAGTTTAGACCAATTACCATCTTCTAAAACTGATTTCCAAATAATATCATTTTTATACGTGTATAATGTTTTACCATCCGAAGAATATATTACACCAGCATCATGTTTTTTTGAATTCAAATTGTTTGGCATGTACTTTTTAATCTCTTTATCATCCGTTAAAACGACCCAAGTATTATTAACTTTTTTAGCAATGTATATATTTTCATAAGGCAATAAATCTTTATCTAATTTATTAGAATTTGATGTTTCTCTTCTTGAGGTAAACAATAAGATATTGTCATCTTTTTTTAATACAGGGGCATATTCCCCAAATGATGAGTTTATTTTACTCCCTAAGTTTGAGGTAACAATATTTTCATTTTTATTAACTAAATATTTATTAGCTATATCATTTACTTTTACAAAATAGATTGCTTTTTTCATTAATTCTTGACCATCTTTTGAGCTTGTTTTAATAAAAGGTTTAAAGTTATTAAAGGCCTCTTTTGACTTATCAAATTCACCATTAAGATGGTAAGACCTTCCTAAATAGTAATATATTTCGGGAATAGTATCTTCAGTTGAATTTTGTATTGATGCTTCAAAAAAAGGGATTCCCTTCTCTCTTTCAACATCAGAAAAGTAATAACTCAAGCCACCTTCAAAATGATAAGTCTCATTTGTAGCATTCATTTCTACTAAATGCTTATAAGATTTCTGAGCGTCTCTATAATCTTCGTTTGCTAATTGTTTGCGAGCAACCTTATATAATTTTTTTTCAACTTTAGTTGGTTTTTGAGCGTAACAAGTTGGCGTTATTAATAGAGCGCTTAAAATCAGCGTAAATATATTTTTCATAAAATTTTTATTTTATTGTAATTGTAACGTATTGGTATTTCTTATAAGAATCTTTATTCTGATAATCACTATTATATTTTGGTCCATTTACACTAGACTTAATGGTGTTGAAAATAATGTTATCCTTATTAATTCCTTTATTGATTAAAGACGAAATAATTTTACTTTTAGCAGCCTCAGCTCTTTTCTCAGCTAAATTATTATTAGAACCGTATCTTTTTGTTGGCACATGAGAGGCGCTGGTTTTAATACTCACATAGATGTTTCCTGTTGACCTTTCTTTTAAAATGGTATTAATTACATTAAGGTATTTTGGATGCTCAGTATTTATACTCTCATTATTGTAATTAAAAAATTCTTGATACGATGCAATTTCAACTCCAACAAGTTTATTTATTCTAGCTTCAATATCATCTAGCTGGTTATCGTGAAATTTACTCCAATCCTCAGTGGTAATTAACTCAAGTGCCGTTAATTCAGCTTTCAATTTAGTCAATTCTGCTTCATTCTTAAAGTTCCAATCTTCACTATTATTTTCTTTTAATCTAGCAATTTCTGCTTTTAGTTTCGCTATACGTGCTCTACCAATTGTAGCATTAGTATGAGGATAGTCTTCAGGTTTACTAAAGTTTAAGATGATTTTTCTTTTTAATTCACTGTATACTGCTGGAGTCGTAATGTCTTCTTCGTTAGTATAGGTATCAGCAAAATACGTAATGTGATATTGTGATGATGGTTGAAGTATCGCACTGAAGTTACCATCTTCTTTTCTAGGTTTCAGTTTAATAGGAGCTTCGCTAGAACCTTTTTTTGTAATTGTAACAAGTGCATTTTCAGGTAACGTATCATAACCATGTACTTCAATTGTTCCAGCTAAAAGTGAAATAGATTTGGCTGTTTCATCTTCTAATGATATTCTATAGATATCTTTCTCTCCAAAGCCACCTTTTTGGTAAGAAGAATAATAACCTTTTTTTCCATCGGCAGAAGTAACAAAGAATAAATCATTATCTGTTGAATTTACAGGATATCCCATGTTAACGGGTTTAGACCAGTTTCCATTAGCATCTAATTTTGATGAAAATACATCATAACCACCAATACTATTATGTCCATTAGAGCTAAAATACATTGTCTTTCCATCAGGATGAATAAATACACCATCTTCATCAGCTGTAGTATTTATTGTGTTTCCAACATTCTTAGGTGCTTCCCAACTTCCGTTAGCAAGTTGATTACAAACATAGATGTCTTTTCCTCCAGTTCCATTTTTCCGATCACTCACAAAGTATAATGACTTACCATCAGGTGATAGGTGAGCATGAGTTTCTTGAGATTTTTTATTAATATTAGAATCTAAACTTGTTGGGTATGACCATTCTCCATCTTCCATTAAATTTGATTGATAAATGTTTCCATCCCCTTTATTATCTTGATATAAATACATTGTTTTTCCATCCATTGAAATATTTACAATTGCTTCATGGCCAGTTGTAGTTATATTAATAGTTTCGGGTTTAGACCAAACTCCATCGTATTTACTGGAAACATAAATATCTTCATAAAATTTACCGTCAGAAATTTCGGTAATGTATAAATTCGAACTGTCATTTCTTATTCTTCTGGATGTAAAATAGATAGTTGATTCATCAAAAAGAATAGCAGGGCTATAATCTTCATACTTTGAGTTGATCACATCACCCATGTTAGTAATCTTTGTTTTAACTGGATTTGAAATTGCAATTTTTGCATTAGCACAATATTCTTTTTGTCGATCTATGTCTGTGTATAAATTATGACTTTTAGAAATTCCATTTCTAAAAGTTTCATAATTAGATGTAGCTTCATCTAATTTATAATTAAGGTGTTGAGCTCTTGCTAAATAATAATAGACTTCAACTGGCGCTTTTTTCTCTGAGTGAGCAAAAGGATCGTAATTAGCACTTACATTTTTAGCAGCTGTAGTTAAATAATCTAAAGCTTTACCTTTTTGATTGGTAGACTCTATATAGCATAAACCAACCTTGTAATTTAAGTTACTATTAGTAGGTTGCTCTTCCTGGAGCTCTAACCAAAGTGGTAGTGCAGCATAATACGTTTTCTCTTCTATTAAAGTGTTTGCTTCTAAGAATTTTGCTTTAAAAGATTCATCTTGTGCGAAAAGATTTATTGTTGATATAAAACAACAAGCTATTAAAGCTATTTTTTTTATGTTTGTCATCATCATCTTATTGTAATAGTAACGTATTGATGTTTTTCATATATTTCAGGGTCTGTAGCCTCTTCAGTTTTGTATTCGGGGCCATTTACACTAGAATCTACTTCTTTAAAGATAATATATTTTGCACTAACTCCCTTAGACATTAACTCATTTTTAATATGACGTTGTGCATCTATAGCTCTTTTATAAGCTAAAGCATCATTTGTCCTAAATGTTTTACTAGGCACTTTGGAAGCACTAGACTTGATTGAAATCACTAATCTTCTTGTCCTTTTAGCTCGCTTTACAGACTCTTCTACCATGTTAATATAAGTAGGATTCCTTCTGTCTATTTTGTTTTTATTGTAACCAAAATATTGAGTGTAACTATATTCTTCAAGGTTTAGTTCCTCTTCTTTAACTATTGGTTTTGTAACTATAGGTTTTATCGTATCTAACATTTTTATAGGAGGTGTTGGAAGAGTAGGTTCAGCTATAGTTACTGTTGAGTCTCCAAAAATGACATCATCTAAATTAATTGCTCTATTAATCTCTTGGTATTTTGAGGAAGCAGGGATGTATAAATCTTCTTCCTTTCTATATTTTAATGTAGAATATACGATATGGTAATCTTTACCTGGTTCTAAGATGGCACAGAACTTACCATCTCTTTTTCTAGGGCTATAAATTTTTGGTTGTTCATCCGAATTTATAGTAGTAACAATAACTTCTGCATCATCAGGTAATTCTTTCATTCCAATAACTGCCATATAACCTTTTAATAAGGTTAGTGGTTTTTCTTCGGCTTCTTCTAATTCAATTTGATAAATATCCTTTTCGCCCAATCCACCTTCTTTAAAAGAAGAAAAGTATCCTCTTTTACCATCTGTAGATGTTACAAAGAAAATATCATCATCTGTTGAATTTACAGGATATCCCATATTAATTGGTGTTGTCCATTTTCCAACAGAATCTAAAGTAGAGTAAAAAATATCATAATCTCCAATACTGTTTTTACCATTAGAACTAAAATACATTGTTTTGCCATCTGGATGGATAAAAACACCATCTTCATCATAAGGACTATTGATAACATTACCTAGATTTTGAGCTTTAGCCCAGTCACCATTTGGTAATTTTTTACAAAAATAAATGTCTTTACCTCCTTGGCCATCAGGTCTATTACTGGTGAAGTATAATGAATTTCCATTTGGAGTAATGTGTGCATGGGTTTCTCTTGATTCCAAATTTACATTTGATCCAATTTTTTCAGGTTCAGACCAAAATTCTCCATTTTTTTTGCTGGTATAAATATTACCATCTCCACTATCATCTCTAAACATAAATAATGTTTGACCATCAGTAGAAATATTAATAACAGCTTCATGGCCATCAGTAGAAATATTTAATAATTCGGGTTCAGACCAAGTACTATCGTATTTATGAGAAACATAGATGTCTTCAAAATAGTTTCCGTCAATAAAGTCAACATAATAGAGGTTTGAACTGTCTTTCCGTAACCTTCTCGATGTGAAATAAATTGATGATTCATCAACAGCAATAACTGGGCTATAATCTCCATAAGCAGAGTTTATTGTTCCTCCCATATTAGTAATTGTTGTTTTTACAGGATTAGCTACAGCAACTTTAGCATTATTAGATTGTTTCAAACCTAAATCTGCTTTTTTATATAAATAATGTTTTTTTGTCGCAACTTTCTTAAAAGTTTTATAATAAGAAGTAGCCTTATCTAGGTTATAACTGATATGATGAATGTTTGCTAAGTACAAATAAGCATCTAATGGAGCTTTTTTTTCTGAAGCAGAAAATGGATCGTAATTCTTAGTTGTATTTGCAATTGCTCGTTCAAAATATGCTAATGATTTCTTTTTATCATTAGCAGAACTTATATAACAAATGCCAACTTTGTAATTTAAGTTGGCATTAGATGGTGCTGATTCCTGCAATTTTAACCAAAGAGGAAGCGCAACTTTGTATTGATTTTCTTCAATCAAAGTATTCGCTTCCTTAAATTTTTGTTTAAACGTTTCGTCTTGTGCGTAAGCTCCTAGAAGACTACAGCTAAAGAGAATGATGAAACAATTTTTTTTCATAGTTAAATATTAATTAAAAGCAAGTTACTTACTTTTATAATTCTCTGTTTACGTCAAATTGCTCTAAATAATCAGCGACTCTTCTTACAAACATTCCTCCTAAAGCTCCATCAACAACTCTGTGATCGTAAGCATGTGATAAGAACATTTTATGTCGGATTGCAATTGCATCTCCAGAAGGCGTTTCAATTACTGCAGGTTTCTTTTGAATTGCTCCAACAGCCATAATTGCTACCTGTGGTTGATTAATAATTGGTGTTCCCATTACGTTTCCAAACGAGCCAACATTTGTCATTGTATATGTTCCTCCTGCAATATCATCTGGTACAAGTGCATTATTTCTTGCTCTGTTCGCTAGATCGTTAACAGCTTTAGTCATTCCAACTAAATTTAATTGATCTGCATTTTTAATAACAGGAACAATTAAGTTTCCAGAAGGTAAAGCAGTTGCCATACCTAAGTTAATACTTTTTCTTTTGATAATGTTTTCACCATCAACAGAAATATTAATCATTGGGAAATCTTTAATAGCTTTAACTATTGCTTCCATAATGATTGGAGTGAAAGTAATTTTCTCATTTTCTCTAGCGAAAAAAGCATCTTTATTTTTGTTTCTCCAGTTTACGATATTCGTCATGTCAGCTTCT
>CAJXEB010000061.1 GCA_913052585.1 uncultured Flavobacteriaceae bacterium | reverse complement strand
TGTTATAATTTAATATGTAACTTTACTTTTTATAAATTAACGATATGTCATATTTTCAAAGAATAGTAGTTGTTTTAGCTGCCTTTTTATTCATTTTCAATTCTTCAGCACAAGAAAAAACTAAATTTAGTTCCTTAGATGTCTTTCAGTTAGAATTTGCTGGTGATCCTCAAATATCACCAGATGGTTCCACTATAATTTATAGAAGAAGAGGGTTTGATATTATGAAAGATCGGGACAAAGGAGATCTTTGGGTACTCTCATCTAATGGTGAAAATCATCATAAACTAACCAATAGAGAATCGAACGAAAGTCAAGCAAAATGGTCGCCAACAGGAGACCGAATTGCATTTGTAAGTAGTTCGGAAAATGGAAGTGAAATTTATTTGTATTGGGTAAATTCTAAGGTTACTGCAAAGTTAACTCAACTTGAAAATAGTCCTTCATCCGTTACTTGGTCTCCAGATGGAAAGCATTTGACGTTTTCAATGAAAGTAAATTCTAAAGCGCCAGTAATTGCAAAAATGCCTTCAAAACCAAAAGGTGCAAAATGGGCAGCTACACCAAGAATTACAGACCGTTTAAAACATGAGGCAGATGGACAAGGATATATTAAACCTGGATTCTCTCAGATTTTTATTATTTCTTCAGAAGGCGGATCACCAAGACAAATAACAAAAGAAGATTATCATCATCGAGGATCTTTATCTTGGTCACCTAACGGAGAGGAAATTTTCTTTTCGGGAAACCTTACTGAAAACTGGGAATATGATTTTAGAAATTCTGAAGTGTATTCTGTTCATACCAATACCTTAAATATTAAGACTTATACCTTACAAAACGGACCCGATTACCGTCCTTCTGTTTCTCCAAACGGGAAGTATATTTCCTATCTAGGTTATAAAGATAAAGTGCAGACTTATCAGGTAAGTCAGTTAACGATTATGGATCGAGATGGGGAAAATAAACGAGTAATTTCAAACGACTTAGACAGAAGTATTAAAAATACAGTGTGGTCTACCGATAGTAAAGGACTTTATATTTTATTTGAAGATAAAGGAAAAACAAATGTTGCATTTATGGATTTAAATGGGAAAATTTCAAAAATCACGGATGAAATAGGAGGGACGAGCTTAGGAAGACCTTATGCTAGCGGTAGTTTTTCTGTTTCTAATAAAGGTGAAATGGCTTTTACCTATGCCGCTTCTAATCGTCCTGCAGAACTTGCAATCACTTCATTAAAATCAAAAGAAATTAAAGTTTTAACGAACTTAAATTCAGATTTATTGGAGTATCGTTCTCTGGGTGAGGTTGAAGAAATATGGTATCAATCAACGTTTGATGGTAGAGATATTCAAGGTTGGATTGTTTATCCGAGTGATTATGATAAAAACAAAAAATATCCAATTATCATTGAAAATCACGGAGGACCAATTTTAAATTATACCGCTAATTTTTCTACGGAAATACAATTATATGCTGCAGCTGGATATATGGTTTTTTATCCTAATCCAAGAGGAAGTACAAGTTACGGAGAGGAATTTGGTAACCTGTTATATAACAATTATCCAGGTGAAGATTATAACGATGTCATGGATGGGTTGGATGCTGTTATTAAAAAAGGAAATATAAATGAAGAGCGTTTATATGTTACTGGTGGAAGTGCTGGAGGAATAATGACTGCTTGGATAATTGGAAAGTCCAATCGCTTTAAAGCAGCTGTTGTTGCGAAACCTGTAATGAATTGGATAAGTAAAACATTAACAGCAGATAATTATTATGGTTATGCCAATTCTAGATATCCAGGACAGCCTTGGGAAAACTTTGAAAACTATTGGAAATTTTCTCCAATTTCGTTGGTTGGGAATGTAGAAACTCCAACAATGGTTATGGTTGGTATGAATGATTTACGAACGCCTCCAAGTGAAGCAAAGCAATTGTATCACGCTTTAAAACTTAGAAAGATAGAAACCGTTTTAGTTGAAATTCCTGATGCTTCTCACGGGATCGCATCCAGACCTAGTAATTTAATCACTAAAATAGCTCATACCATTGCTTGGTTTGAGAAGTATAAATAAATAAAACGATTATTTAAAATTATTCAATAATCAACTTTTTTGAAATAGACTGATTTCCTGTATTTATATGTATAAAGTAAATTCCAGGTGCTAGGTCTTCCCAATCTGCAATTTTTTAATTCATAAGCGAATTCTAAACTCATAGTAGCTTTAGCGTCGTTTTTTAAGAAGAATTCTATAGGTTCGATATGCTTTATTTTTCATCAAGATTAATTAATCCCAACGATATTTTTAAACGAATAATCTTTTTTACAGATTGGTAAACCTGTTCTTGGTAAATAGGGTCATTTTTCATTTCATTAAGAATAGTATTAATAGTCTCCGTTTCGTCAATTGGCATTAGTAACATGTCGTTTCCAGCTTTTGAAGCAAGTAAAGGGGCATTGTCAATAATAGTAACTGCTTTCATAATATTTAAAGCATCTGTAATAACAATCCCTTTAAATCCCAATTCCTCTTTTAATAAACCTGTTACGATATTTCGAGAGCAACTAGCAGGCAAATCCTTCGTGTTGTATTTCTCGTTATTGATAATAGTAATATGAGCCATCATTATAGAAATTACACCTGCTTCTATTAGTGGTGGGTAAACATCTAATTCCTGTAATTTGCCATCTATATAGACAGATTTTTTATGAGTATCTCCTTTAACCAATCCGTGACCTGGAAAATGTTTTGCTGTTGCAACAATTCCTTGCTCTTGACTTGTTTGAATGAATTGTTTACTTAACTCAATAACCGCTTTTTTATCATTACCAAAACTTCTGTTTTTAATAGCCTCGTTTTGAGGACTAATATCGCAAACAGGTGCAAAGTTTTGATGAAAACCAACTTCTAGTAAATTTTTATTAATAATTTTCGCAATAGAATCAGATTGTCCAATCGTTTTAATGTCGATGGTATTCATAATAGGATCTGTACCTTGTAACCTGCCGTTAAATAGGCTAGGTTCTGCATCAATCGAAAATATTAGGGGTAATTGTTTTTGAGATTTACTAATGGTATTTAGGCTGTCAATCATTTGTCTATGATTTTTTTTTGTGCCTTTTAAAAATACAATGCCTCCAATTTTATTGTCTTTTGCTAAATTTAAAACAACATGCTCGGGTTTACCTAATTCGCCCGCAGAAGTTACAATCATTTGCGCAACACGGGTGGTATCATTTAATTGATGAAATACTTTATCTACATGCTGTTCTATTATTGGATCGTAATCATAAAATTTCTGTAATGAAGCTTTGTTTGATTGTCCGTAAAAAGATAAAAAAAACACGAATGTAAATAAGACTGTTAAAATGGATTTCATAGTATTCAATTAGGTGTTCTGAATTTAATTTTTTATTTTTTCTGAAATAGAGGTGTTTTATTCTTGAAGTGATAGGTTGGTTTTTCTACCTTCTTTAACTATTATTCCAATACACTCTTCTATATCTTTTTTTGTAGTTGTTTTTTATTCCAACTAACCTTTTAAATAACTGTTCCTTGTTTTTTAGCTTCGGCATCTTTTCTAGCTCCATAAAGAGTACCAATTGCCATTCCAACACCAGTTCCAATAGACATTCCCATACTTGTTCCAAAACCAGTATTAATTGCTGTTCCAATAGACATACCTAAGCCCGTACCAACTATCATCCCATAAATCATCCAGGTTTCAGTATAATGTTTTGCCGAAGTGAAAGAGAATTCCTCTTTTAGAAAGGATTTAAATTCAGAAAGCTTTTGTTTGTAGTACTTTTTCTTGTTTTCTGTTGTTTCATTTAAACTTAAGGAAGAAATTTTTGCTTGTATTAATTGTGATTGTTTTTCAGTTAAATCTTTATTTTCCAAAGAGGATAATGTTCTTATAAAACAATTGTAAACTTTCTTATCAGTTTTTTTATCTGTTTGCGATAATAACGTAGTTAATAATTTTGAAGCCTCGTTTATATTCATATTCTTTTGTTTTATAAGTCGTTATTAAAATTATTAGTTACAGTAATTTATAAAGCTGAATTTTTTATTGGTTACTATAATTATTGCGAGGTTTTTAAAAAATTAAATACTGGCTCTAGACTTTCACGAGGACTTTCCTCCATTGGAGTATGTCCTGTGCCTTCCAGTATGATCAATGTGTTATTTGGTAAATCTTCTTGAAATTTATAGGCATTTTCCACTGGGATTAATAAATCTTGCGCTCCCCAAATTATGAGTGTTGGTTGCTGAATGTGTTTTATATTATTATAAGTAATCGTATCCTTTGGCATTTTGAGTCGATCTACAAAGGCTTTTCGATTTCCCTCTCTAAGAGTGAGTTCAAAGTACCTTTCAATTAATGTATCAGTTACTTTTGAAGTATCAAAATATACATTTTCAACACTAGATCTTACTAAAGAACGAGGGGTTATAAAAGTAAGTAATTTGTTTAGTACGGGAGTTTGAGCAATTTTAAAAGCAATTGGAACGCTCTTTGAAATTATGGGATATCCTGCAGCATCTATTAAAACCAATTTTTTCACCATGTTTGGTTGCGCTAGGGTAAAGTTCCAGGCTATCTGTCCACCTAATGAATTCCCAGCCAATACACATTGTTTAATATTTAAAGCTGTCAAAAAATCCTTAATAAAAGTCGTATAATGCGCCATCGAGTAGTTGCTGTCTGGAAACGGCCCTGTTAACCCATAAGCTGGAAGATCCATTCTAATCACACGATTTGACTTCTTCAAACTATCGGACCATGCGTCAAAAGTATGTAAACTGGCTCCTGTTCCATGGATGAGTACAATTGGAATGGTGTCGGTTTGGTCTCCTTCATCACGAAAATGAACGTCCATTCCATTTATAGAAATGAATGATGATGTTGTATTTGCATATGTTTTTTTTAATTCATTCAAAGGAATATCTCTATGTCCAAAAAATAGCATAACACCAATAATAACAAGTAAGGTTAAGGTTAAAATAATCTTTAAACTTTTAGTTATATACTTCATTCTTAGCAGGAATTTGGTCCATTGCTCGCTCCGCAATAGCTGTTATTGATAATGATGGGTTTACTCCCGGATTTGATGAAATCATAGAACCATCAATTATAAAAAGATGCTCATAGCCAAAAACTTTATTATTTTTATCAATCACACCTTCCGAAGGATTTTCTCCCATCACAGCACCACCCAAAATATGAGCAGTTGATGGAATGCCAGCAAGTGTTTCTAATGCAAATGAGGTGCTCACCCCATTTACTGCTTTACTATATTCCTTAATTAATTTGACCGACTCTTTAATAAAAGGAGTTGGCTTTTTCCCTTTACTAACTGTTGAAGACATCAATCCAAAAATATTTCTGTTGAATCTCAATGTACTATCTAAGGTTTGCATAAAAAGGAGTACTACTGTTTTTTTCGACCAACTGTTAAGAAAATAAATTTTAAAATAGTTGATGGGAGATTTTATAAAAGATATTAGTACCATTGCTAAACGAGAGAAAATAGTGCTACCCGTAACATAAGGTAGGTGTAAGAATCTCCAAGCATTGGAGCCTTCAGAATACCTAACAACTTCTAGGTGACTATTCTCATCGGTATCTAAAATACTTCCGATAGCCACACCTTTCGAATAATTTTTATCTTTTTCAAGGCTAGAGACACTTACTAGGGTTTCATTATTAGTTCTGATGTCTTGCCCCAATCTATCTGAGATGTTAGGTAATGAACTAGTCTTCAATTTGAGCAGAAGTTTTATGGTCCCTAACACACCTCCAGAAAAAATTACTCCTTTGCTTTTAACTTTCTTTCGTTTTGTAAATAATTTTGTACTGGTCTTTATGCTTATTTCATATCCATTAGTTCCATCTTCTGCGATTATTGGTCTTACGTTATACACCTCATGTTCAGCTACTATTTTAGTACCCTGTTTTTGAGCCAAATGCAAATAGTTTTTGTCCAATGTGTTTTTGGAATTATTTCTACATCCTGTCATGCAAGCACCACAATAATTACAGCCGGTTCTTTCGGGGCCCATGCCTTTAAAATATGGATCCTCTTTGGTAACATTTTCTTCTCCGAAATAGATAGCAACATTGGTGGCGTCAAATTTATCTTCCATTCCAAGTTTTTGAGCTACTTTTTTTAGCCCAATATCTGCGTCAAATAATTTGGGTGTTTTAGTAGCACCAAGCATCTTTAGTGCTTTTTGGTAATATGGGCTTAGTTCGTTTTCCCAATCATGGAGTTTGCTCCAGCTACCTGTTTTGAAAAATGTGGATTTGGGAATGGGTAATGTATTGGCATAAACTAAAGAACCTCCACCAACACCTGTTCCTGATAGAACTGCAACATGCCTAAAAAAGGTTAATTTCATAATACCAAAGAAACGTAAGCTTGGTACCCAGAGCCATTTTCTGAAATTCCAGTTGGTTTTAGGGAAATCTTTAGCCTTGTACCATTTTCCTTTTTCAACTACTAAAACCTTGTATCCTTTTTCGGATAACCTTAGAGCACTAACCGAACCTCCAAAACCACTTCCTACTATAATATAGTCGTACTCCATTTTTATTTTATAATACTTTCATGTATGATTTACTTACCTCGTATATTGTGTTGGCTAGAACTAATTTAGTAAAAGAAAACGAATCAGAGAAAATTCCTTAGGATTTTACGAGCCAGCAAATAACAAGTGATTGAAAATTATAGTTTCTATAGATAGTGTTTTTTGTTTTTAAGTTAATAAAATCATTTATATTTCAAAAATAGTTTTATTTTGGTATAAATAAAAAACATACAAATTGAAATATATTGAAATTCTTGTAAAATTGCGCAAAATTATTCGCTCAATAAATCTTGAAAGCAAAAAAATCGAAAAAGAATTTGGAATAAGTATCCCACAGCTTTTAGTGCTTAAGTATTTATCTGATCAAAACGACTATCGAGCATTTGCTAAAGATATAAAAGGATATATCAATCTGAATGCTAGTACCGTTTCCGGTATTATTTCTAGATTGGAAAGTAAAAACTTGGTATATAAAATGACCAAGCCAAATGATAAAAGGGCTACCTATATTATTTTGACAGCTAAAGGTGCTGATTTACTTCATAAATCTCCACCAACGCTTCAGGAGAAGTTATCACAAAGATTAAAAAAGTTAACTCCGGAACAAATTGAAGAATTAGATAGAAATATAGAATTACTAACTTTAATTTTGAATGTAGAAGATATGGATGCAGCTCCTTTACTAACCATAGAGGAGATAACTAATCATCCTGAATAACTTATATCACCATATTCTATCTCATCTAGAAAGAATATTATCACATATCAAATAAATAAAACTCGTAAAGCACTGGTTAACAACTGTTTTGTTAAGGAGTTTTAATATTATAACTTATAAATAGTTTCTACACAAACTATATTTTGTATATTTGCATTAATACCTTGTTAATGAGTTGCTTTAGGTATAGTTTCACTAAAACAAATATATGAAGAAAGATACATGTTTAAAAAGAGCTGTTGCGTGGGCTGAAAAGAAAACTACCATTTCTATAAAATCGATTTCAGAGGGGTATGAAAACCCTCAGGTGTTTATCAGTAAAACTACTCAGGAAGAAATTCAAGCTGATTTATCCTTTATTACTCACGGAGGATTTAAACATTATACAGTGATAGCTTTAAAAAATGAGAACCAAAAAAAAACAGTTGATAAGTGGAAAATGCTAAGTTTCCTTGCTTCTATGAAGAAAGGGAAGTTATATTTATTGGCACCTAATGGGCACAAAGCATACGCTGAAAAATTAGTTAATAGCCACGATATTAGCGCAGTAATTCATTCGCTTTAGCTTCGCAAAGTGATAGGTTGTTAAAAAAACTACCAAAAGACCAGAACAAATTAATTAACGTAATTCGCAGAGCAATGTATTAAACAATATAATGCTTTATGTAATGTGATTTATTTAGCTACGTTATAGTTTAAATTTTAAGTCAACTCAAAATAACTTGAATTTATTAACCTTAATAAAAATTAGTTTATGAAAATTATTGATATTAAAAGAAATACAAAAACCGAGAAACGATATAGTATTAAAATGGGAGAACTTACCACTCAGGTGACCTATGTAAAGAAATATTTTTTAGGCTTGCCTATTAAAACTTTGCATAAATATCGCGCAACCTACTATGGTGAAGTGAAAAACTGTGATGACTGTATGTTGTTTATATAACCTATAATTATAATCTATGCATTTAAATAATTTACCTAAAAACATATAATGAAAGTACTAGTAATAGGAGCAGGAAATATGGGACTTACCTACGCTGAAGGAATGTCAAAATCAAAACTGCTAAAGAAGAAAAACATCATGGTGATGGATAAATCTGATGAAAAATTAAATGAACTTCATCAAATTTCGCACTTCGATACATTTAAAGAATTGAAAGATTGTGTTCCAAAAGCAGATATTATTTTTGTTGCAGTAAAACCACATCACGCTGAAGAGTTGTTTAAAGATATTAATCTTTTGGTTACATCAGATCAAATTTTAATTTCGATTATGGCGGGTGTTACTTTGGACGCAATACAGGAATTTTCTGGGATAAATAAAGTGATACGTGCGATGCCAAACTTACCTGCAAAAGTTGGATTGGGCTTAACTTCTTATGTAGCATCGTCTGATATATCACGAATAGAGTTATTAACTATAGAAAGCTTGCTAAACACTACTGGAAAGTCAATTTTGGTTAGTAAAGAAAGTTTAATTGATGCTTCCACCGGAATTTCTGGCAGTGGACCGGCATACGTATTTTACTTTATGCAGAGTATGATGGAAGCCGCTTTACAAATGGGGTTTTCAACGAATGATTCTAAAGTTTTGGTTAGCCAGACATTCACAGGCGCTATAGAACTTTTTAATCAGTCTAATCTATCTCCCAATTCTTGGATGGAAAAAGTAGCTTCAAAAGGAGGAACAACACAAGCAGCACTGGATTCAATGGATGATAATAATGTAAATGAATTAATAAAAGAAGCCGCATTTGCTGCATTTAGCCGTGCTGTTGAATTGGGAAAAGAAAACTAATATGTATAAAGAAATAATTGTCATTAAGGTTGGGACAAATGTAATGACCAATAAAGACAATAGAATAGTAAGGCCAGTCCTCAGAAGATTGGTGAAGCAAATCGCAGAGCTCTATGAACGAGATATTATTTCAATATTGGTTTCATCAGGATCTGTAATTGCTGGAAAAGAGGTTTTAGGAAATTCTAGTATAGGAGATAAAACACAGAAAAGACAAGTATATTCTGCCATTGGGCAACCTAGAATGATGAGTCTTTATTATACTATTTTTCAAGACTATGGAATGAAATGTGCCCAGGTACTTCCTACTAAACGAGATTTTAGTCCAGGCGTGCATCGTGAAAATATGATTAATTGCGTTCAAGGATTACTTTCAGAGGGTGTCATACCCATTGCAAATGAAGATGATGCCGTATCAGTAACTATGTCTATGTTTTCCGATAATGATGAATTAGCGAGTCTCATTGCGAAATTAATCGATGCTGACAGGCTTATTATTCTTACTGATATTGATGGATTGTATACAGGTCATCCAGATGCGAATAGCAGTGATCTTATTGAAAATGTCGATCCAAGAGAAGACCTAGATAAATATATTAAAGATAGTGGCAAATTAGAAGGAGAAGGTCGGGGCGGAATGGGATCTAAACTAAACTATGCCCAACAGACTGCTGCTCGTAGCATACCTACATTTATTGCCAATGGAAAGAAAGAAAATACGATTGTTGATATTATAGAAGGAAAAAGTGTTGGTACTAAAGTGTCCCTTTAATTAAAAAAAATTTGAAAAATGAGATTAATAGAAACAGAAATTAAAAATAATGTGTTGGGATGTATGACGCGTATTTTAGACGAAAATCGAACACAATTAATTGATGCAAATAAAAAAGATCTTGATGCATTTAAAAAAGATGATCAAGCAATGTTAGATCGCTTATTAATAAATAATAAAAAGATCGATGAAATGATTCGATCTATTATGCAGGTACGTTCGCAAGAAGATCCAATAAACAGGGTGATTACTAATAAGACGCTAGAAAATGGTTTGCAAGTTGTTAATAAAACAGCACCTTTTGGGACTATTATGATTATTTATGAATCCAGACCTGATGTAACTGTAGAAGCAGCCCTACTTGCTTTTAAAGCCAATAATAAAATATTTCTCAAAGGAGGAAAAGAAGCATTATATAGTAATAAAATGCTTGTCGATTTTTGGCATCAAGCATTACTAGAAAATGGTTTGAGTATAGAGCATATCCAGTTATTAAACATGAATAGGACTGAGACACAACAATTTTTAAAAGCTCCAACAGAGCCAATAGATTTAATAGTTCCTAGAGGAGGTGAACAATTGATCTCTTTTGTAAAAGAACACGCAAAATGTGATGTTCTTATAAGTGGTCGGGGTAATAATTTTTTATATATAGATAAAAATGCAGATTGGGAAAACAGTATTCAGGTTATTCTTAATGCAAAAACCAGTAAAATATCAGCTTGTAATGCTTTGGATAAAATATTAATTAATACAAACCTTTCCGATTATCAGGATAAAATGATTGATTTAAAGAATATTTTAAAAAATAATAAAGTATCTATATTGGTAGATTCAAATGTTAAAAAAATTTTAAAAGAGGAGCCGCTTATGTCGGAAGATTCGATTTGGGAAAAGGAGTTTTTGGCTATGAAGTGTTGTATTGGCTCAGTAGATTCTACAAAAGATGCTATAAAAAAAATAAACAAATATTCTGGTGGTCACTCGGCAACTATAATGACTACTGACAATGAAATGGCTTCTCTTTTTATGGAACAAGTGGATTGTGCTGCTGTATATCAAAACGCGTCCACCAGATTTACTGATGGTGGCCAGATGGGAGTAGGTGCTGAACTTGCTATTAGCACAAGCAAATTACATCATAGAGGTCCTCTTGGACTTGATCAACTGGTTACCAACAAGTATTACATATATGGTAATGGGCATATTCGTGAATAAAACAAATGTTTTATTTGCTTTATATTAATTTAAATAGGAATGGAAAAACTAAATCAAATTTTAGAATCTGAAATCTTCACTTTCGGTACTTATACACTAAAAGTTCATCAATTAGCTAGTATATTAATTATTATAATCATTACTAAATCAATACTTTGGGTTATTAAAAAGGCGTTTTTCCATAAAAGTAAATTCAGTAAAATAGATAGTGGGAGTACTTATGCCTTGTTAAAGTTTATTAAATATGTAGTTTGGGTATTGGCCATTGCATTAGTTTTAGAAGCTATTGGTGTAAAAGTCACTTTATTATTAGCAGGTTCAGCTGCATTATTGGTAGGTATTGGTCTAGGGTTGCAGCAAACATTTAACGACATAATCTCGGGTATTATTTTACTTTCAGAACGATCTATAGAAGTAGGAGATGTTTTAGAAATTGATAATGATGTTGTAATTATTGAAAGCATCGGTTTAAGGACCTCCAAGGCAATGAATAGAGATGATATTTCTATTATAATTCCAAATTCCTTGATAACTACAAGTAAAGTTATTAATTGGAGTCATCAATCAAAACAAACCCGTTTTAAAATTAATATTGGTGTAGCTTATGGCAGTGATATTGATCTTGTAATTAAAACTTTAGAAGGCAGTGCTTTTGAGCATTCTAAAAAACTAGACAGGAAAATGATTGAGGCTCGTTTGATAAGTTTTGGAAGTTCATCATTAGATTTTCAACTTTTATTCTTTAGTGCAAATATTTTTAGAATTGGAAAAATGAAAAGTGATATTAGAAGGATAATCAATAAAAATTTCATTAAAAATAATATAGTGATTGCGTTTCCTCAAATGGATTTGCATCTTAGGTCCAATAGTAGCTAAAAAAGCAAATAGTAATACGTAATAAACGTGAGAACCAAATTTTGTTATAACTGACGTTTTTACCGATTAAAATTTTTTTTATAAAATTATTTTAAATAAGATTTTAATTTATGCTTTATCCTCATTAGAGGACTACAGCACAATTTTCACCTTTTATGCTTATAAGTTTATATGCGTAGAAATTTTCATTCCATTTTTTTGGTTTTTGGCTTGATTTTGGTTGATATTGATAGAGTAAGTTTAAACTAGAATAGTTGCTGCATAAGAATTATGCAAAGAGTATTTTTTTAAAATTAAATATATAGTATGAATCAAGTTAAAGAAAACAACACGGTTAAAGTAAATTACACAGGTAAGTTGTCTGATGGACAAGTTTTTGACAGTTCTGAAGGAAAAGACCCCTTAGAATTTACTCTAGGGCAAGGACAGTTAATACCTGGTTTTGAAAAAGGTTTAATCGACATGAAGTTAAATGAAAAAAAAACTATTACAATTGCTAAAGAAGAAGCGTATGGAGAAATCATTGATGATTTAAGACAAGAAATTAAAAAAACTGATCTTCCCCAAGATATTGCGCCCGAAGTTGGTATGGGACTAGTTTCTAAATCTCCAGATGGACAAGAAATGAATTTGCGTGTGGTTGAAGTTAGAGAAGAAACTATTGTTGTAGACGGAAATCATCCTTTAGCAGGCGAAGACCTTGTTTTTGATGTTGAAGTTATAGCAATTAAAGATACAGATATTCCAAAATAAAATATTTAATATTTTTGAATTACCTAACAGCCTTGTTTGAAACAATTCAAGCAAGGCTGTCTTGATTTATTTGCAGAAAAATTAAGTGTTATTTCCCTGTTTTTTTATTCTCATTCATTTATTCAAAAAGGGAACTTGAATTTAAAAACACTTCCCTGACCTAATTTACTCTCAACCCAAATTTCCCCATTATGTTTCTCTATAAATTCTTTACAGAGTATTAAGCCTAATCCTGAGCCTTCTTCGTTTGCGGTTCCAGTTGTTGTTTCATTTGTTTCGAGTCTGAATAATTTATTTTGAGCTTCTTCATTCATGCCAACTCCATTATCAGAAACTGCAATTTCAATAAACTTGGCGTTCTGTATTGCGGAAACATTTATTTCCCCGTTTGAATTAGTGAATTTTATAGCGTTGGAAATAAGATTTCTTAAAACCGTTTTAATCATATTTATATCAGCAAAAGCAACAATTTTTTCTGATTGAATGTGATTTAGTAATATGTTTTTATTTTTTGCACTTGCACTTGAAAGTTCTAATATTTCTTGAATAATAGAAGATAAAACGATTTTTTCTGGTTTAAAATTAATTTGTCCGATTTGAGATTTAGCCCAATTTAATAAATTGGAGAGTAAAACAAGCGTGTTTTTTGCTGACAAATTTATATTGTTTAAAAACTTTTCAACTTCGGTAACTTCATAATTTTTTAAGTTTTCAATTAATAGTTCCGAAAAACCTAAGATACTATTAAAGGGACTTTGTAAATCATGTGCGATTATTGAGAATAACTTGTCTTTGGTCGCATTGAGTTCTCTTAATTGGATTTCGTTTTTTTCTGCTTTTTCTTTTGCAACAATTAATTCAGATTGAAGAGCGACTGCCAAATTAGCTATGATTAACTCTTCCGATAGTTTTTCGTTTTCTTCGCTTTGTTGCGCAAACGTTATTTTAGAAATAACTGATTCTGCAGCTCGTTTTGCTTTCTCTTCTTTTTGGAAAACAAGTTCAATATTAGCAATCTTTAACTCGTCTGCACGTTTTCCCTTTTCTCTACTTTGATTTTCAAGTTCAATATTAGCAATGTTTAATTCTGTTGCTCGTTTTCCTTTTTCTATATTTTGAGGGGTAATATCCGTATATGAAATGCCTAGCAAGTTCTTGGAGATTTTCCAAGCGGTAACGAAATAATGCTTATCAAATTCAAAGCCATAACTTTCAAAGCTGCTTTGCTCTCCCGTTTTGTCAACACTAGCAAATATTTTTAGCCAATTTTTTTCAAGAGTGTTAAAAATTGAGGATACTTTTTTATTTATTAATTGATTCTTTTTTATTTAATTTAAAAAAACAGAGAACAAAGGCTCAAAGGTTGTATGATATAGAGCTAAATATAG
>CAJXEB010000060.1 GCA_913052585.1 uncultured Flavobacteriaceae bacterium | reverse complement strand
AACTTCCTGGTCTGTAAAACCCTTTTTTATCAGGCACAGGTTCTAAAGTATAGATTTCTTGAAATTGAACACCTTCCAATTTCCCTATTGCTTCATAGAAAGAGTCTTGAGCTTTAACTGTTGTTGAAAGCGACACTATTGCTATTAGTACCAATGCTATTTTTTTCATAATTTTTATATTTATTATATTTATTTGTTACATGGAACAAGAGTAGTAATAAATAACTACGATTTTTTCTTTAGTTCATTAACAGCACGTTTTTTTTCATTAACAAACAAAAAGAACAGAAAACACTTATTCAGTGAGATGATTAGGTAGTATTTCAATCAAAATAAATATTTTACTCATATATCTACATTAGTATATTAGATGTATAAATGGGATTTTTATCTAAAAAAAGTAAAATATAATAATGGAAATTATATTAGTATTAAATATTCGAATGCCTTTGAGGGTTTTAAAAAAAGGTATTATGAAGTCGCAGTATGAAAATTCGAATAAGTGAAAAATATTTTGGTCAAACTACAATCATTTTACTTGGATGCCTTCATAAAAGACTCGGTATTTATATTTGTTAAATGCATTAAAATAATAAGTTTTATAAATAATTTGTCAGTTTAGTAATTAAACAGTATGTTTGCACCTAATTTATATATTATTATTATCATGGGTAACGGAACAGTAAAGTTTTTTAACAATTCAAAAGGATTTGGATTTATCACACCAGAAGAAGGTGACAAGGATTTATTTGTACATGTAAATGGACTAGTAGATGAAATCAATGAAGGTGACAAAGTAAGCTACGATGTAGAAGAAGGTCCAAAAGGATTGAATGCAACAAATGTTAAAGTAATTTAATCGATTACTTTAAACATACTCTATTGAAAAGCTTGTCATAACTGATAGGCTTTTTTTTTGCTTTAGCTTAGGAATATTGGTTTTTTTAAGGTTGGATACTATTTAGATATTGGTTGAAAAAAACTACTTTCAAAGTTAAACAAAAAAACAATAAAATAGATTAGGTCAATGAAAGAGTGATCTTTTTTTGAAGCTACAAACTCTTAAATATGAATTCTTCCCTGATTTTATATTCTTTTTTTTTAAAATAATTACAAGCTAAAACAAAGTCAAAAATTATTAAAATAATTTACCTATATTTGTTGTTGTAAACAACTGTTGTTTGTTATGAGTGAAAAAAAGCTATTTAAATCAAATACCAAAAATATTTTTGCATTAAATTATTTTAATTTATTAAAAACGTCAAGTTGGATTGAAATGCAAATTAAGGAGGCCTTAAAACCTTATGATTTAACTCATTCTCAATTAAACGTTTTAAGTGTATTGGTAAAGAGTCATCCAGATCCTTTAGATGCAAAAACAATTAAAGAAAGTATCATTGTTGCAAGTCCAGATGTTACAAGGTTAATTGATCGATTAGTTATAAAAGGATTTGTTGATAGAAAAACTTGTCCTGCCAATCGTCGAAAAATTGATATTTCAGTAACTGAAAACGGAATGGATTTTTTCTTTAACGTACATCGAGTTGCACGAGAAGCTTTAAATAATTATTTTAAAGATCAATTAACGGAAGAAGAAGCAAGGATGATGTACAAGTTATTGGGTAAAATGAGAAAAAAAAATTAAAATATATATTTTTTACCCTAACAGTTGTTGCAAACAACAATTATCAAAAACTAAATAAAAAGAATGAAAACAAACAAAATAATTCAGATTAAGAAAATGGGCTTTCCTTGGGAAACACAAGATCCATTTTTGTTTTGTGCGCATCATAGGGATGAATATCCCGAAGGAGATGAACAAATGGGCCTTGCTGACAACCATTTAGTAGGAAGAAATATGGGCCAAGATTTTGTTGTAAAAGATGGGTTTAGAATGTATCATGGAAGTCATATTCCAGGTTTTCCATACCATCCTCATAGAGGGTTTGAAACCATCACCATCAATAAAGAAGGATTTGTAGATCATACCGATTCTTTAGGAGCAGCAGGACGTTTTGGAGCAGGTGATGTGCAATGGATGACCGCTGGTAAAGGAATACAACATTCTGAAATGTTTCCGATGGTACATCAAAACAAAAAAAATACTTTAGAAATATTTCAGGTTTGGCTGAATTTACCAAAATCAAATAAATTTGTAGCGCCTCATTTTAAGATGTTGTGGGAAGATATGGTTCCTGAAGTCACCTCTAAAGATAAAGAAGGTAGAAAAACTACCGTAAACGTAATTTCAGGGAGCTTAAATGAAATTAATGCTCCAAAACCTACCCCTAATTCGTGGGCATCAAACCCTGAAAATGGAGTGTCCGTTATGACCATAAAATTAGAACCCAATGCAATATGGAAATTACCACGCACTATTATAAAGGAGGTAAATAGAACCTTATACTTTTATAGCGGAGAAAGTATTAAAGTAGCTGGTGAAAAGCTAACTGAATATCATTTAGTAAAATTAAACCCAGAAGAAGAAATCGAATTAGAAAATGGATCTAAAGATGGTTATTTATTGCTTTTACAAGGGAAACCAATCAACGAACCTGTTGCTCAATACGGTCCTTTTGTAATGAATACCGAAGCCGAAATACAAGAGGCTTTTTCGGATTATCGAAAAACTCAATTTGGAGGTTGGCCTTGGCCGAATCAAGAACAAGTACATGAAAGAGAAAAAGGGCGATTTGCATTTCATTCAGATGGTACCAAAGAGATTAAATAAGATTTATAATGAAAGGAACACATAAACAAGTTACCAATTTATTGCCATCGGTAACGATAGATATGGGAGGTTTTCCAGTGAAGCAACCTATGCCCACACAAAAAATTCAGCAAGTAGATCCTTTTTTATTGTTGCATCATGCAAGAACAAAATATAGCGATAGAAGACCTGCAAGAGCTCAAGGTGTTGGCCCTCATCCGCATCGAGGGTTTTCTCCTGTAACGTTTGTTATTGAAGGAGAAGTACATCATCGCGATAGTTGGGGAAACAATCAAATAGCCAAACAAGGTGAAATTCAATGGATGCATGCTGGAGCAGGAATTGTTCATAGTGAACGGCCTTCAGAAGCTTTGGTAGCAAGAAGTGGACATCAAGAAATTGTGCAATTATGGATTAATAGTCCTGCTAGTTCTAAGATGAAACCTCCAGAATATTATTATGTTTCCAATAGTATCATGCGCACGTTTAGTTCAGAAGATAAAAAAATAACAAATAAATTAATTGCTGGAGATTATGGTTCCTATAAAGGAAATATAATTCCTCAAAGTAATTTATTAGTGATGTGGAGTGAAGGTGAAAAAGATGGGTCACAAAAATTAACCATTCCTAAAGGTTTTAATAGTATGCTTTATTTAATCAAAGGAGACATATCCATTAAAGGTTATGGTTTGGTTGAAAAAGAACATTTAGCAGTATTTGATCAAGAGGAAGGAATCATAGAAGTTAGTTTTAAAGAAAAGGGACAATTTCTATTAATGTGCGGAAAACCTATCGACGAAAAGCTAACCCAAAATGGTCCTTATGTGATGAATACTCAAACTGAGGTATTAGAAGCCATGAGGGATTATCAAATGGGGAAAATGGGTATATTAATTGAAGAAGATTAAAATAAACTACTCCAGTTACTTATCACATCCCAAATAAAGAATCCTAAAAAAATAAATGAAACAAGTAATTTCATAAAGGTAGAGGCTATAAATCCTAAAAAGGCGCCAAATGCTGCTTTTAAAGCTTGTGGTCCTTTTGTTTTATTAAAAACAAATTCACCTATAAACGCACCCACAAAAGGGCCGATTAAAAACCCAAATGGGATAGGAGATAAAAGTCCAATAATTAAACCTAAAACCGCTCCAATAGCTCCCGATTTACTGCCTCCAAATTTTTTGGTACTAATAGCAGGCATCATATAATCTAATAAAAAGATACCGATGGCAATCACAAATGTGATACCAATAAACCAATAGTTGTTAGGGATCGCATCGGTTAATTCTAACAATAACAATCCTAACCAACCAAAAGGAGGTCCTGGTAGTACAGGTAACAAGCTGCCTAAAATTCCTATTACACATAAAATTAAACCTATAATTACTAATACAATATCTATATTCATACTAAGTAAGTCGAAGGTACTAAATTTTGTTACAAAATATTTATAACTAAATAATTAGTTTAAACTAATTATTTAGTTATATTTGACAAATCAATTAGATGATTTCTGATTGGTTTGTCATCCTGAGTTTAGTCGAAGGGTCTTGTTTATCAAAAAAAAGCGAAAACAAATGAACCGAACTGGTTACTATTGTTAATTTGAAAGAGAATGATTTATAGCGAACAGCATTTGACCTATTTAATGAAATAATATAAACACATGAAACAATTAACAAAAGCAGAAGAAGACATCATGCAAATACTTTGGGATTTGGAAGAAGCGAATGTTGCTACTATAGTAAGTAAATTTCCAGAACCGAAACCTGCGATTAATACCGTTTCGACCATTGTTAGAATTTTGGAAAGTAAAGGATTTGTAGATTATAGAAAACAAGGTAGAGGTCATGTTTATTTTCCAATTGTAACCAAAGCGGATTATAGCAATAGTTCGATACAAAAATTAAAAGATGGCTACTTTCAAGGTTCTTTTAAAAGTATGGTTTCCTTTTTTATGAAGAATAATGATATCAGTGTTTCAGAATTGGAATCAATTTTGCAGGAAATCAATAAAAAAGAGAAAAAATGATTCACTATATCCTTCAAATATTAGTTTTTCAGCTATTGTTTTTGATAGCATATGATGTATTTCTTAAAAAGGAATTGCACTTTAACTGGAATAGAATTTATTTAATTGCAACTCCAATTTTAAGTTTTATTTTACCACTAATAGAAATTGATTTCATTAGAAAAAACATTCCTGAAGAATATATTTTTCAACTTCCTGCAGTAATATTAGGAGGAACTTCTTCAGAATATGTTGCTTACGAAACTTTAAACGCAATTACCATCCATGGTATTTCAGCTATAAGTACCACATTTGTTTTTCAATTCATTTGGTTATCTGGGGCTTTAATAGCTTTAAGTTTTTTTCTTTTTAAATTATATAAAGTTTTTAAATTAAAACGTTCTGGAACTTCAATAAATATTGATGGAACCAAAATTATTAGTTTAGCAAATACAGATATTGCATTCTCTTTTTTAAATACTATTTTTATAGGAGAAGGTCTTTCAAATACTCAAAAAGAAACCATTTTATTACACGAAAAAGTTCATATTCAGCAATACCATTCCTTCGATTTATTATTTTTTGAATTTATAAAAATCATTTGTTGGTTCAATCCATTGGTTTATGTATATCAAAGTAAAATGATCTTACTACAAGAGTATATGGCAGATGAAAAAGCTGCTTCTTTAAAGGGAAAAAACGAGTACTATAATGGATTACTTTCACAAATATTTAAAACGGAATCTATTTCATTTATCAATACATTTTTCAATCATTCATTAATTAAAAAACGAATTGTTATGTTACAGAAATCAAATTTAAAAGCAAACAAAAATTCACAATTAAAATATCTGTTATTACTGCCGATTATCGGTACCATGTTAATTTATACTTCTTGTACTGAGAAAACAAATGTGAAATCACCAACGAATCAAGTTTCGAAATCAACATCCGAAAGTGATATTTTAAAAAATATTGAAGCTTTAAAAGAATCCATAGCAGTAAAAGGCGATTTGACAAAAGAAGAAGAAAATGCATTAAAAGCATTACTGGTTTTAACCGATGGTAATAAATTGGAAAGCCCATATTATGAAGAGGTAAAAGATCTTATCGAGATACCGTTTGGTGTTATTAAAAAAGCACCTACTTATCCTGGATGTACAGGGGATAATGAAGATTTAAAAAAGTGTTTTACTCAAAACATCATGCAATTTGTAGGAGCAGAGTTTAATACGAAGGTATCTAATAAAGAGATTTCGGGTAAACAACGCATTGCTGTAAAATTTAAAATAGACAATACAGGTAAAGCTACTAATGTCGAAGCAAGATCTGAATTTAAAGAATTAGAGATGGAAGCTATTAGAGTAATTAGTAACTTACCAGAAATGTTGCCAGGAGAACACGAAGGAAAAAAAGTGGGTGTTCAATACTCACTACCTATAATTTTAGATATTCAATAGAATTAATTTTTATATTCTAAAAAAGCCAAATTGAATTTCAATTTGGCTTTTTTGATTATATGTAATAATCATAAATGTTATGTTGTAATTTAGAGGGATTTACTATTTTTAACACATGAAAAATAAATTATTTCTTTTCGTTTTTGCATTATTAATAAATGGCACTCAACTTCTAGCGCAAGAAATTAATTGGATGACCATTGAAGAAGCGGAAGCTGCTACGAAAAAGGAACCCAAAAAAATATTTATTGACGTGTATACCGATTGGTGTGGCTATTGCAAGAAAATGGACGCAACAACTTTTAAAGATAAAGCCCTCATTGAATATTTGAATAAAGAGTTTTATTGTGTTAAACTAGATGGAGAGGAAAAAAACACACTTACTTTTAAAGAGAAGGAATATAATTTTGTAGATAAAGGCAGAAGAGGTTATAACGAATTAACTGTCAATCTTTTACAAGGAAAGTTAAGTTATCCAACATTTGTTTATTTAGATGAAGAATTAAAAACGTTATTGGTGATGCCTGGTTATAGGAAAGCTAAAGAAATGCTTTCTATTGTCGCTTATTTAGGTGATGATATCTATAAAGACATGAAATGGGGAGCATATAAAAAACAAGTTAAGGGAAAATAATAGCATTAAGATGAAAGTAAAAAACTGGTTAGTTTTAGTTGTTTTATCTGTTTCATTTCAATCTTGTCAATTCTTTGAAACTGAAAAAATTTCATCTGAAATATTTCTTGAAGATGAAATAAAATCTATTAATTGGAAGGATGTGGATCAATATCCTGTCTTTTCAAATTGTGAATCATTTGCTGAAAAGAAAGAACAAAAAAGTTGTTTTGAAACCACACTTTCATCACACTTATATCAGGTGATAAATTCAGAAAATACTGTTGTTACCAGCGATCTTAACGAAACACTTATTTTAGGTTTTTTGGTGGATGAAAACGGAAAAATTGCGGTTACTTCAATGAAAATTGATAGTTTATTAATGGTTCAAATCCCACTATTAAAGACAAGTATTATAGATGCAATAAATACATTACAGCCTATTGCTCCTGCTTATAAAAGAGGTATTCCAGTAAAAACAACCTTTAAACTTCCCTTAGTAATTAAGTCAATAAATTAAAGATTAAATTTATATCCCAAAGAAAAGTCTAATGGAAAATCATCATTAATAGAACTTTGAAGGATACTTACAAAATCATTGTACATAAAAGTTAAATAACCATTCCCAAGAGCATAATCGGCTCCTATTCCAAAGTTTAATAAAGGTTCAAAACTACCTCCCGATGCGGTCGTAAATTCATCTTCTACATTAGTAGGTATTTGTTTGTTTTCATTTGTATAACCAGCAATTTTGGTATTGATGAAAACATCTAGTTTTTCTTTTTTAATAAATTTAAATCGATAGTTTAAAGAAAATTGAGAAGCTGAATATTTATAGTCAGAGCTTTCAAAAGTTTGTTTAAATCGTAGGACTAACGAATGTCTTTTAAGTAAGTTATGGTCAACAATTTCAAAATCTACTCCCATGGTTGGTAGCGTTTGATTGGTTGGATTCGCAGAAAAAACACTATTTGTCACTCCAACAAAAGCTCCAAGGCGAGTTTTTAACTTTATACTTTTTTCGGCATCCAGATAATTAGGATCCTTACTTTTATTATAATCATTAAAAAAACTACTTAAACTGGCTTTTGTAAATTTCAATTTACTCACCTCAAGTGAAGAATCACTGGTTTGTTTTTGAAGTTCCGCTTTATATTCTTCTTGATAGTCACCATCTGCCTTTGTGTTTTTTAATTCGGAAACGGTAGCTCCATTTTTTACAAAATAGCGATAATTACCATCTGTAATGTTCCATAACAGCGTTAAAGGGCCTTCAATTTCGGTTTTTAATTCAATGGAAGTTCCATCTACCGTATAGGATTTTTGAGCGAATAAATGAGTTGTGAATATTAAAAATACGAGCAATGAATATGAGAGTAGGTGTTTCATTTTTATAGGATTTGGTAAGTATAAAGGTAAAAAAATAATTTTACTATGCTAAATTTTAAAATGATGCATTTTATTTTATTTTTTGAATGCTCTTCCTTTCCATTTATAGGAGCCATAAATAGAATTAAGAACCACGAAAACAGTAATAAAAGGATAAACAATAGCGTTCGAGAAATAACTTAATAGATGAATTCTTTTTTTAGTGAAATAGGCCGTTTGAGAACTAAATATAAAATCGATAATCAACTTTGAAACTAAAAAACCAATAAGGAATTTGATAAAACTAAAATGTAATAAACAAAATAGGATTCCAACGATCAGATAAAGGCTCATTAAAAAAACGATCAATCCAATAAATTTTGATGTTACATTATTTTGTTTGGATGTTTTTGATGCCCAACGTATTCTCTGATTAATAATATCGCTCCAAGAATTTTCAGCGGCTGTAATTACAACTGCATCTTTATTTTTTAAAAATTGAACTCCATTTTTATCTCTTTTTACAAATTTTTCCATTAAAAAAATATCGTCTCCACTTGCCACAGAATCATTTCCTGCAAACCCCAATATTTCTGTAAAAACATCTTTCCGATATGCTAAATTAGCACCATTGCACATAAGTGGATTTTTAAAACCAAATCCTCCAATGGTTACTGTTTGTAAACTGAAATTATCTAATTGTTGGTAAGTATTAATCAAGCCTTTTTCTATTTGATATCCCACCGATCCAGCAATCATTGTTGGATTGTTTTCCTGAATAAATTGATTAAAAATCATTAGCCAATTCTCAGGTAACCTACAATCTGCATCAGTGGTGACTATCCAATCAAATTTTGAAATTTTAATGGCCTCCGTAATAGCATCTTTTTTAGGAGAAGCAGATTTTCGTATGTTTTTTATAATCTTGTAATTATTGAAAGTGCTTTCGGTTATAATATTATTTACCGATTGATCTGTTGATTCGTCATCTACAAAAATCAACTCAAATAGCGCTGTTGGATAATCTAGTTTTTCAATAGATTTTAATAAATCTGGAAGGTGACTTGCTTCATTTCGAAAAGGAATAATAATAGAAAATTGAATCGTTGGATTGTCATTTTTGCACTTAAATATTTTGATTTTTTGATATCCAAAAAGTAATACGACTAGCGTGATTATATAAACAAATAATAAAATGCTACCTATAAATATCATGCTCTTATGGGTTTATAAGTCATTAAAAAGTAGGCTCCAAAAATGGATGGAATCACAAAATTTAAAATCCACATACAAAAGACAGTACTTAATATAATTACCTCTGAAATTCCAATAAAAGAAAATACCCAAACTGCAACTCCTCCTTTTATGATAACATCAAAAAAAGAAAGTGAAGGCACTATTGAAGAAATTAAATACATAGAGAAAATAAAAGGTACCGCTTCAAACAAAGTAATAGAAGCTCCAAAAAACAAGAGCAAATAAAAGAATAAAAAACTAAAAATTAAATAACGGAGCACCGAAAAAAGAAGCATTTTTAATTTTAAACCCATGGATAATTCTTTAAATATTTGGATCAATTTTTTAATTGTCAATCCTTTAAAAATTAATTGTTGACTTCTAAAAATATAGCCCAAAAGGAGTATAAATATGACCATTATGATTGTAAAAGTAATTTTGAAAATAATATTATCTATAGTAATTTTAAGATAATTATTTTCAAAAAGAATATATAATCCAATAATTCCCAAAACGGTTGTAATGAACATTTGAAAGGAATTATGAAACAAATTATATAGCATCACTTTTTTGCGTTGATGGCTTTCGAAATAATAAGCTTTTGCTCCATATTCTCCAATTCTATTGGGAGTTGCTAATGATACGGTTAAAGAAGCTAAACTTTGTTTTAAGGAGGTAAAAAAAGAAATGGGCATTATTTTTGAAACAATTGTTTTCCATTTAAGTATTTCAAAAAACCAATTTAAAATAGCTAAGCCAATAAAAATAAGACCCGGAAGAAGTGAATTTTTATCCAATACTTTTTTGGAAAACCCTGTCGTGTTTATGGTTTCGTTTTGAGATACTTTAAAATAGATATACACAAAAGTAAAAGTCAAGATTAAAACTTTAAGGGCAACCAAAAGATATTGTTTAGATTTGTGACTTAGTGCGAACATAAAAAGCTAAATTAGTGAATCTTTAATTTGAGATTTAAAAAATTAAATGAATTCTGATAAAATAATACTCGGTATTGATCCTGGAACAACTATTATGGGCTTTGGGCTGATAAAAGTGGTTAACAAAAAAATGCAATTTTTACAATTAAATGAACTTCAACTTCATAAATATGATGATCATTATTTAAAATTGAAATTAATTTTTGAACGTACCATCGAATTGATTGATACTTTTAAACCCGATGAAATTGCAATTGAAGCACCTTTTTTTGGTAAAAACGTGCAATCAATGCTTAAGCTAGGAAGAGCTCAAGGAGTTGCAATGGCTGCTGGCCTTTCTAGAGAAATTCCTATTACAGAATACGCTCCTAAAAAAATAAAAATGGCCATTACTGGTAATGGAAATGCCAGTAAAGAACAAGTAGCGAAAATGTTGCAGAGTTTATTGCAATTAAAAGAATTACCCAAAAACTTAGACAGTACAGACGGTTTGGCGGCAGCTGTTTGTCACTTTTATAATTCAGGGAAAATACAAGTTGGGAAAAATTACACCGGATGGTCCGCTTTTGTAAAACAAAACGAAGGACGTGTAAAAAAATAATAAATGCAGTATTTTATAAACAGTAAAAACTCCAGATTTAAATAAATGGCTGGAATCTATATTCATATCCCTTTCTGTAAACAAGCATGTTATTATTGTGATTTTCATTTTTCAACAAGTATTAAGAGAAAAGATGAATTATTAGCTGCTATTTGTAGTGAAATTCAATTGCGAAAAAGTGAAATTTCTGGTGCTATAAAAACCATTTACTTTGGTGGTGGGACCCCTTCATTATTAAATAAAGAGGAAATAGATTTACTGATAGCGGAAGTTTATAAAAATTTTGATGTTGAAGAAAATATAGAAATAACTTTAGAAGCCAATCCAGATGATCTTACTAAAGATAAGATATTTCAGCTTTCTGAAACAAAAATAAATCGATTGAGTATTGGGGTTCAATCTTTTTTTGAAGAAGATCTGAAACTCATGAATAGAGCACATTCTGAAAAGGAAGCTAAAGAATCTATCCTAGAAGCCAAACAGTATTTCGACAATATAAGTATTGATCTTATCTATGGAGTTCCAGGGATGAGTAATCAACGTTGGGAACAAAATTTAGAGGTAGCACTATCCTTGCAAGTGCCTCATATTTCGAGTTATGCCTTAACAGTTGAGCCAAAAACAGCCTTTGAATCTTTTATTAAAAAAGGTAAAATTTCTCCAACCTTAGACTCAGATTTTAAGGAGCAATACGAACTGCTTTTATCAACAATGAAGGAAGCAGGATTTGTAAATTATGAATTTTCAAGCTTTAGCAAAGAAGGCTATTTCTCGAAAAATAACACAGCATATTGGCAGGGTAAAACTTATTTAGGTGTAGGACCTTCTGCGCATTCATTTGATGGAAAATATAGGAGTTGGAATGTTTCTAACAATATTAGATACATTCAAAGTATTTCAGAAGAAAAGCTACCCATAGAAAGAGAATTACTCAGTGTAAAAGATCGCTATAATGAATATATTATGATCGGTTTACGTACTATGTGGGGCGTTTCACTTATTAAAATTGAAACTGACTTTGGAAAAAACTTTGTTCAGTATGCACTAAATCAAGCCCAAAAAGCGATAGAAGATGAGCTCGTTATACTAAAGGAGGATAACTTAACGATTAGTGAAAAAGGAAAGTTTTTAAGTGACGGTATTGCCAGTAACTTATTTATGGTCGAATAAAATGCTTATTTTTAAACCATGATTGCAACACTAGAAATTGATACTATTACAAAGAAGATTGATTTATCTAAGCCATTAGATATTTCAATTCCTTTAAATGCTTCACCTGAAAACCCTATAGCTTGGTATCTAAATGAGCCAAAAATAGCACCCGTAAAGGATGGCGATTGGATTGGGAAAGTGAGTGAAGGAGCTTCCGTAAATTTTAATACGATAGAATTTAACCCTCATGCACACGGAACTCATACCGAATGTATTGGTCATATTACTTCAGAATTTCATTCTATAAATAAAACTTTAAAAAATTTCTTTTTTCAAGCTGAATTAATCACGGTGATTCCAGATAAAAAAGGCGAAGATTTAGTGATTTCTAAAGAACAAATTAAAAATGCATTAAACGCAAATAGACCAGAGGCTTTAATAATTAGAACACTACCAAATGCTGATACTAAGAAATCTAAAAAATACTCAAACACCAATTGGGCTTATTTATTAGAAGAAGCGGCTGTGTATATAAAAGAAGTTGGGATAAAACATTTGTTAATAGATTTACCTTCGGTTGATAAAGAAAAAGACGAAGGAAAATTATTGGCGCATAAAGCTTTTTGGAGTTATCCTAAAGCACCAAGATTAGATGCTACGATCACTGAATTTATTTATGTTCCCTCAAGTATTGTAGATGGGGGTTATATATTGAATCTCCAGATAGCTTCATTTGAAAATGATGCAACGCCGAGCAAGCCAATATTATATGAAGTGATATGAATATAGAAGAGTTTAGAGATTATTGCTTGTCTAAAAAAGGAGTTACAGAATCTTTTCCCTTTAATGAACTAACCCTGGTTTTTAAAATAATGGGGAAAATGTTTGCCTTCTCTGGATTAGAAAATCAACCATTAAAGGCAAACTTAAAATGTGATCCAGAAAAAGCGATACTATTGCGCGAAGAATACGATGGACTGATTACTCCTGGATATCATATGAGTAAAGTACATTGGAATACGGTAGTATTAGAAATGAATATTCCTCACCAATTACTATTCGAATTAATAGACCATTCCTATGATTTGGTAGTTTCAAAACTGACTAAAAAGCTTAAATTAGAATTAGAAAAATTATAAATTCTGATCCCAAAATTATGGACATTATAACTCAACACTTAATTTTAAAAAAATATAGTACTTCAGATTTTGAAGATTTTTGCAAGGTTATTTGCAATGATGAGGTGATGCTTCATATTACTGGTAAAGGCCATACTAAACTTGTTGCAAAAGAAAAGTTTGATCTGCTTTTAAAAACCAATCAGGAACATGATTTTTATGGAATTTACAAGGTCGTTTTAAAAGAAACCAATAAAATGATTGGTTTTGCAAAAATCACACCATTTGAAAAAAAATGTATCGAAATAGGTTATGCCTTATTACCTCCATATTGGAGAATGGGATATACTATTGAAATGATAAAATCACTTAGCAAACACGGTTTAATATATTTTCCAGAAAAAAAATTGATGGCAATTGTTGATGAAGAAAATACAGCTTCTATTAAAGTTTTAGAAAAAAACGGATATCAAATCTATAAAAAAGAAAGCTTTAAAGGTTCACCTTGTTTGTTGTTAGCATATACTAGTTTATAAACTCTTTCCTAAATACTCTAGGAGAAGAACCGATGATCTGTTTGAACTTTCTATTAAAATTAGAGATGTTTTGAAATCCTGAAAGCTCTGCTATTTCTGCTATTGTTAATTCTTTATTTGTTTTTAATAGATTACAAGATTTCTCAACTCTTAATTCATTTAAAAAAGAAGTATAGGTTTTATTAGTACGCTTTTTAAAATACTTGCAGAAAGCATTTTTAGTCATTGCAGCTTCCTGAGAAATTGTTGTTAAAGAGATTTCTTTTTGAAAATTTGCAAGCGTATAATTGAAAACAGCACTCATCCGTTTACCTTCATTATCATTGAATTTTTTTAAAGAAACAAAAGAAGAAAGGGGTTTGCTTTTACTTTTAGTAATTAATTTTAATAAACTTAAAAACAAAATAAATCTCTCTATTTTCTTAGCTTGAAAAAGAGATTCAATTATAGAAAAAGGGGCTTTAGGAGTTTCTAATTTAAAGCCATTTTCAGCTTTTAAAAAAAATGACTGAAGTGGTTTTAATTCTTCAATTTCAAAAAAACCTTTACCGAAAGATTCTTTGGTAAAAAATAGAGTAAGCATATGAGATTCCTGTATAATTCCAATATCTGAATTAAAAACATGAGGTAAATTACTTCCAATAATAAAGAAATCTCCTTCCTTATATCTATTAACCGTGTTCCCAACTATTAATGAACCTTCTCCTTTTTTTATATAACTAATTTGATATTCTTCATGTTGATGTAATTGAGAATAAAACACTTCTTCTTTATCTTCTTGTAGGATTAAAGCATCTT
>CAJXEB010000059.1 GCA_913052585.1 uncultured Flavobacteriaceae bacterium | reverse complement strand
ATGAAAGGCTTTCGATCTGTTAGAAGTTCCCATTCCGTCAATTTGCACAACGATAAATCCAAGTTCTGCCAAAGAACTTAAAGCCCAGTAATAACTATTGAATTCCTTCGGAACAAAAGAATCATGCGGACCGGCATAAATGTATTCGATTATGGGATAGGTTTTTGTAGGATCAAAATTGGTTGGTTTTACCATCCAACCGTCCATTTCAACATTATCTGCAGTGGTGATGGTAAAGAATTCTGTTGTTGGTTTTTCTTCTAACTTATTAATGATTTTAAGAATGCCTTCTTCTTCGGTTAAAGCTTTATGATTGGCAACAGTTATAAACTCATTAGTACTTGGTGTATAGTGGTTCATAAAAGTATGTTTGGCATACCTACCATTAGAAGAAAAAGAATAATCGTGGCTTCCTTTTAATCGTTCCGGACTTTGTAATTCGTTTTTCCCTTTTCCATTTAATTTCGTTTTATACAAATATTTTTGCGTTGCATTATCTGGAGAAGCTAAATAATACACATATCCTTCTTTAGAATTAATGTGTTTTAAATCGATGACATCATATTCGCCATTAGTAATTAAGACTTCTTGTTTTCCTTCTAAGGAAACTTGATATAAATGCCTCCAGCCATCTTTTTCAGAAGCCCAAAGAATACTTTTGTTTTCATTTAAAAAACTAAAATTATTGGTATAATCAATTGCATAGCGATTGCCTAGTTGAAATAGATCTACCCAAGCTTCATCGGATTCTTCATAAATACTATTTGCGGTTCCTTTTAAGGCATCCGCAATGTATAAGGTGCTCTTATTTTGTTTTCTGTTTAGCTGTTGAATTAAAAGCTTGTTGGTGTTTGGAATAAATTCCATTCTCACTAAGTAATTTTGTGAAGCATCTCCAGGTAGATCAATCCAATTTGTTTTGGCATCAGAAAGGTTTACTAATCCCACTTTACAAGCAGATGGAGTTTCACCAACTTTAGGATATTCTAAGGGTATTAATTGTGAATATATAGCCTCTGTATTATTAATCATATAAAACTTCTTGATATCGCTTGCATCAATCTGCCAGTAGGCTATAGATTTACTATCTGGACTCCAACGAAATCCATCTCTACAAGCAAATTCTTCTTCGTAGGCCCAATCAAAAGTTCCATTAATTAAGGCAACGGTACCATTGGTAGTTAAGGGTTTTATAGTGCCACTTGAATCATCCTCAGCATATAAATTATTGTCAGAAACATAGGCTATCGTTTTTCCATCGGGAGAGAATTTTGCAAACATCAATGTAGAAGCTGGAAAGCTTTTTCCTAGTTGTCTTAGCGTATTTGTTTTAAAGTTATAAACCCAATAATCTCCTTTGGTATTAAGTCTCCAAACTTTTTTAGTATTGGTAAATAATAGCACTTTTTGTTGGTCTGAGGAAAATGAAAAATGGGCAACCTTTAAAGGTTTCGATGTATCTGCTGGAGTAAGTTGTTCTTTGCTAATGACAGTTTCAGCCTCGTGGTTGGGCAGGGTATAAGTAAGCAATTGACTTTCTTCTAATTTGTAATATGAATCCCCATCGTTGGTCCAATGTACTTGTGCTTCTCCATTAAAATTAAAAGAGAAAAAACAAATAACCACGAAAATTTTAATACTATCTGTATTCTTGATTAAGAACTTTTTTACATTTTTCATAGGTGAAGGTTAGGTTTAATTGCAGAAAGCAACAATTTTAGTTATGTACTGTTAACTGCTGTTGTTTTTATTTCGTTAATTATATTTAATATCAGCTCAACTCCTAATCCTAAAATTACTGCAAGAAAAGAAAATTATCATTCCTAACAAATCCTTTCAAATAATTCAATTTTTTTATTTTCATCAAAAAACTGACCTATTTTCAAAGAAATATATATAAATCCTCCAACTTGTAATATTTTCACTTTAGTAATACTTTCTATGATTCCAAATATTGTATAAATCAATGAGCAAACTATTACAAATATTAAAGGTTTAACGAGTCTATTCCTATCGTTGTGAATGAATTTAGGAATGTTTTCTCCGGGCCTTATAAGCAACTCTTTAATTGTATAGAAAATCCCTTTATCAAAGTTTATCACACTTACTATTTCTGATAGAATATACCTTACGTCAATTTTTGATAAAGTTTTTTAGAGCAATAGTCATCAGTCAATTCAGCTCCACACTTTTTGCAGTGTTCAATATCAATTTCTTTATTCATTCTTTTCGTTGCTGTTTTTTAATTGCTGCCAACGGTTCTTATAAGGAAAGTAACAACTACTTTTGTTTTTTTTTAGATTTTAAATAATTAATTATTAGTGCTAAATTTAAATCTATTATTCATTTTAGCCATTTTTGTTATACATTATTTGCAAATGTTTATTTCACTTCAACAGCATCCGAAGGATACCACTCCCCGGCAAACCATGGCTCCAATGGTCCGTATAATCTAAAAATGGTATTCCAACCTTTTCCTGAAATGGTTTGTATCCAATTGTTTTCAAAACCTACAGGCACCTCAGGTCCAATATAAATATCCCAGCTACCGTCTTCGTTTTGTATCAAATCACCTTTATTATTGTCTATCCCAGGAAACTGTTGGTCTGTTTGTAACATAGACCGTGTTTGATTGTCATAAATCGTAAACGACCAAAAATCATTCATAGGTGGATTAGCTGGTACGTTGAATTTATAAGTTTTCGAACCATCAAAAGTGTTACCATTTATATCAGAATAAGCAACTGCGTATTGAGATCCTTTACCTACAATTTTCATTGACATAGCAGGGGTTATGCCTGTTGCATAAAAATGGAATGCACTTCTAGCATCTAGCAACCTTGCTTCTTCATGCTCAAACAAATAACTATTATATGGTAATGGATTTAACCAATGTGTACCTTTAAACTTATATTGATAATCATTTCTAGGCTTAGATATTTGAGTACGAACTATTGCAGATCCAATTTTTGAAGCTTCTTTTAAAATTGATTGCATTCTTTTATCTGGGTTGAAAACAGAATTTTTTTTAATTCCAATAGCTGCAAATGCACCCAGTATCTCAGGGTTTTCTCCCAGCAACGGTTCACTTTGTATCACTTCGTTGATTTCTTCAAATATTTCTTCATTCATTTTATGAATTGTATTATGAGATACACCCGAAACATTTACAAAATTCATTTTAGGTGGGTTATCTTTTTTAGAAAGAGGATATACTTTAAATTTACTTTTTGTCTCAGCAATAGCTGACTCAGCACTTCCATCTTTTTGGAAACCTCTCCAAGGAACCCATATTCCATGGGTATTTGATCTTGTAACAAAATAGCCATCAGGTATTTCACCTTCATAACCAGGTGGAATAATTAAGAACTTACCTCCTTTATTTTTATCTGGACCCAAACGTCCAAAATCAATTATATATTTAAACCAATGATCATTCATTAAACCTAAAACATCAGGTGGCGTTTCAATAACCATCGGTTCATCTCCTAATTCAATCCAAGCAGCCATATAAACTGATGTTGTATTTGGTGTTAACCACAAAGCTTTAGAATCCATTAATTCCTCAAATAATAAAACAGTTTCATTTGGAGGACCAAACTTTAATAACCCTCTTTTCATAGCTTCGATAGAAGCTATTTGTATACCTTTTACATAAGCATCTACAGCATTATGTAAATCAATATAATCATAAATTTTTTTTACAGATTCTTCTTTAGGGACTCCATCAAAATATTCTAATTCGCCTAATTCAGAAGATTCTACAATATTACTTGTGGCTATACCATCAGGTATTTCAGTAGTCATTTTCATTTTTGGAGAATCAGGAGTTGTTTTGAACTTATTGTTATCTGTTGTATTTTGATTACAACTTGTTAGAGATAAAACTCCTGTTAAGAAAATCGCTAAATAGTTTTTAAAGGTTTTCATATTAATTAAGTGTTTTCAACAACTAATATACTAAATAAACTAGAACTAGTAATTAATTATATACTTTGTTGTGCTTCCCTTATTTATTATTACAGATGCTAACTAAACTGTCCGTAATTCTTTACAATTTTCTTGAACTTTTAAAGTCATTTCATTTTTCGAAACTATTTTTTGAACCCATTACAAATTCTTTAAATGAGTAATTAATTTCACCATTCGGATTTGGAATAGCACTATTTATGTCAAATAGTTCTTTTGGCAATCTGAAAACAGAAGCGATAGAAAAAGCCACTAATATTTAAAATATATTTTTTTAAAAATTGATCCAGATGAAAAAAGCACCGAAACCTAAAAGAAAATAATCTTTAAAAGTAAATTGAACCTTTTTGTTTTAGAATCGTCTTATATAAAGAATACTTAAAAATAATTATAATTAAATAGATATAGAAATTAATGTTAAATAATAAAAATCAAATGAAAACAATTAAAAAAAGTATCAATTTTATTTTTATATCAATTAGGTTAATTCTTCCATTATATTCAAATGTGTTATTATAAAACATTCTAAGTACCATTTCAAAATTTGCTAGATTTTCAAAATCTTTATCTGATAAATCTTTGTCTATTATTTCTCCATATTCTAAATAGCATTCTTTATAAAATTCCAATAATGATTTACTGGCTAATAATAAAAAAAGAAAGTCAACATTTTTTTGTTCAAGTTGTTTTTCAGTTGGAACTATTCCTTCTCCGATTTTGTTTACTACTATATCTTCAGAAATACCAACTTTCAGTAGTTCAATGAAACAAACATAATCACCGTGTTTAATTGTGTTAAATTTGTTTTTTAATTCCCGATTTAATTATTTTAAGCATATGACCTACAACCTTATCGTAAATCAGTTTTTCAGTATTCATTTAATATTTTATAGATTACGAAATTTTGAATGGAAGTGGATTTTCACAGCTTACACCCAACTTGTTATATCATCACCAAAGGTGACATTTATTGGATTCTGTTTCGAGATAACCGAACCTTTTGATGACTTTTATCCCTTTTTGGTAAAAGCAAAGATTTTATAATTTCCCTACTCTTTACCTATGGATCAAAAAACTACTCCTAAGATACTATTCCATTCTTTTTTTATATAAACACTTTTATTGTTAATCTTTTCGTAAAACAAGTATTTTGTTTAACAAAAGACTATATTTGTTAAACAAATATTATTTTATACCATCTAATTATGAAACATTTATTTTTCAAAAGGAGTATCTTTTTTTTAACAATGCTACTACCAATGTTATTATTAGCCCAAGACTTTCAAGGTAAGGCTTATTATTTTTCAAAATCTACCATGGAGCTTGGTAGTTTTGGTGCTACTATGAGCGAGGCTCAGAAAAAGAAAATACAAGAACGTTTAAAAAACAGGTTAGAGAAAACATATATCTTAACTTTTAACAAAGAGGAATCTGTTTTTAAAGAAGATCAAAAAGTAGATGCTATTTCGGGGGCAACCGATACCTGGGGAAAAAATTTCACTCCGGGTGAGCAGTATAAAAATATTAAAACGAAAAAGTTATTACAGAAACAAGAATTTTATGGTAAACAATTTTTAGTTAAAGATGATTTACTTGCTATAGATTGGGTAACTGGTTCGGAAACAAAACAAATTGGAAAATACTTGTGTTTTAAAGCAACTGCATCTATTCCTTCTTCTGATCTTTCTTGGTATGACTTCTCTTGGGATAGTCTAAATGCTAACACTAATTCGAAAACAACGGACTCCATAAATAAAAACGAGAAAACAAAAGATTCAATTATCAATCCCATAAAAAAGGAAGCGGTTAAACTTACTGAAGTGGCAGCTTGGTATTCACCACAAATCCCATTGAGTCAAGGACCCCTAGAGTATTGGGGGCTTCCTGGATTAATTTTAGAAATTAATGTAGGTAATACCACCATGTTGTGTTCAAAAATAATTATGAACCCAGGAGAAAAATCCAAAATTAAGGCACCAGAAAAAGGGAAGGTTGTTACTAAAAAAGAATATCAAGAAATCATTTCTGGAAAAATGCAAGAAATGAGAAATAACAGAGGGAGACAAAGGGGTAGAAGAAATTAAATTTTAATGTTTCATTAATTCAACCAATTCATTAACAATAACACATGAAAAAAATAATTCTTATTGTGCTTTTATGCTCAATTAATACCGTTTTTTCTCAAATTAAATTTGATGGTATCGTAAAAGATAGCATAGGTAATCCTTTGGAATTAGCAAATGTTATTGTGTTAAATCAAGAAACAAACGCTTTAAATTCTTACTCCATTACCGATGAAAATGGGTATTATTCCTTTGATTTAGAAAAAAATTACACCTATAAATTTCAAGTTAGTTATATAGGTATGAAAAGTTTCGAAGAAATTATTACTACAAAAGAATCCAATACAAAAAGAGATTTTTTACTACAACTTGATAATGCTTTAGATGAAGTAGAATTAACTTATGAAATGCCAGTTACTATAAAAGGAGATACCATTGTTTATAATGCGGATTCTTTTAAAAATGGCTCTGAAAGAAAACTGGAAGATGTACTAGAGAAACTACCTGGTGTTGAAATTAATGAAGACGGTCAAGTGGAGATTGAAGGGAAGGTCGTTAATAAATTGATGGTTAACGGAAAAGATTTTTTTGATGGAGATACTAAAATTGCAACAAAAAATATTCCGTCCAATGCGGTAGATAAGATACAGGTATTACGTAATTACTCCGAAGTAGGACAATTAAGTGGTGTGACTAATAATAAGGATAATTTCGCCATAAATATTAAACTTAAAGAAGGAAAAGAAAATTTTTGGTTCGGTAATGTTAATGCTGGTGGAGGTTATTCAACAAAGGATAAAGGACTCTATTTATTGCAGCCCAAACTCTTTTATTATTCACCTAAAGTTACCTTCAATTTTATTGGTGATATAAATAACATTGGTGAAGTTGTATTGACACCGAGAGATCTTCGAAATTTTGGAGGAGGGTTTAGAGCGCCAAGTAGAGGTAGTGGCACCAATATAGATTTAGGAAATAATAGTCTTGGCTTTTTAACCAGTCAGAATAATGCGTTGGCTGTAGAAAATATACTTGCAGCTTCAAATTTTAGTTGGTCCCCAAATAATGCTCTAGATATTAGTGGATTTGCAATTTATAACAGCAGTCTTATTGATTCCAAGCAAAGAACGATTAAGCAATTTACAGATTCAGATCTAGGGATTCCTAATGAGTTAACGGAACAAACAAGTCAGGAGCGTTCGGATCAAGGATTGTTAAAACTGAGTGCTTCTTATAAACCAAATGTAAGCAACCAATTGGATTATGACGTTTTGAGTCGGATTTCAAAAGATTCACAAAATCAGAATTTAGTATCCTCGGTTATTGGTAATACAAACCAGTTAGATGAAACGACACCATTTAGTATTAATCAAAATTTAAATTATTACTATACGCTAAACGAAACTAATATTTTTGCTTTTGAAGCACAGCATGTACTTAAAGATGAAGACCCTTTTTATAATGCAATAATTGAAGAAAAAGAAAATTATGAAACCACTGGAGATGCTTTAGGTTTAGATGGAGATCAACAGGCTTATGATATTGCTCAGGACAAACGTATAAAATCAAATCAGCTTGATGCTAAACTTGATTATTATTATATTATTAATCCAAAAAGCAATCTTAATGTAACTTTTGGGACAATTTTAAGTCATCAAAAATTTAATTCTAATTTATTTCAATTTTTAGATGATGGTTCAGAATTTAATCCAATCCCAACATTTAACGACGGCCTTGCTACCAATGATATTGAATATAATTTTAGGGACATATACTTAGGTGCTCATTATCGCTTAAAAGCAGGCAAATTTACTATTACACCTGGGTTTTCAGTACATTCTTATGGAAATAATAATACTCAGTTTGGACAAGAATTTAAAGATGAATTTTTTAGAATAATGCCTGATTTTGAAACGCGAATTCAATTTAAAAATAGTGAAAGCCTAACGTTTAGGTATGATATGCGAAATCAATTTACAGATGTCACAAAGCTGGCACAAGGATTGGTTTTAAATAACTTTAGTAGCATTCAATTTGGCGAACCAGAATTACAAAACGCCTTATCTCACAACGTAAGTTTAGTTTATTCTAGTTTTAATTTATTTAATTATACAAATGTTTTTGGGCGTTTGTCTTATTCTAAAAATATAGACCAAATTAGAAACATCACTTTTTTTGAAAATGTAATTACCACAAATACTTTTTTCAATTCTAATTTTGCAGACGAAAGCGCTAATGCGTTTGGACGTGTTCAGCGTACTTTTGGAAAATTAATAGCAACAGTCAATTTAAATTTTAATTACAGTAAAATCAATCAATTTATTGAATCTAGAAGTTCTGTAAACACAGGATTTACACAAAGCTATACTCCAGGACTGCGCACAAATTTTAAAAAAGCACCAAATATTAGATTAAAATATAAGTATACCGTCTCTACAAATAACCAAGGTCCAAATGAAACTACGTTTTACACGAGCGCTCCTTCTATAGATTTTGATGCTTACATATGTCAATCGGTTACTTTTAGAACAGATTACACTTATACTATACAAAGTTTAAAAGGCGGTAATAGCGATAGTTTTCAAACTTGGAATGCATCCATATCGTATAGAAAAAATAAAGATACTAAATGGGAATATGAAGTTGCGGCAACTAACTTATTAGATATTGACTCAAGAGTTAGTAATACCGCTACCAATCTTTTTGTTTCTGAATCTCGAATATTTATACAACCTCGATTTATAACTTTTAGATTGCGATTTGAACTATAAAAACGAATTCTATTAATTAGTGAAGTAAATAAGAATTCTTAATTTCAATCTTTAGTCTTGGGACTTGATTGTATCATATGCAACTAAAATAGTTCGCTTTTAATGTTAAACTTTTCGTAAACATATTAATAGTGTTTAATAAAACAGTAAATTTGATAAACAATTAAAAACACACATTATTATGAAAAAGTTAGTATTTATTTTAACAATTATTATGACATTAACTTTGTCTCAACAAACAGTTGCGCAAAAAACAATAGTAGACGTTGCCGTTGGAAATGAGGATTTCTCAACCCTAGTAGCTGCTTTATCAGCTGCCGATTTAGTTAGTGCTTTACAAGGTGATGGACCTTTTACCGTTTTTGCTCCAACAAATGCTGCTTTTGCAAAAATTGATTCTAAAACTTTAAATTCTTTATTAGAGAAAAAAAATCAAAAATCATTAGCCAATATTTTAACGTATCACGTTATACCTGGAAGATTGGTTGCTAGTGATGTAGTGGCTGCTTTAAAGAAAGGTAATGGGACTGTAAAATTAAATGCATTAAATGGTCAAGTTTTAACAGTAATGGAAAAAGATGGTAAAATTTGGTTAAAAGATCAAAGTGAAAACTATAGCGAAATTGTAGCTACAGATGTAATGGCTAGTAATGGCGTAATTCATGTAATCGATACAGTTGTAATGCCTAAGTAATTTATTGAAAATTGCTATGAAAATTAAAAGCCTCGAATTATCGAGGCTTTTTTTATTTAATCGTTTTAACACCATAAAAACAATCCTTATTTTTGTGAAAACTCCTTTAATTATTTTCTTATTTCAAGCATAATTAATTTTCATTTAAATGCCTAGCTAAATATACACCAATACTTGCAGAAGCTTGCAATAGATACCCGCCAGTAGGAGCGTCCCAATCTAACATTTCGCCAATGCAAAATTGATTGGACATTTTTTTAATTTCGAAATTTTCAGAAATTGCATTTAAATCAATGCCTCCAACTGTAGAAATTGCTTCGTCAATGGATGCCGTATTTATAAGTTCTAAAGGAAAATATTTGATGTTTTTTGCTAAGAATTCTATATTTAAATAAGACTCTTTAGATAAGTGTGTTTTAAATAAATCGATTTGAGATACACTTAGTTTGAGTTCTTTTTTTAAGATTTGAGTCCTATTTTTAAAAGTAGAGTTTTTTATTTTAGAAAAAACATTTTCTAATGTTAACGAAGGTTTAAAATCGATAAATACATTTGCCTTCGACATAATATTCAACTGTTCTCTAATTTGTGGACTCAGTCCGTAAATAGCATTTCCTTCTAATCCAAATTTAGTAATAACCGCTTCTCCTTTCTGAATAACGTTATTGCAAGAAATCGCAATATTTTTTAAAGGAGCTCCTTCGTGTTTTTCAATAAAATTAGGTTTCCAATTAATTTGATGTCCACAGTTTGATGCTTGAAATATTTTTGTTTTGATTCCTTTTTTAGAAAAAGTATCAACCCAATTTCCGTCAGATCCAGTAACTTTCCAGCTTCCTCCACCTAAAGAAAAAACGGAATAATCTGTTTGTACCGTTTTGTTATTAATAATTGGATTGCCAGTACCGTCCCAATCAGAAAAAGTGTGTTCGTACTTAATAATAACTCCCTTTTCTTTGAGAGATTTGAGAATCGCATTTAGTACTTCAATAGGTTTAATTCCTTTTTCAGGAAATACTCTTTTACTGCTTCCTATGTATGTTGGGATTCCAATTTGATTGAGCCAATTTCTAAAATCAATATTGGTGAAATTAAGTAATGCTTTGTCTAAAAAATTATTTGGAGTGTACCTTTTAATAAGCTGATCAATCGGTTCGGAATGTGTTAAGTTGAACCCCCCTTTACCGGCAACTAAAAATTTACGGCCAGCCGTTTTGTTTTTTTCATAGATGGTAATAGTAAATTTTTCAGCATCTAAAAAGGCGGCTAATAAAAAAGCTGATGGCCCGCCACCAATAATAGTAATTTGTTTTTTCATGAAACAAAAATAGTTGTTGTTAGCATGTTTAAATTATTCTTCGTTTCCTCTTTTAATATATATAGAACAAGCAATAATCCAGAGGATAAATATTCCTTCAATAATTCTTTGAAATAAGCCTGCGTAATTTGTTAGAGGATCAAAGAGAAAACCTATAAACACGATGCTAATGATTCCGCAAATGATTCCAATTTTTGATAGACTGCTATATTTTTTTGATTTCCATAGGCCGATACTTATCATTAAAATACTAATTGGAACAAATAGGTAAGTTAATAAGCCAGTTAAATTATGAATTAGTTGAGAAACACTTGGGTCTACTAACTCTTTATTACAGCCTTTGTCGCAAGGAAATATTCCAACAACGATAGTTGCAATGCCATAAAATATCCCCATACCCCAAAATCCAAACTTCGTAAGGTTAGATTTAGGAAATCTTTTATATCCTACGAAAGCAAATATGGTCAATAGAATTCCGCTTGGGATATATCCAAAAAACCGTAGATATTTTCCGTAAGGCATATCAACAGCCATCGTTTCACTTATATATTGTGAAATTGGGTCATAATCTTCAAATTGAAAACCACCTAAAAAAGATGTTACACCAAAAAATGTCACGCCCAGTATTCCTGTAAAAAAAACTAATTTATTGCTCATTATTCTATGTCTATATTTTTCATTAATTCAACAAAACTACCACCAAATAATAAAAAATTCTACATATAAATTTTTATATTTTTGCCAACATAATGGTGCTTGTTTTTCTGTAATACTTGTTTTAATATATTTTTCTATACCATTAAAGTCTGTCCAAACTTCATTTTCAGAAGGGTCCATTCCCCATTCCTTTTTTGAAGGCATGTAATATTTTTTTGCAGAATTATCGAGGTTTATAAATATCTTAAAATTTAAATAATAGCCTTTTATAGCTGTTTCATAAATGGGACTAAAACTTGATTTGTATTCATAAGGAATAAACAATGAAACTAATAAGCATAATGCTTGAGAAGCTTTGTCGATTTCTATAGTATTAAATATTGATTTGGTACGGGTATGATATAGTAACGGAAATTGTTTTCTTTTTAATTTTTCTAATTTCTCTTTCAAAGAATCATTCCTGTTGGGGCCAATCCAGTTATTTATTGGTTCGGAAGAAATGTTTGGGTCAAATAGATAAAATTTATAAGCTAATTCCATATGAATTAAAGCTTTTGTTTTTAGTTCTTCTATAATAAAATCAATTTCACCTATAGTTTGTTTGCCTTCTATTACCTGAATATTTTCATAAAGCACCTTGTAGTTGGAAGATGATTTAATTAATTCAGAAACAATTTTTTCTACCAAATGGCCCAACCTTATATTTGTTGGTAATTGAAATTCTAGATTCGTTGCAAGGTTTAATTCAGATAAATTAAAATTTTGTAAACCCGTAATTGAAAAGTCTAGACTATTCGCTTTTAATATTGATGCTATCCTTGACTTCGTTTTCATTTTAATAAAAATACTAAATTAAGACATATAAATTAGAAAGCACAAAAGAGAGTACTAATGTTATTTTGTGCGCAGAGACTAAATGTTTAGTCAGTATTGAACATTACAACTATTTATTACACAAATTCTAAAGGTTCTATGTTGTTGTTATGCCATCAATTATGATTGATTTATTTCTAGCATATAGATGAAGTTTTTTCACTTTACCGAATTCTATCTCTTTTTTATTTTCCTTTGCTTAATATTCTTGTTCTCAACTTTCTGTGATTATTAGTTATAGACACTCTTCTTTTCAAAGACTTAATTCTGCCTAAATCATAAACAAATACGTTGTGCAATAAAATCCAAATGTGTATTAATATTTATCCGAAAATCAACTTAACTCAAATCTTAAAGACTTAATAAAAATATCCCAAGAATTTGATTCTGAAAAAAATAAACGGTGTCTAATATCGAAGAATTGTATGGTGTTTTTAAAAATATTAGTGCTTAGTAATTCGAAGATTGTCTCTTAAATCAGTAATCTTAGGTTTAAAACCAACTGTAGAAATCCTTTAGTATTTCAACGACTATTCTATGCGACCCATCGAATAGTTTTTATAGTCCTTTCCTTACATTATATCTTCGTGTAGATTTTAAAACCAAATTATTAATAATAAAAATTAATACTGTTTTACCATTTATTACTTAGTTATCATAATACCTCAAATAAAGACGAAAGTATACTTGCTGGTAACGTTTATAGTATTAACGAGATTACTGAACCACCCTTTTTACAACTATTAATTATGAATAAAAAATTACTTTTCAGTTTAACCACTATCGTACTATTATTATCAAGTATAAGTTTTAGTCAAACAGTTAATCTAGGAATACTTTCCTCTTTTGAAGGTTTTACCGGAGGAGGAGAAGTCACAAATGGAGCTGGATCTACCTGGACAGGTGATGCAGGTACATATTTTGGAATAATAAGCGGAGCTTATGGTGGAGATACATACAATGCTGATGTCAATACTGCGCAGGCTAGAGAAGATTTAATGAGGTTGTATATTCACCTTAACGATCTTTTTGTGGATTATCCTAACACCCATGCTCCCGCTTTTACAGGTGAAACTATTTTCCCTGGAGTTTATTCAATACCTGGTGCTGGATCCTTAGGGGCAGCACTTACTCTTGACGGACAAGGAGATCCTGATGCTTTCTTTGTAATTAAATTTAACGGAGCAATGACTGTAGGGGCAGGTACTGTTGTTACTTTAATTAATGGAGCAAAATCTTGTAATGTTTTTTATATTGCTGCTGGAGCTATTTCTGTTGCTGCAGGTGCTGATATAAAAGGAACTTTATTTTCAAAGGTAGGAGCTGTTGGTCTTGGTGCAGATTCTACTCTTGAAGGAAGAATGTTTACTATGTCTGGAGCAATAACTACTTCAACTGGTTGTGTTGCAACTCCTCCTCCTTGTGATAGTACTATTCCAATATTTTGTGAAGCGGACTGTAGTCCTGCTAATGCGGTAGATGTTTTAGGGGTTATTTCAAACTTTGTGCTTTTTACTAGTTCTGGTAGTGTCTCAAATACTGGTATATCCGGAGTTAATGGTGATATTGGTACAAATGCAGGAGGTGTTGCTGGTTTTGCAAATGGTGTTCATATTGGGACTGAGGAAATTGCAAATTCTCTAACAGCACAAGCGGCAACAGATCTAGATAACGCTTACATTGCTCTTATGGCGCTAACGGTTAATGGAGCACATCCGGCAGCTTTTGGAGCAGGAGAAACACTTCTTCCTGGAGTTTATGACATGGCAGCAGGGTCTCTAGGAGGTACTATTATTTTAGATGGTCAGATGAATTCTGATGCGATATTTGTAATGAGATTTGCAGGGGCATTTAACGTCGCGGCAGGAGCAAAAGTAATTTTAGCTAATGGAGCGAGACGTTGTAATGTTTTTTGGATTGGAGGAGCAAATGTTGCCACTGGTGCAGTTAATATAGGGGCTGGCTCTAATGTAAAAGGAACATTCCTTTCCCATGGCGGAGCCTGTAACTCAGGAGTAGGGACATTTATGTCGGGTCGACAACTTTCTACATCTGGAGCAGTTAATGCTAATACAGCTATACTTTATAATAACCCCGAATGTGTTACTTCTACCCCTTTGGGTGTTATCGATAGCGATGATGATGGTGTTTTAGATGACGCTGATCTTTGTCCAAACACACCTACTGGTGAAACAGTAGATGTAGACGG
>CAJXEB010000058.1 GCA_913052585.1 uncultured Flavobacteriaceae bacterium | reverse complement strand
TTGTTAGATTGACCTAATATATAGTATACCGAACTAAATTATTAAAACAATATCAAGATTTGTTAACTTCGTAAACAAATCTCCTTGTCTAGGTTGCAAATAAAAAGCCCTGTCAATATTGACAGGGCTTTTTATAGTTACAATCCTAAATTTATACAATCCTTATTTACGTTATTTTAAACGAGACTATTTACCTCCAAGAGCTTGTAAATCTGCGATACAAAGCGCATCTAATTCTACAAGAAACTCGCTTTGAAATCTTGAAACACATCCTCCGTGAAGAGGGTTATTAGATGAATAAAACATTAAACAGGTAGGCACTTTACAATGACCAGTTCCATCCCCATCATCGCCAATACCTTCGTGTTCACCAGCTTCATGCAAAGCATCTGCTCGAGGTCCAAATATCCCAAGCCAGTGACAAAACTCATGCTGTAAAGTAGAAGCCTCCACTCCATCATACCCGGAGATTGGACTACCCTCAGCTGTTGATGTAATATTAGGGATACTCAATACCATACCGGTATTGCTATACACAAAACCAATTGTATCATCATCATTAGTACCATCTTCATTTAGCATCACTTCATCAACCATTAAGATCCACAAGGCAAGATTCGTCTCACTTCTAAATTGTGTGCGATATTGTTGTTCAATCTCTAGTTCTTTATCATATGGTAAAGTCACACCGGATGGCATTGTCTCGCTAGGAAGTACTGTTTCAACATATGTTATACCGCCACTCTTATTTACTCTTTTGTTAATAAAAACTGTTAACGAATCTAACGATTTTTGCTGAGGACGATTCCCTTCAAGATAGGCAAGTTCTATTGTCAAACTGGTATAGACCTCTTCGGTTAATATGTTTATCGCATCTTGACCACCTTCTTCACGTTCGAGAGAAATAGGGTCTACAGGTACAACTACTTCAATTTCTTCGATGACTTCATCATCCGATTCACAGTTTACAAACAGTAGGCTGACAAAAGCCACTAATATCAATGATAGGTAAATTTTTTTCATTTTTTTATTTTTTTATTTTTTCTGTCTCGAAAATTATAGTTTTCAAGGCGATTTTTATTGAGGGACCGAAGATAAAATTAATTTGCGTGTGGAATATACGTACCCATACGTACTAAAGTGATTTAATTCTATCCAGATGATCGTAAATAAACCTTATTGAAGGTTTTAAACTATTTATATTCACCTTTATTCATTCACCGAAAATTCGGAATAAATAAAGGTGAATATTATGACTTTAACCTAAAAAAAATATTAAGATTATGATCTTATGAAAAATAGAGTTCCTTTTAAAAAAATCAACAACCCCAAAAAGAGTTTTAAATTTGTTAATCCTTTATTATTATATTAATTTATATATACATTTGTTAAACATTAATATCAATAAGTTATTGAAAGCATTTTTTCTCCTCTTTTTATTTACTATTCCCTTTTATGGATTGAATGCTCAAACTATTTCTGTACAGGATGAAGTTACTAAAACATACCAATCTGCCACAGACTTATATAAGCAGAAGAATTACGAAGATGCACTTGTGCTTGTTTTGGATGGTTTAGAGCGCGCTAAGGAAATAAATGATGAAAATTTAATAGCCTATGGCTATTTCCACCAAGCCAAGTACTACGAAAGAAAAGGGCCTTATTTAGAAAGTGTTGCCTTGCTTAAAAAAGCACTTATCATTTTTGAAAAATTGAACAATAATTCACAAATAGCACGATGCTATTATAGACTTGGGGTCAGTTATTTTAAGAATTCAAAATATGATCTAGCTTTAGACTATTACTTACAATCTTTAAAACTTGATCAAGAGAGTGCTTATAAACCAGGAATTGCACTTAATTTAGAAAGAATAGGGAAACTCTATTTGAATACTGGAGATTTTTTCAAGGCGCGTACGAGCTTCGAAAGTGCCTTAATTATTTTTAAAGAATTAAAAGATAGGCGTGTTTTGATGAACGAGTTTTGTATTGCTGTGACATACCAAAAAGAAGCGATGAAATACCAAAAAGATAATCTCTTTTATAAAGCAATAGAGCTTTATGAGATACTTCTTTTGAAGTGTTCAAAAACATCCGTTATTACCACCGGTAACGTGCTACAAAATATAGGTTCTTCTTATAGGTTTTTAAAAAATTATGAAAAATCTCTTGAATATCTTCTAAGATCATTACCCTTAACAATTAATCAAGGGTTTAATAAAGATATAGCGCATACTTGTAATGATATTGCCGAAACGTACTTAGATATGAACAATTTATCTAAAGCAAGAGAATACGCCCTAAAAGCTATTGATGTTGCTAAAGTAAATAATCTACGTCAAGAGAGGTATGCTTATTATATTTTACATTTAGTTGAAGAAAAAGCACGCAATTATAAGGGATCTTTGGACAATTATAAAAAATATCAAAAAATACAAGACAGTATTTTTTCTATGGAGAAAACCACAAAAATCAACGATTTACGTATTAAGTACGAATCAGAAAAACAAGGCTTAAAAATCAAAACACAAGAAAGTAACATAGCACTGTTAGATTCTAATAATAGCATTAAAAACCTTTGGATCCTTTTTGGCGGATTGGGTCTTATCGCTATTTTCTTGTTGTTTACCGCTTTTAAATCAAAAAATAATGTGACTAAAGAAAAAAAGCAACAAGAAATTTTTTCTCAAGATTTAATCCAGTCTCAAGAAGATGAAAGAACAAGAATTGCGAGAGAACTTCATGATAGTCTGGGACAAAAGTTAACTTTAATTAAGAAGAAATCTCAAAACCTAGACCAATTTGAAATTACAAGCTTAACCAATAATGCCCTTGAAGAAGTTAGAAGTATTTCTAGAGGTTTATATCCGGCTTTACTTCAAGAACTAGGACTGTCTCAAAGCATAGCGCAATTGATTAATGAATATGACAAACAAACTCCCCTATTCTTTACAGTGGACCTAGATAATATAGATGAAAATTTCACAGAAAGTACGAGCTTAAATTTTTACAGACTAATTCAAGAATGTTTAACTAACATTGTAAAACACGCAAAAGCAAAAGCGGTAACTGTTTCAGTTAAAGAAGAAAAAAATACGATCATCGCATTTATTTCTGACAACGGACAAGGCTTTGATGTAGCTGATAGTAAAAATAAAAATAGTTTAGGATTAAAAACTATTTTCGAAAGAATTAGAATTATGGAAGGAAAGCTTTCTATCGATAGTAAATTGAACACAGGAACAAACTTTATTTTCACTATACCTATAAAAAATGAATCCTAATATTACTATTCTAGTAGCTGATGACCACCCAATGCTTTTAAAAGGTTTAGTGGATGAATTGCAGGACTATGGCTTCAACGTTTTAGAGGGCGTCTCTAATGGTGCTAAAGCGCTAGAAGTGATATATTCTAAAAAACCAACGATTGCACTATTAGATATTAATATGCCTATTTTGACAGGTTTTGAGGTCATTGAAAAATGCAAAGCAAGAGGCTTGGATACTCGTTTTATAATTCTTACTTCCTATAAAGAAAAAGAGGTGATTTTAAAAGCGCAAAAAATGGGTGTTTCTGGATACTTACTTAAAGATGAACCTTTCGTTGAGATTAAGAATTGTATCCAAGCTGCAATGAAAGGAGTGTTTTATGCTAGTAAGGTTTTTAATGAAATTTTTGAAATGGAAATTTATCCTGAGCTCGAAAAAATTAAGTACCTCTCCCCTTCTGAGCGTACTATTATTCGCTTAATTGCTCAAGAAAAATCTTCAAAAGAAATAGGAGAATTACTCTCAGTTTCAATAAGAACAATACAAAAGCACCGTTCAAATATTATTACGAAATTAGACTTGCCTTCTAGTCCGAATGCTTTATCGCTTTGGGTTTACGAAAATAAAGAACTTTTTTTATCATTATAAAGTGCTAAATAAATGCAATTTATTGTTATTAATATGTAGCCTGACATAATTTATGTAGGATCCTAAAGACAGAGAAATTATGTAAAAAATTAGTTGCATTCATTTTAAAGAAGAAAATATAAATGGTAAATTTAATTTGACAATAACAAAAGATGACCAAATAATTGTATATTATTATAGTGGCGGGCGATCTGCACAGACTACCTTTGTACTCACAAAACTTTTAGATTATAATAATGTAAAAAAAACGATGGCGCTTGGACGGAATGAAGTAGTTTTAATCATTTACGTTTTAGAAAGACATAGTTTAACTGTATTAAGATAAGAACTTGGGGAAATATTTAGACACCTTTATTAACGCCTTTTTAGGCACTGTAGATTGGACGTGGAAATCTATAATATTTGAAGTCCCTTGGTATAACAATTACTTTTGGGGTCTTATAGCAATCTCAATTTTTGTTTGGTTGCTGGAAATTGTTTTCCCCTGGCGAAAACAACAATCCATACTTAGACGCGATTTTTGGCTAGATGGATTTTATATGTTCTTCAATTTTTTCATCTTTACTATAGTGATTAGTGGTGTCTATAATATTTTAGGGCTTCTCCTTGCCGAAATTAATATTAGCTCAAATAGTTTGGTGGTTTTTGATATTTCACATTGGTCGACCTGGCTACAGTTGTTTGTATTCTTTATTATACTTGATTTTGTACAATGGTTTACTCATGTGTTATTACATAGATATCCTTTTCTATGGAAGTTTCATAAAGTACACCACAGTGTAAAAGAAATGGGGTTTGCTGCTCATTTAAGATACCATTGGATGGAGAATATATTTTATAAACCACTTAAAACCTTTGGTGTAATTATTATTGGTGGTTTTGAACCTCAACAGGCTTTTATTGTTCACTTTATCACCATCGCGATTGGCCATTTAAATCATTCTAATATTAAAATTACCTGGGGACCATTAAAGTATATATTAAATAATCCGGTGATGCATTTATACCATCACGCTAGCGTGCTACCAGAAGGAAAGAATGGGGTGAATTATGGAATTAGTTTAAGTCTATGGGATTATATTTTTAAAACAAATTACATCCCTGAAGAAAGTGGAACCGTTGAAATTGGGTTTAAGGGTGATGATAAATTTCCTAAAGATTTTATTGGACAAAACACCTATGGCTTTAAAAAAAGTCAGCACTAATCGCAATTTTTCATTCATAGCGTAAGCGAAGAATCTAAATTAAACAAAAGGGTTTACTTAACGGTAAACCCTTTTCTAATGAGTATTGTTAGTAATATGTAATTAATACATTCATAAAACAAACCAAAATGTATTTTGTTTAATTACATTTGTGCTTTGTTAAACATTTTATAATTATGAATTTCTTATTATTACTTTTATTAATTAATATTCCAGCCACTACAATTAAAATTTTCAATTTTAATAAAAACTCAAATATATATAGTTGGAGGATAGTAGACGATAATGTGATGGGTGGCAGATCATCTAGTACCATCACCTTAAGTGAAGATGGGTTTGGTGTATTTTCCGGAGTGGTATCTTTAGAGAACAACGGTGGATTTTCTTCAGTGCGCTATGTTTTTAATCCTTTAAAAGTAACTGATCAAAATAAAATCTACTTAAAAATAAAAGGAGATGGAAAAGATTATCAATTAAGAATAAAAGATAATTCAAGAAATTACTATTCTTATATAAAAACATTCTCTACATCTGGTGCATGGCAAGAAATAGAAATACCTTTAAAAGAAATGTATCCTTCTTTTAGAGGAAGAAAACTTAATAGTCCTAATTTCTACCATGATTCTATAGAAGAAGTCGTATTTTTAATTGGAAATAAAAAAAATGAAAACTTCCAGTTAATAATCGACAAAATAGAATTGAAATAAAAAATGAAAATACTACTAACCGGTGCAACAGGATATATTGGGAAACGTCTCCTTCCTCTTTTGGTAGAAGAAGGACATGAGGTAGTTTGCTGTGTTAGGGATATTGATAGGTTTCATCCACCTTCATCCATAAAATCAAAAATATCGATTTTTCAAGTTGATCTTTTAGACAAAGATTCCCTTGAAACGATTCCAAAAGATATTGATGGCGCATATTATTTAGTTCATTCCATGTCTGCATCTTTAGATTATCAGGTACTAGAACAAGAATCTGCTATAAATTTCAGAAATGCAATAAACAAAACTCAAGTACAACATGTAATTTATTTAAGTGGGATTATTAATGAAACTGAATTGTCCAAGCATCTTGCTTCGAGAAAAACGGTAGAATTAGAACTAAATAAAGGAACTTATAATTTTACAACCCTAAGAGCTGGTATAATTATAGGATCTGGAAGCGCATCCTTTGAAATTATTAGAGATTTAGTCGAAAAACTTCCTGTTATGATAACTCCAAAATGGCTAAATACTCGATGTCAGCCAATTGGCATTTCAGATGTGATTGCTTTTCTTTCAAAATCTATTTTTAATAAAAAAACATATAATCGAGATTTTGACATCGGTGGACCAGATATTTTATCATATAAAGAAATGCTTCTAGCGTTTAGTCGAATGAGAAAATTAAACCGGAAAATATACACGGTTCCTGTAATGACTCCTCGCCTATCTTCGTATTGGTTATATTTTGTAACATCTACATCCTACAGGTTAGCAGCAGCCTTAGTAAACAGTATGAAAGTAGAAGTTATTTGCCGCAACACCGAAATAAACTACATTTTGCAAGTTACTCCTATAAGCTATAAAGAATCTTTAGCAAAGGCGTTCGCTAAAATTGAAAATAACGAGATTGTCTCAAGCTGGAAGGATGCTTATGCCAGTAGCGGATTTAGTAGTCATATTTCAGATTTCATTCAAATTCCAACATTTGGATGTTATAAAGATCAACGAAAAATGATCTTTAATAATAGGGAAGATTGTATTGAAAAAATATGGAGCATCGGTGGACAAACAGGATGGTATTATGGAGATTGGTTATGGAAATTAAGAGGTTTTATAGATAAATTAGCAGGAGGAGTTGGACTTAGAAGAGGTCGTACCAGCCCTAATTCTATAGACGTTGGAGATGTATTAGATTTTTGGAGGGTATTGTATGCAAACAAAAACGAAGGTCGATTACTTTTATTTGCTGAAATGAAACTACCTGGTGAAGCTTGGCTTGAATTTAAAATTGAATCTGGTGAACTTATTCAAACGGCTACATTTAGACCTTTAGGACTTATGGGTAGGTTATATTGGTATTTGGTCTTACCTTTTCATGGCTCCATTTTTAATGGAATGCTAAAAAAACTAACAAGTCCTAATAATTAAATTAAACTATGAAGATTTCCATATTTTGGTTCAGAAGAGATTTAAGACTTGAAGACAACATTGCCCTCTATGAAGCGATTGCGACAAAAAAGAACGTATTGCCCATCTTTATTTTTGATGAAAGTATTCTTAACGAATTGCCCAATGATGATCCACGAGTAAACTTTATTTACAAAACACTTTTTGACATCAATCTTGTTCTTCGAAAAAACAACAGTTCTCTTTTAATTTTAAAAGGGAACACTGAAGAACTTTGGAAAAAATTAATAGAGAATTATACTATTGATAAGGTCTTTATTAACAGGGACTACGAACCTTATGCTATAAAAAGAGATCAAAAAATTGCAAAACTCCTAAAAGCTAATGGTATTGAATTACTTTCTTTTAAAGATCAAGTGATTTTTGAGGAATCCGAAGTGGTCAAAGCTGACGGTAAACCATACACTGTGTTTACTCCTTTTAAAAATAAGTGGTTGTCATTATATATTCCGGTAGCATTAAAACCTAAAATTACTTTTGAAAATTTCCATAAAAAGAATTATCCATTTCCCAAAAAAGAAGAACTTGGGTTTAAAGCATCTAGTATCTATATAAAAGATTTTAATCTTAATGGTGTTAAAACTTATGCCGAAACTAGAAATTTTCCAATCCTAGATTCTACAAGTTATTTAGGTCCGCACCTTCGATTTGGAACTATAGGCGTTCGCCAAATAATAGCAAAAATTGATAATAGTAGTGAAGTTTTCTTGAGTGAATTAATTTGGAGAGAATTTTTTATGCAGATACTATTTCATTTTCCCCAAGTGGTCACTGGGAACTTTCGACCAAAATATGATGGCATTAAATGGTTGAACAATGAGGACGATTTTAATAAATGGTGTCGCGGTGAAACCGGATATCCAATGGTAGACGCAGGAATGAGACAATTAAATGAAACTGGATATATGCACAATCGTGTGAGGATGGTTACCGCAGGTTTTCTTTGCAAGCATCTATTAATCGATTGGCGTTTTGGAGAGGCTTATTTCGCAAAAAAACTTTTAGATTATGAGCTTTCTTCAAACAATGGAAATTGGCAATGGGCAGCTGGAACAGGGTGTGATGCTGCTCCATATTTTAGGATTTTCAATCCTATAGAGCAGTTAAAAAAATTCGATAAATCCGAAGGCTATATCAATAAATGGATTTCAGAATTTGGGACACAGGATTATTCTGAACCCATGATTGATCATAAATTTGCAAGAACAAGAGCCTTAGAACAGTATAAAATAGGAATAAATAATATCGTATAAAACAAAAATAATATGAATAAAAACTATGTCATAATTGGAGGTTCATCCGGAATAGGAAAAGAATTGGTAAACATACTTGCAAGCCAAGAAAACAATGTTTTCGCTACCTACAACGAAAATAAAGTCGAAAATCACGACAAGGTACAGTATCAGAAATTTAATGTTTTAAATGACTCCTTAAACCTTGATAATTTACCAGATGAAATTGATGGCTTAGTATACTGCCCTGGAAGTATTAATTTAAAACCATTTAAACGATTTACAGACGAAGATTTTATTTCTGATTTTAAATTACAAGTTGTTGGTGCTACTAGCGTAATAAAAACACTAATGCCAAGATTAGCAGCTGGCGAAAATTCATCAATTGTATTATTCTCGACCATTGCGGTTCAAAACGGGTTTAATTTCCACTCTCAAGTTTCCATCTCAAAAGGAGCTATTGAAGGGTTAACAAGGTCACTAGCAGCAGAATTAGCTCCTAAAATAAGAGTGAATGCGGTTGCACCTTCTATTACCGATACTTCATTAGCAAGTAAATTTTTAAATACTCCACAAAAGATAGCTACTCAGGCTGAAAAAAACCCATTAAAAAAAATAGGAGCCGCAAAAGATGTTGCAGAGGCAGCAGCCTACTTATTAACAGATAAATCTTCTTGGACTACAGGCCAAATACTTCATGTAGACGGTGGCTCTTCAACGATAAAATAAAATATCATGCCCAAAATATTATAAAAAAAATTATTAATGGAGAGACACTTTTAAAACGAGTTCAAAATCAACAAGCGCTTCTGTTACCATGAAATTAGATTTTATAAAAAATTAATACTTAGCGGCCTTCCCATTCGGAGAAGAATCTTTTATAAAATCTCTTAAATCATCATTTGCTTTAATTAAATCTTGATTTCGCAAATACATCATATGACCACTTCGGTATCCTTTAAAGGTAAAACGATCTTTCATTTTTCCGCTAGGATCAATTTGTGATAATGAATATTTTGCAGCGAAATACGTCGTAGCTCCATCATAATAACCCGATTGATTCAATACTTTTAAATAAGGATTGGTTGCCATTGCTTCACGCAAATCATCTCTAGTATTATTATTTCGTCGATCCCAAGGATGTACATTTCCAAACATATTGTATTTTATATCTGTGGAAAAATTTAACTCTGCTTTTATATAATGATTAATTGCTGGAGTAAAGGAATGTAACCAAGAAGTAAGCTCTGGGCTATAATCTGGACTTGTCCCCGCTTCCATTTTATCCAATCCTAAATAACGAGAATCCAACCGCCCAATAGTGTGACCAGTTTTATCACGCAACAGTTCTTTCCAGAAAAAACTAGTAGGCACCTCTAAATTATGTTGTAAAATAACTTTTTTACTCAGTCCAGAATAATAGGACATTTTTTCGGCTACTTCATTCCTTTCTTCATCACTAATAAACCCACCTTTTGCTAGTGCTGGCATTAATATGTTGATAGCATATTCTTCAACTTCAGGAAGTATTTCTAATAAATCTTTGTTTTGCAATTCGAAAGGCAATACTTTATGATACCAGGCAGCAGCAGTAAAATAAGGTAAATTAATTGCTGAATAAACAGGTTGACCCGTACTGTAAAGTTTATAATCTGCTGGAGAAACTAAAATAACCCCATTTAAATACATCCATTGTGAGTTTTGCAATTCGTTTGAAAGGCCCATCACCCGAGTTCCTCCATAACTTTCTCCAATAATATATTTAGGAGACTCCCAGCGATTATGTCTGCTTACAAAAGTATTCACCCATTCCGCCAAATATTTAATATCTGCATTGATTCCAAAAAATAATTTGTCGTCTGGCATTTCCCCTTCTATATCAGCAACCATACGTGAGTATCCAGTATTAACAGGATTTACAAAAACTATATCGGCAACATCAATTATAGAATTGGGATTACTTCTAAACCCATAAGGCTGCAAAGGATAACCTTCATCGTCTATATTTAATATTCTAGGACCTGTGTAAGCTACATGCATCCAAACAGATGCAGATCCAGGACCTCCATTAAAAGATATAATTAATGGCCTGTTCGCTCTATCTTTTATATTGTTTCTAGTATAATAGGTGTAAAATAAAGTTGCCATTGGATCACCTTCTTTATCCCAAACTGGTTGTGTACCAGTTTCAGCAGTATAAGAAAAACTTTGACCCTTTACGGTAGTATTATGAGTGGTTTTTACAAGCGTATCCAAAGGAATCGTTCTACTTTGCGAAAAAGATAAAAGTGTTCCTAAAAACATAAAAAGGGTAAATAAGTATTTCATAATAATAATTTGTCAATTTTAAAATTTAAATATACTTAATGGCTTAAACTATCTGTGTTAAAATAAAAAATAATTACAATCTTAGTTTTATTGTTTAGAATTATTTTAAATTCTACCAAAACAATCGATAATACAATCAAATTTGTATTTTAGTGAAAAATTTATATAATGAAAAAGTATTTTATTTATTGTCTTTTGCTATTGACCTTAATAACGATATCGTGTAAAAGTGATGATGATGTATTTACACCAATTGATGATGTTGATCCAGGTCCAGTTGCTCCTTTGGTTTTTGAAACTAACCTTTCGGAAATGGGAATTTTTAGCGGTGAATTATCCAATTTAACACCTGATTCAACCGTACACCTTTACGATTTAAATAGCCGTCTTTTCACAGATTATGCGCACAAACAACGATTAATTAGAATGCCCGAAGGTGAAGCTATGCAATATAATGGCGACAGCTCACTTCCTGTTTACCCTGACAATACCTTAATATCTAAAACATTTTATTATTATGAAGATGAAAATAATACTGCTTCAAATAAAATAATTATTGAAACCCGCGTTTTAATTAAAACAGAAGGAATCTGGAAATTAGGTGAATATATCTGGAACAATGATATGACAGAAGCGGTATATTCGGATACTGGAACTACAGTCCCTGTTAGCTATTTAGATGCTGAAGGAATCACTCAAGAAGTTCAATATCAAATCCCATCTAATGATGATTGCATTACTTGTCATCATAAATATGAGGTAATATTACCTATTGGACCTAAATTGAGAGCGATGAATTTTAATCCTCAAAATGAAGAAACTTCTATCAACCAGTTACAACACTTTATTAATATTGGATTACTTGAAGGCGTTTCAAGTGTTTCAGACATTGATATTTTACCAGATTGGGAAGATGAAGTGAATTTCGATATTTTTGAACGAGGCAGAAGTTACATAGATATTAACTGCGCACACTGTCACCAACCAGGAGGCTATGTGCCAACTGGATTCTTATTAGATTTTAGATACGAAACTGATTTCGAAACTACCGGTATTTATGCTCATAGAGGTCAAATTGAAAGTCGCATACAAAGCAATATCCCTACTTATATGATGCCACAAATTGGAAGGTCTATAGTTCACGACGAAGGAGTCGCTATGCTTTTAGAATATTTGGAAGCGATTGAAGAATAATTTATTTTTTGGCTTAATTGTTGTTTATTAGAAAGTAAAATTATTAATTTAGTAAATTAAATAAAAATGAAAAAAATGAAAAACCTATTCTCAATAATCGCATTTGCATTCGTAATGATGTTAAGTTTTCAAAATGTATCAGCTCAAAGTGTATCTCAAAATCAAGATAGACCAGAAGTTATAGCAAAAACTCAACTTTTAGAATTAACTAACCAGTTAGAATTAACTGGAGAACAAAACAGAACTTTATATAGAGCGCTAGTAACTAAAGAAGTTAGTTTAAGAAAATCTGAAGTAGACGAAAATAAAGCTACTTTGACCTTAGACAAGAAAAAAGCTAATGAAGTATTCTATTCTCAAATGAAAAAGAGCTTAACACCAGAACAATTTAAGAAATGGGAAGGTTCTCTTAAGAAATAAATCTCACCATGATGCATAAAAAAAACCTCTTCAAAATGAAGAGGTTTTTTTTATGCAAAAATTTTAACAACTAATTCTTTAAAGTATGAACATATAATACTTGCCCTATACTTATTGTATTACTATCTAAACCATTATATCTTTTTAAAGCATCTACCGTTATGTTAAATTTTCTAGATATACTATATAAAGAATCTCCTTTTTCTACCGTATATTTTTTTACATTTGAAGTCTTTTCTTTTTTCTTTCTAGATTTCTTACCTAAAACTTCATCATCATACATATAGAGTTCATATTTTTCGATAATTATAATTAATTTTTGAGAGTATTTTGGATCGGTAGCATAACCTGCTTTACGCAAACCCTTTGCCCAAGATTTATAATCATCTTTTTTATATTTAAATAAACCCTCATAACGAGAACGTTGTGTTAAAAACAAAGAATGGTCTCTAAATGAATACTTAGGATCTTTATACTTTCTAAAACATTCTTGCAATTCGTCATCATCATGATACACGCGTTCTCCTGTCCATCCTTTATGGCATTTAATTCCAAAATGATTATTAGATTTTTTGCTCAATGCTGCTCTTCCCGCACCACTTTCTAAAACACCTTGAGCCAATGTAATACTTGCAGGAATACCATATTGCACCATTTCTTCTTTTGCAATTGCACTATAATTGTCGATGTATACGGCAACAACTTCTGTATACGAAGCATTTTTTGGTGTTCGTTTTATTTTAGTTGTATTGACAACTTTTTCCGTTTTAACATACTTCTTTTTTGATAAAGAAATAGTATTTTTTTTGGATTTACAAGAAACAAGAACTAAAGCACTTATAAAAACTAACCTAATAACGTTTTTAGACATTTAAAATAATTGAGTTTTTTTATTAATAATTTATTGATTAAAAAACGATAATAATGGTTGCTAAATTAACACACTATTAATAATAATAAAAAATACTTGTTAATAAATTTTGGAGTAAAGTTATTACTAAATAATATTTACTAGTAATTTAACTTATATTTGATTAATTATTAAACAAACAAAATTATGAAAAAAATTACATTTTTAACTTTTTTATGTGTAATATTGACCGTGCCTCTTGCATTTGGTCAATCATTCTCTTCTGGAAATGATTCTAGCAATGAACTAGCGCAAACTTCATCTGCTCATACAGCAATTGACACTAATTTAATGCTTCCTACACAAGAAAGTATTCCGTTTTATGCTAATCAAGCTGTTGAAGTAATAACGCAAAATGTAGATGAGACTTTGCAGTTCTTCTATACTTGTTGGGATACCGCAACAACATATGATTCTAATTGGTATAGAGCTTTTGATCTAAGTGCCGACCATGGTATTACTGAAGATTTTGAGGTAATAGCTGTAGAATTTTATGCATATTGGCCCGCTAGTGGTACTGGACCTGGTCCAGTTACAGTTAATGTTTATTCAACTCCATCTGGAACTTTTCCTGGAGGAACTTTAACACTTCAAGGAACCAGTAACTATGACATGTACCCTGCCGACAGTGCTAACAAGATAACCGTTCCTCTATCAGGTATAATTCCTGCTGGCGAAACTTTAGTTTATGAAATTATATTAATACGTGATACTATTAACAGTCACTCATTATTAGGAAATGCTAGTGGTCAAACAGCCTCTACGTACTGGCAATCTAACCCTTGTGGTGTTAATGCAATTACTGAGTATGATACTGTACAAGGATTAATAATGAACGTTATTGGTGAAGAATTAATACCAATTGCAGAATCGAATTTCTGTTCAACAGAAACACCTTTACCAATTGATCCTCCAACAGTATTTAGCACATTTGCTACTGCAGCAAGCACAGCTAATGCTGGTGATACTGGAATGATTGGAGCTGGATTAGGAGAATATACAATTGCTAGTGTAGATTTAAATATTGAATTAGAATGGGCAAACGAATTAATAGTTACTTTACAATCTCCAAATGGAACAATTTTAGTTCTAACTGATGGGAATGGTGGAGTGGACGGTTTAGATACTGCTGCAGATTTAGTATTTACGGATGCTTCTGCCAATGATGTTACATCTTGGGGTGGAGGAGCACCTTTAGCTGACTATATGCCACAAGGTGGAGATTTTGCTTCTGCTTTCCTAGGAGAAGACATCAACGGAGACTGGTATCTTATAGTTGAAGATGATACTGGCAACAACGATAATGGGACTTTAAATAGCTACTGTATTAATTTTGAAATGTCAGTAGGAGATGCACCAGAGATTTTCTGTATCGCAGATTTTACTGCTGATAGCGACGAAGGTTT
>CAJXEB010000057.1 GCA_913052585.1 uncultured Flavobacteriaceae bacterium | reverse complement strand
CTCCAAATATCCTTAGAACTGCATTGATATTGCTCAATTTTGAAAAGGAAATAAGGCTAGCACAGCCAAATTGGAAACTCCAAAAAGCAATCTTTAAGCTATTAGCGCCAATCGCCAGACTTATGGGGTACAAAGCACTTTATGAATAAGTACGAACGCACAACAATGTATAAAAGCAATAGCGGTTCGAGTGCAAACACGAATCGTTTTTGTATTTAATAAAGTATATTTCGATCCTTAAAAGCAGGAGCATTTTAATCCGCTTCTACTATTACAATAAACGTTTTAGTGCATTTTGATGTGTCGTGAATAAAGGCTGCATAATTTTAAACATTATGTGCAAAAACGACAAAGTAATTAGATGTTGCAGCAAAAAAAACTTACTTGGACTTAGTACAGAAAAGAACACTTAAAATTAACTTTTCAAGCTCTATATTATTGCACATCTTAACGAAATAAAATCTAAAGAATAAAGGTAACAAGCAAGCATCACTTGTTTAATCTAATATCTATAAATATTTTTTTTTAAGGCTTGTTTTGTTATAGAGACATTTACACGATTAGGGATATATGAATAAAAATATATAGACTTAGAATTTGGCTAAATTATTCTTAAACCATCTAACTATCTTTTAAATAAACAAGATTACTTTCTCATAGAAGGTTCGTTGCGATAAATATAATCGCCATGCATACCTGTAAACTCTTTATTCATGGTATCCATAAATTCTTTTCTATCGTTTTCATCAGGCCAAGCAGCTTCTATTAAAGCTTCCATTTCAGCATTAGCCGATTCCATATCAGCTAAAGAGCTATATATAAAACCCTCATAGAAATCTCTACTATCGCTACCCCAGTAATGACGATTTGGATAATACCCCAAAACATATTTGTTTTTCATAGTCACTTTATCGATGTATTCGTTTTGAGTGTCCCAATTTCCCACTGCTTGTTTCGTATTAGCCAATTGAGAGATTCTAAGGTATACGATCATAGGTTCATTCGAATTTGTCTTTAATGGCTTTTGCCCAACCAAAGGCTGAGATTTTAAAATTTCATCAGTATGGTAACTCGTGTAAAAACTGTCTCTATTATCCATAAATGCCTTCCTTTCTTGCTCATTAGGCCAAGCTTTTTCTATTAAGGCTTGTGTAATAGCAGTTGCATCTTCAATAGCTTCCCATGTCTTGTATACATAAACAAATAAGATTTCTGAATTATCTGCAGTATACATATGATGTAAGACTTCTGAACCTATAATTAGTTCATTTTTACTGGTTACTTTATCATAATACTCCTGCTCAGCTTTTAGAAGCTCAACCTCGTTTGTATTCAAGTTTTTATGTTTTGTAGTAACAATTGTAAAAACAGCATCAACTCCTTCTTGCGCTTCGACTGTAAAACTACCGATAGAAATAAATAAAACTGTGACAAAAAATAATAATTTGGTATTTTTCATAATGCGTATTCTAAAATTATAATATTAATTTTAATAAAATGTTTTGATTTATTCTGGAAGACCATTTCGCCCTCTTCTTGGAGCAAATGATGAGTGTAATATTTTCCATCCATTAGCAGTATTAGTCCAAGTTGCAGATGCTCTTGTTGCATAAGGAACAGATTCATTAGACGCTTTAATCGTATAATCTCCGTCTGCTACAAATGTAATTACAGCCGTTTTCATATCTGGAGAAAAGTAGGTTTTCATTTCCGAAAGCTCGAAAGAGTTCCAAATTAAAACATTGTCTTTAGTTACATCCTCTTTCGTAAAAATATAGAAAGGACTTAAATTAGAGTCTCCCGTAGACACTTGGATTTCTGGATGCTCAAAGGTTTTGTACGACTCGTAATCACCAGATAAAATCGCTTCTTGCATCGCCTCTTGATTCTCCATGATTTTTTTACTAACATCTTTTTGATTGATTTTAGCATAATACAGTTGAGCTTTCGTTCTGTAAGGAGATGCAAAAACCCCATAATCAATTGCTTTAAGTTGAACATCAAATGCACTTTCGTAATCTCCTAGCGAAGCATAATGTTCTCCCATTGAATCATATGAATTTGGTCCATCATGCATGTTTTGAGACATTTTAACGTACTTCATAGCTTCATCTGCATTCATCTCGCCATAACTTCCGTTCATATACCCATAAGAGATCATATTGTATGCAGAAGAAGAATACATGGGGAATTTTTCAGAAAAATCCTTAAAAGAATTAAAATCTCGCATCGAAGTAGCTAAGTAATTCAATAATGGACTCTTTGGAAAATCACTCATAAGTGATTTATCTAAAGCTGCTTGCTCTTCTGAAGAGGCTGACATATACTCATACCAAGCTTTTTCTTCATCGCTTAGATCAGCTACATTAATTTCACTAAGTTTTTTTGCTCTACTACCCCATTCAACATCTGAACTACTAATAAATGCTAATGTTAGTTTTGCACACCCACAGCTCTCATCTAATAGCAATGCTGAATTTGCTGCACCAAAAGCGGCCATATATTCTAAATTCATTGCATATTCTATTGCTTGATTGGTAACCATTGATGCATTTTTATTGCAGGAAGTGCTATTCACCCATTGTGCACTTGTAATTATTGTGAAGCATAAAGCTACAAAAGTTAAGATATTCTTCATAATTATTAAAATTAGTTAAGCACAATAATACAATAAATAGTTGTTTTAAGCAACTAATAATTACATTTAATTCCCAATGAAAAATTGATTTATAAATTTTTATAACTTATAAATTCCTACTGAATAAAAACTTCTCAGCAGAGTTTATAGTTTCTTTAAAGTCAAGACAGATTTATATTTTCAGCAGTATTTTATAAAGTATTTACAAGAATGTTTGTTTATTAACTACCTAAAAAAAATAAAAACAGATAACATCTTTTAAGCGATGTTATCTGTTTTCTTCAGTTTTTTCATAATATTTAAGGTACATTTGTAATAAGAACCAAATAACCAAGTTAAAATCACAAAAAAAACATGGAATTTCCTAAAAAATATACATGCGCGATAGCTCGCTCAGTTTCTCTTTTAGGAAATAAATGGTCTCTTCTTATCTTAAGAGATATTATTCTACATAAAAAATCTCGGTTTAAAGAGTTTAAATCTTCGAAAGAAAAAATCGCTACTAATATTCTTACCAATAGACTAAAATTCTTAGTAGAAGCTGGGTTTATTGAAAAAATAAAACCTTTAGGCACAAAAAAAAGTACGCGATATATCGCACTAGATAAGGGAATTTCAGCACTACCGATTGTAATTGAAATGTACTTATTTTCTATTCATAGCATAAATGAGTCTGTTTTAAATGAATCTCAACTTAATATTAAAGCTGCTCTCATGCGTAATCGCAAAGCCTTTGAAAAAAAAAGAATTAAAGAATATCTAGAATTTGCTAAAGATTTAAGAGGACTTTAATTAATTTTATTTTTTGTCATCTCTTTTTAACAACACAATACTTTAGAAATATAAAAAAATCGCTTTTTACAAGAGGTCGCTAATTTGATTATACTCATTAAAACCAGAAAAGGCCGGTCACTTGCGCTTTATTCAGCTTACCACGAACGTCTTAAATAAGCTAAAAGTATGTGTTGATAAAACTATTTTATAACTCCGAGCTCCTTATTTATCATATCTTTTGTTTATTATAAAAAGATGCTGTTGTAAATTTTAGTTTTGCATTAAATGGCACATTATAATCTATAAAACATAGCTAATATATTATTTTCGATAGGTTTAACTCTATTAACGAAGACCGTTACACGTCATTTAACAACAGAACTTTGAATTTAAATACGAACTTAAAAAATCTACATATTACTATAAACAAAGGCTTTAAAGCAAAAATCAGAAGAAATCAACGATTTAATCCGAATAAAAACAGAGTACTTTTAATACTTATTGGTGAAATGCTAGGAATAACAGTAAAAGAAAAAACGCAAAACACTATAAGTGTCTTGCGTTTTGATATTGTGCGGGCGGGGAGACTCGAACTCCCACGCCGTGAAGCACTAGATCCTAAGTCTAGCATGTCTACCAATTCCATCACGCCCGCTAATGGAGTGCAAATATAAACAAGATTTACAATTTACAAAGAAACTACTTCAGAAAAATAATGCTTTTTATTACCTTAGCCATTCTTCTAAAAATAACAAAATGAAACAAGCTTGTTACTATTTTTAAAAGCTAAGGAAATCGAAGGTTCACGAACTCCAATAATAAAATAAAAAATCGAGAGTAAATGACCAATAACAAACAACAAGCCTTTACTGAGCTTGTCGAAGTATGACCAAATTATTAAATATTATAGACTCATGAAAAGTGCCAAACCTTATATTCAAGAAAACAAACAACGATTTATTGACGAACTAATCGATTTACTAAAAATACCCTCTATAAGTGCAGACTCCAACTACAAAGCCGATGTAATTAATACTGCAGAAGTAGTTCAAAAAAGACTTTTAGAAGCTGGTTGTGATCAAGTTGAAATATGTACAACTCCAGGCTTTCCAATCGTTTATGGTGAAAAAATAATCGATCCAAATTTACCAACAATATTAGTTTATGGCCATTACGACGTACAACCACCAGATCCTGTTGAGTTATGGGACAGTCCACCGTTTGAGCCTGTAATTAAAAAAACAGAATTACATCCTGAAGGAGCAATTTTTGCTAGAGGTTCTTGTGATGACAAAGGGCAAATGTACATGCATGTGAAGGCAATGGAATACATGACAAATACAGGACAATTACCTTGTAATGTTAAATTTATGATTGAAGGTGAAGAGGAGATTGGTAGTGAAAGCCTTGGATGGTTTGTGGAACGCAACCAAGATAAATTAGCGAACGATATCATTTTAATAAGTGATACAGGTATGATTTCTCCAGATGTCCCTTCCATTACTACCGGTTTACGTGGCCTAAGTTATGTGGAAGTAGAAGTTACTGGACCTAATCGTGATTTACACAGTGGTTTATATGGAGGTGCAGTTGCCAACCCAATAAATATTTTAACTCAAATGATTGCATCCCTGCACGATGAGGACAATCATATTACCATTCCAGGATTTTATGATAATGTAGATGAATTATCTTTAGAAGAACGAGCTAAAATGGGAGAAGCTCCTTTTAGTTTAGAGGCTTATAAAAAATCAATTGACATTAGTGATGTTCACGGAGAAAAAGGATATACGACAAATGAAAGAAACTCTATAAGACCTTCATTGGACGTTAATGGAATTTGGGGTGGTTATATTGGTGAAGGAGCAAAAACGGTTATCGCTAGTAAAGCCTATGCTAAAATTTCAATGCGATTGGTACCCAACCAAAACTGGGAAGACATAACCGATTTGTTTAAAAATCATTTTGAAAGTATTGCACCTGGCTCAGTAAAGGTTAAAGTTACACCACACCACGGCGGACAAGCTTATGTGACACCTATAGATTGTTTGGGTTATAAAGCTGCTGAAAAAGCATACGAAGCAACTTTTGGAAAAACTCCAATACCACAACGTAGTGGAGGAAGTATTCCTATTGTAGCCTTATTTGAAAAAGAATTAAAAAGTAAAACCATATTAATGGGATTTGGTTTGGATAGTGATGCTATTCATTCTCCTAACGAACACTTTGGTGTTTGGAATTACTTAAAAGGAATTGAAACCATTCCTCAGTTTTATCATTATTTTACGGAGATGAGTAAATAGTTACTTTATAAGTACTATGCTATAAAAAAGCCTCTCCATAAATTGAGAGGCTTTTTTATTAGTTATAAATGTTACCAACCAAAGTTAGCAATATATTCATTTAACTCATCTACAGAACTTTCAAATACTAGTGCTTGACTTACCTTAAAATAATTACCAATATCATAAGTATAACGATAAGCAAATTTTGCTAATTCTAGTTTTGTATCATCAAAACCCATAAGGTTAACAAGATCTCTAACTTGATCAGAAAACATACAATTTGATTGAATAATTTGTTTTGCAATCCCCATTCGAGTATCGTCAAATGCTTTAGATTTAATAGTACGCTTAGCTTCAGTAAAATCTGAAGTACTTATAGGCCAATCACATCCTATACTTCCGTCATAACCTTCCATTACATAAACATTACTGCCAGAATTACCTATGGTTGTAGTTGTGGTTGTTTCTTGATAAACACCTCCAGTTCCTCCAATATTTACAGATACATTAATATTATTACTATTGATACCTACGTTCACCCCTGAACTGTTTCCAATAGTTGTGGTTGTAGTTGTTTGAGATATAACTGGTTTGGTAGCATATGGAACTACAATCACATCTGGTCGGATGATTATAGCTGGTGCTAATTCAATAGGAGTAGAACTAAAAAATCGTACTTTAAAACCTTTTTTAGTGTTTTTTACACGGTATGAAATCTCTGAAGATTCCTCAGGCATATAAAGTGTTTTTGAAATTGGTTTTATTTCATCAGCAAATTCCATTCGCATTTTTAATACGGGTTGAATAAAGCCTTCTACCCTAATATTCATAGTTGGACTTGCGTGTTGTTGAATTCCATTAATAAATAATGTAAAAGGCGTAGTTTCTTGAGTAAAGAATTCAAGGTTATATATATTTTGTCCTATTACGCTTGTTAAGCTAAAAAACAATCCTACAAAAAGTAAGGTAAATCTATTCATTATCTATATTTTTAAATTTAAATTAAGCAAAGATAATGCCAAAAGGCTTATAATTTCTTTACATATTTTGTGATAATCACAATTTGTGTAGGACCTACTTTACCTTCAATAAATTCTGCATTTTCATGATCTAATGAAATACGTCTTACCGCAGTCCCCTGCTTAGCGACCAAACTAGACCCCTTAACCTTTAAGTCTTTAATAAAAACAACCGAGTCACCTGTTTGTAAAATCACTCCATTGGCGTCTCTATGTACAATAGCATCTGTTTTATCTTCTGCATCTCCTTCAGCAGCTGCCCATTCTAATTGTTGTTCATCCAAATACATCATATCCAACAAATCTTGAGACCATCCAAAAGATTTTAAACGATGAAGCATTCTCCATGACATAATTTGCACTGGTACGGCAGGACTCCACATACTGTCGTTTAGACAACGCCAGTGATTTGAATCACGGTTTTCTTCCTCATCAAATTGAGAAATACAAGTTTTACAGCCCAAAATAGCAGTATCTACACCTTCAATATATTCTGGAGTCTTAGGAATAATGTACATTTCAAGATGTTCATCGTGTCCACAAAACTCACATTTATCTTCTGCTCTTTTTTTAACTTCTCTTTCAAAACTCATATATTTCTTGCGAAGACAGGAATCTTAAACCCAACTTCGTCTTTTATTAAATTAATTCTGCTAATGTAAAACATCTCTACAGAACTCACTCAATAGGAGGTTTTTTTATTATGGAATAGTAATTGTAATCATTAATATCACAAATAAATTATTTTTTAAATAAAAACATCCATACTCTACATTTGTAGAATTAAATAATTTGTTCTATGTTTGTAGAATAACAATTGTGAATTATGAAGTTATCAAAATCTGAAGAAGAATTAATGAACCATTTGTGGAGATTAAAAAAATCTATTATGAAAGATTTGATAAATGCATATCAAGATCCTAAGCCTGCAACGACTACTGTTGCTACCTTATTAAAAAGAATGCAAATAAAAAAGTTTATAGATTATGAGCAAAAAGGAAGAACTAGAGAATATTTTCCTTTAATTAATAAAAAAGAATATTTTTCAAAACATGTAAATGGCTTGATCAAAAACTTTTTCAACGATAGTGCTTCACAATTTGCTTCTTTCTTTACACAAGAAACCAATCTTTCAAAAAAAGAGTTGGAGCATTTAAAGTCAATAATCGATTCAGAAATTAAAAAGAAGTAACTATGGAATTGTATTTAATAAAATCTGCCGCTTGTTTAGGAGCTTTTTTAATTTTCTATAAATTGTTTTTAGAAAACGAAAACATGCACACCTTTAAACGTTTCTACTTAATAGGAATGGTGCTATTATCTTTTATTATTCCATTAATCATATTTACAACCTATTCAGAAACAAGTGAAATTATTTCACCTATATTGATTACACATGCTATGAGTACAGCATCCAACAGTATTACCTTTCTTGAATTATTACCTGCTATTTTATGGATGATTTATTTTATTGGAGTTGCCTTTTTTACCTTCCGTTTTAGTAAAAACCTAAGTACTATTTTATTAAAAATTAAAAGAAATCCAAAGTTTAAAACTCCTTCATATATTAATGTATTGCTTAGAGAACATGTAATTCCACATACTTTTTTTAACTATATTTTTCTGAATAAATCTAGCTATGATGCTAAGGACATACCAGCAGAAGTATTGTTTCATGAACAAACCCACGCTAGCCAAAAACATAGCTTGGATGTATTGTTTATAGAAATTTTGCAAATTATATTTTGGTTCAACCCTTTAATATATCTAACAAAAAATAGCATTAAATTAAATCATGAATTTCTAGCAGATGAAGCCGTTTTATCTAAAGGAGTTGAACCCAGTTATTATCAAAAGTTATTATTAGTATTTTCATCAAATACTCCCTCGCCACATTTGGCAAATTCAATTAATTATTCATTAATCAAAAAACGATTTACAGTTATGAAAACACAAACATCAAAAAGTAAAGTATGGATTAGAAGTTTTTTACTTCTCCCATTATTAGCCATTTTAATTTTCAGTTTTAGTACCACTAAAGAAATTGAACAAGAAAGCTCAGAACTTGTTGAAAACACAATTCAAGAAGGTGCTTCGAAAGCACAGGTGAAAGAATACAATAAGTTAGCCAAAAAATACAATGATTTGGATCAAAACAATATGAGAGTTAAAAAGTCTGATGTAGATCGACTAACTTATTTATACAATTTAATGTCAGCCAAACAACGTAAAAATGCGGTCCCTTTTCCAAATTTCCCTCCTTTACCTCCTGCTCCCGACAAAGCGCCAGAACCTATGAGAGTAGTAAAAGGTGTAAATGATACAAGTGCTAATGCTCCGCCACCACCGCCAAAAGCACCAAAATCGATTAAAGTTATAAAAGGAGTGAATGATACTGAAGCAAATATACCTCCACCTCCTCCTAAAGCAACTAAAGTTGTAAAAGGCGTGAATGATACTGAAGCGAATATACCGCCTCCACCACCAAAGGCACCAAAAACATCAACACCAGTTAAAGATCCTATAAAAACAATTGAAAAACTTGCTAAAGAAGGTGCACAATTTTATTTATATGAAGAAGGTCCACATTTTAAAGATGGAAGAAAAATAACTAAAGAGAAAGCTATAGAAGTAATGAAAAAAGTTAAAGGTGTTACTGTCAATATTAGAGATGATAGATATCTGTATACAATTGTCGAACTCAAAGTTCCTGGTTGCTAATTTTCCATTCTTTTCATTAAAGTTATAAGAAATGTCTAAATAATTAATTGTTTAGACATTTCTGTTTTATAATCGGAATCGTATCCTGTAACAATCTGATGATTTTTGCGTTATAATATATCATCAATCAAATCTTCAATTATGTTACAACGCTTTTTAATTTTCTGCTCTGGAGCAGACACCGATATTTTAGACTCGTGTTCTGCTGGTGAAAAAACCAAATATGCTGGTATTGGCGCAACTGTTTTTTTTACCGCATTAATGGCTTTTATTGCCTCTGGATATGCTTTATATACTGTTTTTGATAATTATATACCTGCCATATTTTTTGGTTTTATTTGGGGTCTACTTATTTTTAACTTAGATCGTTTTATAGTTTCTACTATTAAAAAAAGAGATCGTTTTTTTGATGAACTTTTACAAGCTACTCCCCGACTTTTACTAGCTATTATTATTGCAATTGTAATTGCAAAACCCTTAGAACTAAAGATTTTTGAAAAAGAAATTAATCAAGTTTTATTGGAGGAGAAAAATGATATGACTCTAGAAAACAAAGATCAATTAGCCTTACAATTTACGCCAGCAGTTAATGAATTACAAGCAAACATAGTTGGCTTAAAAAATGAAGTAACAGCTAAAGAAGCAACTGTAGAAACTTTATATGAAACCTATATTGCTGAAGCTGAAGGTAGAAAAGGGACCGAATTATTAGGGAAGGGTCCTGTTTATAAAGAAAAAAGAGGAAAACATGATGTTGCTTTAGCTGAATTTCAAGTTTTAAAAGAAAACAATGCTAATAAAATTAAAACTGCAGAAGATCAAATAGCGACTATTAATTTAGATTATCAAACAAAAATTACAGAGACACAACCTTTAATAGATGGTTTTGATGGATTGATGGCTCGTGTAAATGCGCTTAATAAACTTCCTTGGTTACCTTCCTTTTTTATATTCCTATTATTTTTAGCAATTGAAACCTCTCCTATTTTAGCAAAACTCCTTTCTCCTAAAGGTGTTTATGATATAAGGTTGGAAACTCAAGAAAATTCAGAAAAAAACTGGAACCAACAACAAGCACATCAACGTGAAGCAATCTTACAAACAGATATGCAAATTAACAATCGTGTTTATGAAGACATTGCTGATGAACTAGAACTCTATAGTTATAAAAGAAAAAAAGCACGAGAAATCATGGAATTACAAGCAGATTCCTTCTACAAAAAACAAAAAAATATCCTTAACTAAGCTCTTTCAATAAGCTGTTATTGTTGCTGTTAAATTTTAAAAAAAAGATTTATTTTCAGACAATAAGTATTCTGAAGTATTAGCCAAAGCCAACATTACTTTACAAATAATTGGCGAATTCCTACGGGATAAATTAAATACGAAGGTCTTTTTCCTAGTTATCACTATAAATAGTTACACGGTTTTTGGTCTTGGGATTCTTGGAAACATGCAGTGGGTCTCTCCTATTACAACACCGATTTTGACTTTATAAAACACATGTATCCAAAGCTAAAAAAATAGCACGATTAGTGGTGTCAGAATAGAAACCGCGATCAAGATGGATTGTGTAAATATGGATCTACCGATGGGAGTTTAATCGCAGCAAAATGGAAAAGCGGTATGGATAATGCCATTCGATTTGATAATTCAAAAATTATATATAACGCTGATGGAGCTTATTCATTAGATCAAGAAAGTCTAGATTTAAACGCCTATTTATATGCTGAGAAACTATATCTTTCAACTTTAGCGAGCGCACTTCATAAAACAGAAGATGTTAACTTCTTCGAGAAGGAAATTAAAAATTTAAAAAAATGCATTCAATCTCATTTTTACGATACTAATTTGGAGGATAATAAATTTATAAAAGGAGAAGGAAAATCAATTCGATAAAATTACCATCCTATCACTGGTGAAGGCTTAAATACACAAAATTTTAGTTGGAGTGCTGCACATATAATAATGCTTTTAAGGAAAGACTAAATGGATTACAATACAATCAAAATAAAACCAGAACAAGCCGAAAAAATTCTTTTCGAACTTTATGGCATTAGAGGAAATGCTTCCTCCTTACCTGGTTATATTGATTTTAATTTTAGAATTAAAATTGAAAATGAAGAAGGGTATGTTTTAAAAATATCCCGTCCAGAAGAAAACAAAAAATATCTTGATTTTCAGCAATATTTATTGAAATCTATTGAAGCTAGTGATAAAAATCTTATTGCTCCAAGGGTTATTACAGATAAAAATAACAATTCTATTTCCGAAATAACAGATGGATTTGGGAAGAAACGATTTGTGAGAATGCTAACTTGGGTTTCCGGTAGAGTTTGGAGTTCTGTAAATCCACAATTAGAAGATTTTCGATTTAGTTTGGGAGAACAATGTGGAATATTAACGAAGGCCCTTCAGAGTTTTGATCATCCCGAAGCACATTACTATTTTGACTGGGATATTGCACAATCACTTTGGACCAAAGAACACCTTCATTTATTTACAGATCAAAAAAAAGAAATTCTATCGCATCATCAAAATAAATTTGAAGCAATTCAAACTTCCTATAAAAAACTTCGTAAAAGTGTAGTTCATAATGACCCTAATGACAATAATATTATTGTTTCTTCAGACCTAATTCATCCAAAAGCAAAAGCGGCAATAGATTATGGTGACGCCCTTTACACTCAAACAATAAATGATGTAGCAATACTTTGCGCATATGGTGTTATGGGACATAACGATTCCTTAAATGCTTCCCTAGCCTTTGTAAAAGGATATCATTCAACATTCCCTTTAGAGCAAGAAGAATTGGAACATTTATACCATGCTATTGCGATGCGGTTAGTGATTATTGTTACTAGAGCTGCAATGAGTAAAATTGAAGAACCAGACAATGAATATTTATGGCTTAGTGAAAAGCCTGCTTGGAAAGTATTAGAAAAATGGCGACTTATTTCTCCAGATTTTGCTCATTATAGTTTTAGAAAAGCTTGTGGGTTTACTCCACATCCAAAAGAACAAAATTTTAAAGATTGGGCTTCAAATCAATCGTTTCATTTATCTGAATTATTCCCAAGCATTCAAAAAAATAAAGTACATCCAATAGATTTAAGTGTTTCAAGTAAATGGATTGGACATCAAGAAGAATTTAATAATTTGGAATTGTTTCAGTTCAAAATAAACCAACTTCAAAAAGAAATTCCTACTAAAATTATTGCTGGCGGATATTTAGAACCCAGACCTATTTATACCTCTTCTGCCTATGATAGGATTGGAAATTCCGGAAAAGAATGTAGAAGTATTCATTTAGGTATTGACTATTGGTTGCCCACAAAAACAGCTGTTCATGCACTATTTGAAGGTGAAGTGATCATTGCTATTAATGATGCTGGAGATAAAGAATATGGAGGATTGGTGGTTTTAGAGCATCAAACAGAAACATTTATATTCTATACACTGTACGGTCATTTATCGGTTGAAAGTGCTACTAAAAATAAGGTAGGAGACCTTCTAAAAAAAGGATCTAAAATTGGAAATATTGGCGATTATCCTGAAAATGGAAATTGGGCACCTCACCTACATTTTCAAGTGATGTTGTCTCTTTTAGATTTTAAAGTAGATTATCCAGGCGTAGCTTTTTTTTCAGAAATGGCCGTATGGAAAAGCATTTGTCCAGACCCAAATTTGTTGATTAAATCGGAAACGCTTCAGAAAAAAGAAAATACGCCTCAAGAAGACCTTATTATTTACCGTAAAAAACATTTAGGCAAAAGTTTAAGCTTACAATACAAGGTCCCTATCGAAATGGTACGTGGAGCAGGGCAATATTTAATGGATTCCTTCGGAAGAAAATATTTAGATACTGTAAATAATGTTGCTCACGTCGGTCATGAAAATTATGCTGTTGTAAAAGCGGGTCAGGAGCAAATGGCCCTTATCAATACCAACTCTCGCTATTTACATGAAAATATTAATAATTTAGCAAAAGAACTTATAGAAACATTACCTCCAGAAATAAATGTATTGCATTTTGTAAATTCGGGAAGTGAAGCAAACGAACTTGCCATACGTATGGTAAAAGCGGTTACCGGTGAAAAAGAGATTATTGCTTCTGAAGTTGGGTACCATGGAAGCACAAATATGTGTATTGATATTAGTTCGTATAAATTTGACGGAAAAGGAGGTCAAGGTGCTCCAGAACATACCCACATCTTTCCATTACCCGATGCTTTTAGAGGAAAATACCGGGGAGACAACACAGGTGAAGCCTATGCAGAAGAAGTGCAAAAACAGATTGAAATTATTCAGAAAAAAGGAAGAAATGTAGGTGGATTTATCATTGAACCTATCATAAGTTGTGGAGGACAAATTGAATTACCTAAAGGATTTTTAAACAAAGCCTATCAATTAGTAAGAGAGGCTGGAGGTATTTGTATTTCAGATGAAGTGCAAACCGGTTGTGGTCGGATGGGGAAAACATTTTGGGGGTTTCAATTGCATGATGTTGTTCCAGATATTGTAACCATTGGAAAACCTTTAGGAAACGGACATCCTATCGCTGCTGTTGCCTGTACACAAGAGGTTGCAGATAAATTTGCCAACGGAATGGAATATTTTAACACTTTTGGCGGTAATCCTGTTTCCTGTGCGATTGCTACGGAAGTAATACGAAACGTAAAACGCAAAAAATTACAAGAGAATGCATTGGTTGTTGGTGAATTTCTTAAGTCGGAATTAAAAATCCTATCTAAAAAATTTCCAATTATTGGAGCCATACGAGGACAAGGTTTATTTCTTGGGATTGAATTGGTCGATACTAACTTAAATCCGTTAGCAGCCCAAACCGATTATCTAGCAAATCGAATGAAAGATCATGGTATTTTAATGAGTACTGACGGTCCGGATCATAATGTATTAAAAATTAAACCACCGCTCGTTTTTTCAAAAGAGAATGCCGAAGAATTAATAGTATATTTAAAAAAAATATTTACAGAAGATTTCATGAAAATCACTAAAAAATGAAAAAACTAATATTGATACTTTGTTTATTATCCTATACATTAGGGTTTTCACAAACTACAGAAAAAGAAGATAAAGAGGCTATAAAATCGGTGATGGAAATACAAGAAAAAGCCTGGTCTAATAATGATTTAGAAGGGTTTATGCAAGGCTATTGGAAAAGTGATTCATTAAAGTTTTTTGGTAGTAGTGGCCTTACTAAAGGTTGGCAACAAACCTTAGATAATTATAAAAAAGGCTATCCAACCAAAGAACATTCTGGCACCTTAAATTTTACAATTAAAGATATTTCTAAAATAGAGGAAGGTAGTTATTGGGTAATGGGTGAGTATTTTCTAAAAAGAAGCGTAGGAGATGCCAATGGTGTATTTATGATCATCTTTAAAAAGATTGATGGTGAATGGAAAATCGTTGCTGACATGTCTTGTTAAAACACTTCATCAATTCCTGATTCTCATATTAAAATTAGTGAGACTTTACTATGGAATATAAATTTCAAACAATTTTGTGTGTGTGTGTGGAGATAACTCTTGGGGAAGATTAGTGCGATAAGAATAATACTTAACTAAAAGCAAATTATTAATATTTAAAATAAATATTAATAATAATATAGCTTACATTTGTTTATTAAATAAAAAAAAATATTATGAAAAAAATTACTTTTTTAACTTTTTTATGTGCTTTTTTAACAGTACCGCTGTTATATGGGCAGTCACTAGGCCACTCAGAGATGGCTTATGGAACCACAATTATTAATGGGCCTGCTGGTAGTACCTCTATCGAATCAGGGTTATTGAACCGAGCAATTGCAAGTTCTACTTTCTGTTCTACAGAAACTCCATTAGATTTTGCACCTCCACTTAACACATCTGCTTCAGTAGCAGTAACTAACACTACTAATTCTGGAGATTTAGGAGTAATTGGAACTGGTTTAGGTGAGTATGTAATTGCTAATGTAATTATAAATTCAATTACTGATTCAGCTGGGGATAGACTTTATCGCTTACAATCACCAAATGGTACTATTTTAATGCTTGATGCTGCTAATGGAGGTTCAGATGGATTAGATGTAGCTGCAGATTTAGTATTTACAGATTTATCTTCAAATGATATCTTTACTTGGGGTGGAGGAGCACCTTTAGCTGACTATATGCCACAAGGTGGAGATTTCGCTTCTACTTTTGCAGGAGAGTCTATTACAGGAAACTGGTTTCTTATTGTGGAATCTAACCCAGGAAATCAAGCAGGAGGTACAGTAAATTCTTTCTGTATTACTTTTGAAATGTCAGTAGGAAATGCACCAGAGATTTTCTGTATCGCAGATTTTACTGCTGATAGCGACGAAGGTTT
>CAJXEB010000056.1 GCA_913052585.1 uncultured Flavobacteriaceae bacterium | reverse complement strand
AATCAGAAAATATTCTTTTTAATTTATGATCCCTCCCTTTATAAACTAATTCATTATTTGTTTTCTCAAAAATCGGGTTAAAACTTTCACTTTTTGCTCTAATAAAAAACCAACTTTCATTTTGTGAAAACAAACTAGAAGTAATTCCAAAAAATAAAAAAAGTAAGAAAGTAAGTTTACTGAAATTCATATGTAAAATAAAATTTTCTCTAAGATAGTTATTTTTCATTTCAAGATATAATCACTTTATTTTAAATTGTAAATTGTAAATTAGCAATTGAAAATATGCTTTCAATTTTAATACCTACATATAACTATTTGATAGTTGAACTTGTTAATCGAGTTCACAAACAAGCTATCACAGCTACTATTCCTTTTGAGATAATTATAATTGATGATTGTTCTACTAATAAAGATATAATTAATGCAAATAAAATTATTAATGGTTTAGAATTTTGCACTTATATACAAAACGATAATAATTTAGGGAGAACAGCATCGAGAAATATTTTAGCAATAAAAGCTAAATACAATTTACTTTTATTTTTAGATGCTGATGTATTACCAAAATATAATGACTTTATTAATAGGTTTGAATTAAGCATCAACACAAACCCTAAAGTAATTTTTGGTGGTGTTTGCTATAATAAAGAAAAGCCAAAACCTGATCAATTGTTAAGGTGGAAATATGGACATCATAGAGAAACCAAAAGTGTAGAAGATAGATTACAAAATCCCTATACTATCGTTTCTTCAAGTTTATTAATAGATAAAGAGGTCTTTTTTGAAAACAATACATTGAATTCGAATACGTATGGGCTAGATATATTGTTTTCAGGGAATCTCTCCATGAATAATGTAAAAGTAAAGCATATAGACAATCCTGTTTTTCACTTAGGGTTGGAAAGCAATAATACTTTTTTAAAAAAATCATTAGAAGCTGTAAAATCTTCTTATTTACTTGAAAAAAATAATCAAATAAAAAAAGATCTAAGACCGCTTCAAAAGAGTTATCTATTGCTTAATAAGTGGAAAGTTGATGGTATATTTTGTGATTTTTTCAAACTTTTAAAAAAACCTATAAAATCAAATTTGCTTTCTAATAATCCTTCCATGTTTTTGTTTGATTTATATAGATTGCAGTATTTTATTGAATTAAAAAACAAAAAACATGTCTAAATTTTCGGTAGTCATACCATTATTTAATAAAGAAAAAGATGTTCTAAGGACTATCCATAGTGTACTTAATCAAACTTTTTCGAATTTTGAAATAATTATAATTGATGACGGATCTACTGACAAAAGTAAGTTTGTAGTGAATAACATAAAAGATGATCGTATTAATTTATTTGCAAAAAAAAATGAAGGTGTTTCAATAGCTCGAAATTTTGGTATTACAAATGCAAGTTCAAAATTTATTGCTTTTTTAGATGCCGATGATTATTGGTATCCTGATCATTTAGAAAAATTAGATTCTTTAACAAATTTATTTCCAAATGGTAAATGGTTTGCAACTGCTTACGAGAAAAAATATCACGAAAATTTCACCTCTCCTATGAATTCATCCATTTTAAAAAATGGAAATGATTGGAATGGAATTGTAAATAATTATTTTGAAAATAGTTTAATTGACTGCCTAGCATGGACTTCGGCAGTTTGTATGCGAAAAGATTTTTTTTTATCATTAAATGGATTCGATACTAAGATAACCCATGGAGCTGGAGAAGACACTGATCTTTGGTTAAGAGCTGCATTAAGTTCAAAATTAATTTTTTCTACAAAAATTACAGCTACTCATAATTTGGATGGGAGTAATAGAATTTCTAACACTCCTACATTAAAGAGGTCATATATGGATCTAGATCAGTATGAAGTTTTATCAAAAGACAACGAACAACTAAAAATATATTTAGATTTAAACAGATACTCATTTGCTATTCAGCATAAAATGTCAAATGATTTAACCTCGTATAAAAAATATTTAAAAGACTTAAATATTAATAACTTAAATTCAAAACAACAATTTTTATTAAAACAACCAAGGCTTTTATTAATATCTTTAATTAGAGTTAAAGGTTTATTTGAGCGTTTTGGTATGAGATTAAGCTCTTTTTAATGTTTTTTAAAATCACTATATTCTCTTATATAGTCACTTTCCTCAAATTCTCCAGAAGACAGCACCAAACAAATTGCACCTGAAGAAAAGTCCTCCAATTCTCGCCAAATTCCTGTCGGCAACAACAATCCTTTATTTGGTTTATTTAATAGGAATGATTTTTTTGATTTCCCATTATCTAAAGTAACTGTAAAACTCCCACTTAAAGCAATTAAAAACTCTAATTGCTCTTTATGTGCATGGCCTCCACGAAAGGAATCACTAGGAACATCAAACAAGTAATAAACCCTCTTAATTTGATAAGGTAAAATATCTTTTTCAATCACTGCTAAATTCCCTCTTGCATCATTGATCGTTGGGATATCTAGAAGCTCTATTTCATCTAAGTTATTGTAATTCATTTTTTAAGTATTTTGTCCATTGATTTGCAATTGTATCTACGCTTAAATGGTTAGTGCTTTTTCCTGCATTTTGTTTACAGTGAAGATACAAATCTTCCGCTAAGACAAATCGATTATAAGCTTCAGATAATTTTTGATTGTTAAAGTTTTCAACTAATAAACCATTAAATTCATTTTTAATAATTTCATTTGGCCCACTTTCACAATTAACAGAAATTACCGGTGTTCCTGCTGAAAGTGATTCTATAAGAACTCGTGGAAACCCTTCGTATCTGCTCGTTAAAGTTAAAAACTTAGCGTTTTTTAAGTAAGGATAAACATTAGGTGTAAATGGAATTAAATCTACAAAATCATTCAGTCCCATTGATGTTATTTTTTGTTCTAACCAATTTTCATCAGGTCCATTTCCTAAAATTTTTAAATGAATTTTATTTTTTATTAATACGGAGCCTTTGTAAGATTCTAATAATAGACTTAAATTTTTTACAGCTTCTTCAATACGACCTAAAAACAAAATATATTTTTCTTTAAAAACAATATTATTGTTGTTTTCAGAAAAATCTTCTTTTGGATTATAAATATTAATAGCTTTATCTGTATGGTACTGTTTATTGATAGATTGAGCGATGGCTTTAGAGACGCCAACAATACCTTTACTCTTTTTAATCATCCATTTTCTAACAAATGTATTTTCCGGAAAATATTGTGACAACTTAAAACTCCTAACTACATAAATAATTCTATTTCCTCTGTAAATATAATTTAAGTAAAACAATTCTTTTAGTGCAAATTGACGATTTCTATTATCAATGATAAAATCAAAATTTTCTTTTTTTATAAGTTTTCTAAATTTAATAAATCTAGTTAATCTACTAAATATTGAATCCTCTTTGGATTTGTTTTTTCCTAAATTGATTAATTTCCCTGAATAACGATAATCTATCTCATCGTTTAAAGTAACCAAAAAAACATCAAAACCTTCTGCTGAAAGCATTCTAGACAATAAAGATGTTGATCTTTCTGCTCCTCCCTTTGATAGTGAAATAGTAACAATACAAACTTTTATTTTTTTATCGTTTCTATTTTGGGCCATTAATTATTGTATTTTTAAACTCGATTTGTATACGTCAAATATACCATAAAAATGAAGATACTTTTAGTTGGAGAATACAGCAGACTACATAATTCTTTAAAGGAAGGCTTAACTGAACTCGGTCATCAAGTTACAATTATAGCAACGGGTGATCATTTTAAAAACTATCCAGTTGATATTAAACTTCATAGAAAATATAACAATGGTGTTTCTAAAAAAATAAAAGTATTAATTTATAAACTTCTAAATATTGATATTACTTCAGTCTCTATTAAAAATCAATTTTTTAAACATCAAGAAGCACTAAAAGGGTTTGATATCGTACAGTTGATTAATGAAAGCCCTATTGGAGTAACACCAAAATATGAAAAAGAATTTATTACATTTTTAAAAAATAAAAATAAAAAAATTTTCTTACTATCCTGCGGTACTGATTATATTAGTGTAAAACATTCATTTGATAAAAAACCTAAATATTCAATACTCGAACCTTATTTTAAGGGAAAAGCTTCCAAAAAGGACTTTGCTCCTATTCTAAAATATTTAAAACCTGAATACAAATCGCTTCATGAATTTGTATTTAATAGTATTGAAGGGGTCATTGCCTCAGATTTAGATTATCATATTCCGTTAGAAGGACATTCAAAATATTTAGGATTAATTGCTAATCCTATCAATACTGAACTATTAGAATTTATGCCTCTGAAAATTACTGAAAAAGTGATTATTTTTCATGGAATCAACAGGGCAAATTATTATAAAAAAGGAAGCGATTATTTTGAAGAAGCCTTAGAAATTATTCAAAATAAATATCCAAATAAATTAGAAATAAAAACAGTTGAAAGCTTACCTTATGAGGAGTATATAAAAACTTATAATGAAGCTCATATTGTTTTAGATCAAGTTTTAGCTTACGACCAAGGTTACAATGCACTTGAGGCTATGGCTAAAGGAAAAGTGGTTTTTACAGGTGCTGAAGAAGAATTTAACCTCCATTACCAATTAGAGAATAAAGTTGCAATTAACGCACTTCCCAATGCTCAAAAAATCGCATCATCAATTGAGGAACTTATTTTAAACCCAGAATTAATTATTGAAATAGGAAAAAATGCCAGTGAATTCATAAAAAAGGAACACCATTATAAAAAAAATGCTCAAAAGTATTTAGACACTTGGAAAAATAATTAATATAATATTAAATTCTTTTCCAGTCTTTCTTTTTCTCCTTCCCAATCTCTAGAAATATTTTCTTTTAATAACTTTGCTGGTATTCCACCAATTAAAATATTTTCTCCAAAATGTGTATAATCTTTATTGCATAATGAGTTTGATGCTATTGTGCAATAATTAGGAGTACTAGTTTTTTGCATGATGGTAACTCTATTACTAATAAAATTATAATCACCGAGCGTTATTGGAGCGTTCATAGGATGCTTTTCACCTGTTTCTGTATTAAACATGACATGAAAATTTGTGTCAATTAATTGGGCTTCCGAACCAATTCTTGCACATTTCCCTAATACTATTTTTTCTTTACAAATAATCTTTCCATTCGACGCCATTGAAGATAAATGTCCAAATTCACAATAAGCATCTTTTGCTACATATACAAAATAATCTATTCCAAATTGCACATGACCTTTGCAAACAATGGTCCCATCTAATGATAATTGAGCTGTTCTTTTTGACTTTGAAACCAATTCATAATTTTGACCAAAACCAATCATTGCTTTTTTAATAGGAGCATCTATTATGATTTCTCCTTTTATACTTGATAATTTTACTTTTCCATAAAAGTATACTGGAAGTTTTTTTGCAATAGCATATGGAAACTTTTTGTAATTGAAATAGTACGTTTTTATCCAATTAACAGACCAAAAGAATTTATTCCTTTTTTTTAATTTTCTATATCTTTTTTTTAAAAAATTTATCATTTTTTTCTTTTCAAAATATCTTTTAAATATTCTCTAATCTCAATTTTTTTATCTAATTGTTTATAGGAATAACGACATGAAACAATAATTAAAAAAGCCATTAAGCAATACTTCAATATTGGATTCGATATCAATGTAATTAAAAAAGCAATTAAACACAATGATACCGTAAAGGTAAATATTTTATAGAAACCTTTTTCAAAATAAAAATCATATCGATAATAAGTAATAATTCTAACAACGATATAATGAATAATATAATAAATGAAAAAGCTAAACCCTATGCCTTCAAGACCTCCGTAATAATAACCTAAACCATTAAAAAGTAATAAAATTGTATTAAAACCGATTGCTGTTTTTATAAAAACTTTAGAATCACCTTTTGCAATAATCATATAACCCATTGACCAAGAAACTGCTTTAAAAATCATACCTAATATCCCCCAACTTACCATGGCCACGATTGGCGAAAACTCATTAGAATAAAGGATGGTGATAATTAAGGGTGCAAATGCCAAGAATATGACTATAATTGGAGTAATTAATAGAATTGCAATTACGGCTTGTTCTAAAACTGTTTTTCTAATCTTAACTATTTCTTCAGAAATTGCAGATAACCTCGGAAAGTAATCTGTTCCCATAGCATTAAAAATAATTCCAACATATGAATTTAATATTACAAATCCAGCATTATACAGTCCAACTTCTTTAATACCTAGTTCATCTCCTCCGTTCACTGTATTAATATAAATTCTAATAATATATGCGACTAGTAATGTAATCATACTACTCAAACTCAACATTACACCAAGGTTGATCATACTTTTACCTTCAGAAATAGCTTCTTTTCTGGTAATCTTTATGGTGTCAATTTCAAGCTTTTGAGAATAATAATACGTAAAAACAAAACTCATAAAAGTTGCAATAATAATTGCAGAGACTATAGCATCGATTCTAAAAAAATAATATAAAGGCAGGGTTATTAAAAGCCCAATAAAGTTTCCTAATAGATTTGCTTTTGCTAAATACTGTAGTTTTCTTAATCCTTGTAAAATAGCTAATTGACTGCTTGATAATTGATTAAATAAAAGTGCAATTGAAATCCACATAAAAGAAATTGTGTAGTCTTTATTTCCAAATGCAATTTCACTTAACCAAGGAGATGCCACAATCATTATAACGACTCCTAGAGTAATCGTTATCCAAACCAATTTTTTTAAAATGCCTATAGTTTTAGCAACACTTTCTGTATCTGAATCATTATTCGCTAAAGAGATGTCTTTAACAGCACTTCGTTCTAGTCCTAAATTAGTTATTCCATTAATCAATTGCATTGTGGAGAGCAATAAGCTGGAAATACCCATCCCTAAAGGACCAATTAACATAGCAATTACTTTAGACCTAATTAAAGAAATTATAATATTAATTACCTGTACCCCTCCAAAAAGTGAAGTTGCATTTAAAACATTTCTATATGAATGTTTATGCTCAGTCATTAACACTTAATTTATTTTGTTTATTAAAATATCGAAACACTAAATAAAACACGACTACAAACATAATAACCGACCTTATTAAATGTGCCATTACGACACCCTCTACTCCAAAATCATTTACTAAATAACGCGCAATAAAGTAAAATAATGCAAGTGAAAGTATTTCAGAAAATATAAAATTTCTAACCATCTTTTTTGCAATAAACTGATAACTTAAAACTAAAGTAGCCAATCTAAAAAAATCGGCTGACAGTTGCCATTTAAATAAAGGAGCCATCGCTGTAAAATCTGGATATATAATTAAAATTACATAATCTCTTAAAAAATAAACGATCAACATTCCAATACCAAATAAAGGTAATAATGTTTTATAAATGGTCTTTACTTCTGAAGTGAAACCTTTTTGTGTGTTAATACTCGCAAACTTTGGGATCACATATAGCGTAAATATGGAAGCAGAAAATACCATATAATTTTTTGAAATAAATGTCATTGCTGTCCAGATACCGGAGTCCACTTCCGTGATTTGATTACGAATTATGGTTCGTAGGTCTATTTCAACAAAGTTCAACAATCCTGTTGACACAAAAGACATTAAAGTGAAAGCTAATAACTCTTTTACAAAAGGTATTTTGAATGATAATTTAGAAAAATGAATATATTCTTTTAATGTTTTAAAGAATATAAATAACAAAACCAAAAACTGAATTACAGGGGTTATAGCAATGGCTACCAAGGCTCCATCTATATTATATTTATATAAAGAAATGACTAATAATACTGCTCCTAACAAATAACTAAACAAATCAATTTTAGCAAAATTTTTATACGCTGACAAGCCATGAACTACTCCATTAAAAACACGATACATAGCTATAAAAGGAACTATTACCGCTAAAAGTTTTATTAAATATTCGAAATCTAAAGAGCCAAACAAATAATTACTGATGGTTTCCGCTCCAAAAAATAAAATTAAAGAAGTAACAATTGTTCCAACTATTGTGAATACAAAAGCTGTTGAAAACATTTTTCGGAGTTGTTCTTCGTCATCTTTAAACTCCGAAACATATTTGGTAACCCCATTAAATATTCCACCAGTAGATAGGGACGTTAAAATTGAAGTAAAATTTCGTAGTTGCCCAATTTTTGAAATACCAACTTCTCCAACTGTTTCAGCAAGAAAACGTTGTATAAAAAGGGAAACTAATAACCGAATACTTATGACAACAGCATTTAAAGACGTCATCTTTAGCAGCAAATTGTCTCTAAATACTTTAGGTATTTTCAAATTAATAAGAGTTTAAAACTTCAATTATCTTAGTCACCTCATTATTGTTTAATATAGGACTTATAGGAATGCTAACTACTTGTTGATGTATTTTTTCCGTAATAGGAAAACTTAATTTCGAATACTCCAATAAAGCTTCTTGTTGATGAGGAGGAATGGGATAATGAATTAAAAACCCAATTTCATTTTGAGTTAGATAATTAGTGAATTCCTCTCTATTTGAAACTTGAATAACAAATAGATGAAACACATGGCTTTCATTCTCGTTAAAAGTTGGTAATTTAATTTTTGGATTATTAATAGTAGATAGATATTGATTAGCAATCTCTCGCCTTCTAATATTGTCTGCATTTAAAGAAGGAAGTTTAATTCTTAAAAAAGCAGCTTGAATATCATCCAATCTTGAGTTAAAACCAATATACTCATTTACATATTTTGAAGATGTTCCATAATTTCTAAGTTTCTTAATAACTACAGCTAATTCTTCGTTATTTGTTGTTATTGCTCCAGCATCGCCTAAAGCTCCAAGGTTTTTAGTAGGGTAAAAACTAAAACCAGCAGCGTCTCCAAGATTACCAGCCATTTGTCCTTCCTTATTTTTTGCTCCGTGAGCTTGTGCAGCATCTTCTATTACCAATAAATTATTTTTAGTAGCAATTTCATTTATAGCATCCATTGGAGAAAGTTGCCCGTATAAATGAACAGGCATAATCGCCCTAGTTTTTGAAGTTATTGAATTTGATAATTCATTTAAATTAAAATTAAAGATATCATCTTTAGACTCTATCAAAACAGGAGTTAAACCTGCTTGTTTTATAGCTAGAACAGTAGCTATATAGGTGTTGGAAGCTACCAAAACTTCATCATCATCAGATAATTTTCCAAGAGCTTTATACCCTTCAAGAATTAAGCGTAACGCATCCAATCCATTTCCTACTCCAATACAATATTTAGTGCCACAGTAATTGGCATATTCCTCTTCAAAAGCTGTTACGTTTGATCCTAGAATATAATATCCAGCATCTAAAAAGTCGGTAAACTTATTTTTAAATTCGGTTTCGAATCGGAGATTAATTTTATGTAAATCTAAAAAAGAGATCATGTAGTTTTAAATTCTAAAGTTTTATAGGTATCGGTGTCTATTTCATAATTATTAAAAATATGCGGCCTAGCTCCACAGCTTTCTTTCCAGAACAACAATCCTTCATTTAATAATTTCCCATTTTCTTCACTTGAAGTATTAAAACTAAAGTAGTTTCTTCCTTCTTTAAAATGATTAATTATAAAATCGTATAACAAATCTAAACTTCCTAATTCATTTTTATTCAGATCCCCAGAAACGTATTGAGGATGCACAACATTTTTAGTAAGAAATACGGTAGTACCTGCCACTATTTTATCATCTTGGTAAACATTAACTTGATATATATGTTTAGGAAAACGTGTTGCTAATCGTTTTATTTCATCTAATGAATGTACTGGAGTGGTATTGTATTTTTCTTTAAGGTTGGGAATTAGAATTTCATTCCAGAACTTTTCATAATCTCCATCTACTTTAACTATTAAACCTTTTCTTTTTGCTTTATTGATTCCTTCTCTCCTGTTTTTTTGAAATTGTAATTTATTTTGATAGTCAATAAGCAGAATCATATCGCGCTTTACGAGACTTGCTCCTGCTTTATATAGAATATATTCTAACTCGTCTGAAGGCAAACTATTATAAAAAGTTGGAATTAGCCGGATATCCAGTTTTTTAACACCTTCCTCAAAAAGAAACTTTAATACTTCTTTAAAAGCTAGAAAAGTGCTTTTTAGTTTAGCAGACTCTTGCAAAACAAGACTACCATAAGTAAGTCCTTGATGTGAATAAACTACGTCACCACTTATGTTTGCAGGTAAAATAGCATATAACTTATCTCCTTTATAAATCATTAACGAAACATCTTCAAATCGATTTTTATGATAATCCATAAAGTCGCGTAGGAATAGAAAAGAGGCGTTTTTAGCCGTTGCGATAAAATTATCCCATTCTACTTTATGATTTTCTGTATATTTTAGTACGCTAAAGATATTATTGTTTTTTTAAAGTTATTTCCCCTGATTGATCAATATACATATAAACTCCTTTAGGATCGACATCGTTTAATATTACAAAACTTTCGTCAGGTTGTAAGTTTTGCAAATAACTTTCATCATTTCCTAAATATGAAAATAATATCCTAAAAACATTTACTGCACTTTTAAGTGAAGTATCGTAATTTGGTGCATCATTATTAGGCCAATGTATTGCTAAGGTACTTGTAAAAATAGAATTTATTATGTCTTTATTTTGAGTTTTATTATATATCTGATATGTATTCTCCATTCCAACAAAACCTCCATGGTCTGCCATAATCACAATTAAACTATTTGGATCTTTTTCTTTAATTAAGGTTATAACATCATATAATCTTTCATTTGCATTGTTTAAACTTTCTATCCATAGCTTTCGCTCACCTTCAACACCTTCAGAATCTACTTTTCTACCATGAATATGACCTGGATTAAATATTTCAATAAAAAAGAATTTTGATTTTTCATTATCCTCATTAAGATATTTTTTTAAAGGATTAATAATATCTTGTCTTTCACCTAAACCTGTACCTATATATGAAACATCATTCAATGAAAAGTTACTTTCATCATAACCAATTTTCGGCTTATTAAGTATTAAATAAGGAAGCTCTGCTAAAAAATAAGTCTTATAATTATTATTTTTAAATATTGATAATACCGCATTTTCAGTAATAATAATATTTCTAGCGTTTAAAGATTCACTAATACTAGTTCCATTATTATAGTAATGGTGCTTCATCATAAAAGTTGCACTATTTGAAGAAAGTGTTGATGGATAATTACTTCTAAAACCTTCATAATATTTAAAATCCTCTTTAATTAAAAAGCTCTCAAATTCACTATAGTCTATATTATAAGTTTCTTTTCTTAATTCTGAAAAATTAGCATAACCATCTGGTTGTATAAAATATACATTAGGTTTTCTTTTAAATTCTACATCTAATACATTGTCAATTTGGCTAGTCCATTCATCAGAATGATTATATAATTTCACTAATCTTGGAGTTAAAGTATAAATACCTATTGAAGCTAAGATTAATTGAATAATAATTATTTTTTTAAAAAACTTATAAAAGAAAACCGAAAAAATAATTGCGGTTAAAAAACATAAAGCTGCTATTTTATATTTAATCCCTGCATAATAACAAACCATCATAAACATCAAGAATGCAAAAATGTTTAAAAAAGGAATCACATATTTATGAAATCTCTTTAGGACAGAAAATTTAAAAATATAATTTAAAATTACAAATAAGACTATGGGTAATACTAAAAAATATAAAACAAAAAATCCAACATGAGACCAAGTGTTTACAATGGTGTAATTGTTGGTGAAATAAAATAAAATTGGATATAATCCTGCAGAAATAGCAGCAATAATAGGATACTGTTTATTATTTGAAATAAATGTATGTATTAGACTTTGCTTTTTTTTAGCTGCCATAGTTTTTATTTTCAAAAAAATACATCACACGCTTAGTTCCCGCAAGTTCTTCCTTTTTAATTAAAGTAAAAAATTGCAAATAACCCTTTTCAAATTCACTTTGATTATAAAAATCAAAATGATTTATAAATTCTCGTTTTCTAACTAATAAAGATGCTACCCAAGTATCTTCTCTTTTCGGAAATTCAATAATCAAGTTTTTTGAAAATTTCGCGAAAAAAGCTGCCGATTTTTCAAAAGGAACATTTCCTGAAAGAGTGATGTGGTGTATTAATGCAAGAGCCATCGTTACATCTGGCTTATAATTTGCAAGTCTGTTTATTAGAGACTCTCTTTCTGTATTATTAAAGCCAATACCCGGAGCTGGTTGTAATACATCACATACAAAAGGGAGCATGTTTTCTTCTTTGTTTTTTAAAATCTGTGAAAAATTTGCATCTACAGCATTACTATCGATATCGGTTACTATTATATGTGGCACTAAATCTTGAACTGTTCTAGCGAAAGTTCCATCATTTCCTCCAATATCAATTAGTTTTTTTGCGTTTAACGGACTTACCCAATTTCTAATTAAATCCTTCTTAGTATTAAAAGCTTTTTCATTATAATTAGTTTTAGAGTAATAGTCACCCCATTCACTTGCTTCTTTTAATGAAAGTTTTGATATATAATTATACAAACTTTCAATAATATTATTTTGTGATTTTAATGAAAGTTTAGCAATTTTAGTTTCCGCTTTATAATCTTCACTGTGCTTGCTTTCCATTTTAGCTAATAAATGAATATTAGGGTATAAAACAGAGCTCAATTTAGTTTTTGGAGGTAACATAGATGAAATCATTTTTACTGGAATACCATCAATATATGCTTGCAGCATATTAAAAACCTCACTACCATGATATCTAGCTAAAACTAAAGGACCAAAAAAATGAGTAATAAACTGTTTATAAGCTCTCCAAGGAGTTCCTTCTTCATAAAAATCAAAAGAAAGTGTATCTATAAAAATTGGTTTTCCTTTATGGAAAGTTACATTATATGCGGAGGCATCTTTTAATATAAATCCTTTAGAAAGAGCAAACCTCTGTATTTTTAATGTTAATAAAGCAGCTTGCTTATATTGTTCAAAACCCCATTCATAAGGATTTGTTATAAAAGGGATATGCTCTGGTGTTATTATTATCTCATCTTCTGAAACAGATGTTTCTTCATGTGGAATTAATAAATTATTTTTAATAAGAGTTTTAAAAAAACCGCTATCCTTTAATTTTTTATACTGAGGAAAATATATGGGATTAATTTTCCTACGAAGTGTATCCCCATCATGAAAGATATATCCAGAAGGATCTCTAAATGATGCTTCGTGTATTTTACTGGTTTTTGTCATTGGTTTCTTCGGTATCTTCTTCATCAACATCTATTGAGTCATAAGAATCGCCCTCTTTAACCAAGCCAAAAAATGACTTTATTTTATATAGTGCATTTTTTGAAAAAAGCAATACTCCCGCAGCTACAGCCACAACGGCTTGAACTATCATTGCCCCTAATCCTGGATCGAAATACAAAAAATTCATACGTATATATTTATTTACGATGTTAACAGCAGCAAATTAACTAAAAAACGCGCAGTTTATTGAAATTATATTAATTAAATTTAAAAAAAAACGGGATTTAATGCTAACATTAAATCCCGTTGGTATAAAATTATTATTTTCTATAATTTATATCTCTTACGATCTACTTCTTTAAGGTAAACTTTTCGGACCCTTAAGAAATTAGGAGTAACCTCAACATATTCATCTTTCTGAATATACTCTAAAGCTTCTTCTAATGAAAACTTGATAGCAGGTACAATTTTTGCTTTATCATCAGCTCCCGATGAACGTACATTACTCATCTTTTTAGTTTTAGTGATATTTACTGTCATATCATCTTGACGTGTATTTTCACCAATTACTTGTCCTTCATAAATATCCTCATTTGGATGTACAAAGAAACGTCCACGATCTTGTAATTTATCAATTGAGTAAGGAATTGCTTTTCCTTTTTCCATAGACACTATACTCCCGTTTTGACGTTCTGGAATACCACCTTTTAAAGGTTGGTACTCTACAAATCGATGCGTCATAATAGCTTCACCTGCTGTAGCAGTTAACAATTGATTTCTTAATCCAATTATTCCTCTAGATGGAACGATAAATTTACAGATCATTCGTTCCCCCTTAGCTTCCATACTCACCATTTCACCTTTACGGATCGTTACCATATCAATAGCTCTACCACTTACACTTTCAGGTAAATCAATAGTCATTTCTTCAACAGGTTCACACTTAACCCCATCAACTTCTTTTATAATAACTTGTGGTTGTCCTATTTGCATTTCATACCCTTCTCTACGCATTGTTTCAATTAATACAGCAAGATGTAATACACCACGACCAAATACTATAAATTTATCAGCACTATCTGTATTCTCCATACGAAGTGCTAAGTTTTTTTCTAGTTCTTTCTCTAAACGTTCTCTAATATGACGAGAGGTTACAAATTTACCATCTTTACCAAAAAATGGAGAATCATTAATAGTAAACAACATACTCATCGTTGGTTCATCAATAGCTATGGTAGCTAATCCTTCTGGATTTTCAATATCAGCAATGGTATCACCAATTTCAAATCCTTCTAATCCAACAATAGCACAGATATCTCCTGCATGTACTTCTGCTATTTTCTTACGTCCTAATCCTTCAAATGTATGCAGCTCTTTAATTTTAGACTTTACGACACTTCCATCTCTTTTTACTAACGAAATTCTCATATTCTCCGTTAAGACACCTCTATGTAAACGCCCAATAGCAATTCGTCCTGTAAATGAAGAATAATCTAAAGAAGTAATAAGCATCTGTACATTTCCTTCAGTAGCTTCAAAAGAAGGAATGTGTTCTAATACCATATCTAATAAAGGTACTATATTGTCTGTTTCATCTTTCCAATCATCACTCATCCAATTGTTCTTTGCAGAACCATAAACTGTTGGAAAGTCTAATTGCCACTCTTCAGCTCCTAATTCATACATTAAATCAAAAACAGCTTCATGTACCTCGTCAGGTGTACAATTCTCTTTATCCACTTTATTAACCACCACACAAGGTTTTAACCCTAAATCTATTGCTTTCTGCAATACAAAACGTGTTTGAGGCATTGGACCTTCAAAAGCATCTACTAACAATAGGACTCCATCAGCCATATTCAATACTCGCTCTACTTCTCCACCAAAATCGGCGTGACCAGGAGTATCGATAATGTTAATCTTTGTATCTTTATAAACTACAGATACATTTTTAGAAGTGATGGTAATACCACGCTCTCTTTCAAGATCGTTATTATCCAAAATAAGATCACCTGTATTCTCGTTTTCTCGAAATAAACGACAATGGTACATGATCTTATCAACCAGGGTAGTTTTACCGTGGTCTACGTGCGCAATAATTGCAATATTTTTAATAGCTGCCATAAAAGCCTGTTTTTAAAGGGCGCAAATATACAGCTATTTTTCGCCAAATAAATATTATTTAAAAAAATAATTTAAAAGTAACATTTTGTTTCACAAACACTTACATCAGAAAAAAATCAAACAGCCCCACGACCAAAAAATGGATGCCTAGATGCAACAAAACTAGAAAATTTGATTGGAATGGAATTTTGTGATATTGATTCTGGAATATCTTTTATTCATTCAAAGATTGACGAGTAAATTTTCTACTATTTGTAAAAGCGATTGATTTTCTTTCAACAAAATTCCTTTACACCCAGCTGCATCAGCAGCCTCAATATCTGTCATGGAATCTCCAATCAAAAAACTATTTTCCATATCTATACTATGTTCCTCAGCAGCACGCAACAATAAACCAGGTTTTGGTTTTCGGCATTCACAATTCTCTTCAGGTTTATGTGGACAATAATATATTGCATCATAGCTAGTATCATCGTTTTTTAAAATATCTTGAAGATGATTATGTATTT
>CAJXEB010000055.1 GCA_913052585.1 uncultured Flavobacteriaceae bacterium | reverse complement strand
GTTTACCTTCTTTAAATGGTTCTGGTGCTACACAACCTACAAATGAAATGCTTCAGGTTTATTTACAGTGGAATATTGATGATCCTGTTAATGAATATGAAGATCAACACAATCCGCATTTAGAAACTGAATATGGAAATAGAAATCCATTTATAGACAATCCATATTTAGCAACAATAATTTGGGGTGGAGAACCTGCTGAGGATCGATGGGGTATGTTATCTACAGGTTCTAATGTATTTGAAAGCCTAACAGTTTATCCAAATCCTGCAAATGATGCATTATGGGTTCAAAATTCAACAATGGTTGACAATGGTGCTATTACAATATATGACTTATTAGGAAGAGAAGTATTTCAAGATACTTTTACAACAGATAAAAAACAAATTAATATAAGCTCTTTTTCAAGAGGAGTTTACTTAATAAAAGTAAGTTCAAATAATTCTGAAACTATTAAAAAGGTTATTATTAACTAATAATTATAATCGTACAATAAACAAAAAGCGTCTTCAATTAATTGAAGACGCTTTTTTATATAATAATAATAATATATTATCTCACTATTACTCTTCCTGTTTTATAAGTAGTAGTATTTTGACCACCTACTCTTACTAGATAAACTCCAGTAGCAGCATTTGAAAGATTTAAGTTCATTTTATAAACTCCTGCTTCATTTTGTGCTATTTTAAACCCTAATTGTTGACCAAGCATATTGTAAATTGCTACATATACTTTTCCATCATAACTAGTGTTTAATGTTACTTCAAAATTATTATTATCTTGTGAAATAATAATTAATTCTGAACTTGAAATTTCGTTATCATTAACACCTAAAATTCCAATATTTGCAGTATAATCTTCTGTTTCTCCGTATTGAGTTTCTTCACAAGCATCATCCGGTACAGCTGCTTGCCAATTTGATTTTGCACGCATTCTATGTACTCCCTCTGTTGCATCTGCAGGAATTACTAAGTCCACAGTTTCTGTATAAGTACCAGCTCCTGAACCAGCTGCAATCACAAAATTAGGAACTACTACTTCATCATTAGTAAAATTGGAATCATCATTAAAATCTATCCATACTTTTACATTTTGATCTCCATAGCCTGTAGTAATTGTTAAACTATTAGTTGATCCAAGAGCTAAATTAGCTTCTAAATTTGTGAAATCTCCATACCCTTCACAACCTGAAACATTATTTATTTCAGCAATACTGAATAAGGTAAATCCATCACCAACAGAACAATTTTGTGTTGGTTGACAAAGAACATTCTCAATAGTTACTGTCGCTTCATCGTTGTCAGCATTTCCATCACCAGTTAAATTTGTTGATATAGTAATTTCATAAGTACCTAATGCAGATAAATCTGCAGTTTGCGTAAAACTATAAGAAGCTATATCCTCAGAAGCAATAGGTCCAGAAAATGTTTCCACCACTGGTGTTCCACTATTAACAATATATTGAACATCAAAATTAGATTGCTCATCTGCTCCAAAATTTTTAATTGTAAATGTAATTACTTCATTACCCAAACCAGAACCTGTTTCTGGTGCTGTTATTTCAAGAGCACCAACATCATTACCTAATAAATGTGTCACCTCTTTTGTAAAAGGATCGTTTGGAGTAAATTCATCTCCAGATAAATCAGTTTTAGCTTCTATAGAATACGTCTGTCCTGAAGTAGATAAATCTACCGTTTGCGTAAAAGTATATGTTACTGCTTCATTCGCATTTATGGTACCTCCATAAGTTTCAGAAGCAACTAAACTTCCGTCTACTCTCAATTCTAATGGAATATTAGATTGAGGAGCTGATCCGAAATTTCTAATACTAATTTCTACAGTTTCAGCATTAGTTAATAAACTATTAATTGGGCTAATAACATTATTTACTCCAACATCTGCAGCAAATCCACTACTTAAAGAAAAAGAAGCAACTTGTGTTCTCCATTGATTATTTGCTGAAAAATACTCAGCTGTATGCCAAAAAGAGAAATTATTTGGATCCATTGTTAAATGAGAGTAATCACCAAACCTGTTTGTATTGGTTTGTACTCCAACTCCATCCACAATTGTAGTTTCTGCAATTGTCATTTCACCAAGAGCATCACCATCAAATCTTCCTGTATAACGAATACCAGCGGCTAATGTAGCACTTGCAATATTAAAACCTAAACCTATATTTCCAGCAGCATCCATTGCTGCACTCCCCATAAACCTACTATGGCCATCGGCAGGTGCATAAGTTCCTTCTTGATAAACTTCCCAAGGATTTACACCATCATTTCTTAATTCAATCCAACGAACTCCAGAGGTGTCATTACCATCAATATCGTCATTAAAAGTAATTACCCATGAATTATGAGTTCCAAAGCTTCTATAATTAGCTGCGTAAGAAATTACACCACCAATCATATCAATTTTATTACCAGTTCCAGGTTGCGCTACATCTCCACTTCCAAAAGGAGCGAAAACAGAGTTAAACGGATCTGTTGGTATTTCTAAAGGAGCTGAGATAGTAGAATTTGAAGGTGTTACAAAATCTATATCAATTTCCCATACTTTTAAGTGGTCAAAAGTAACTCCACCCCAACCATCATCTTGTAAATAAACAATATAACCAGGTACATCTGTAGGAGATGTAGTTCCTAATAAATTTGCTGGTTCTGGACTATAAACGGTATTTGTATTTTGAACAGATCCTGGTAATGGAAAACCAATAATTTGAGGATCTGTGCCTCCAGCTAACATCACATCTCTTTCAATAGCATATACTTTATTAGTTCCTCCTTTGTTTGCTGTTAAATAGTATGCATCTGGCCATACACTATAATGTGGGTAATCTGGAAATGCATCTAGTCCAAACTGATAAACATTATAAGCTCCTGTAGGATCATTTGTAACAGATACTCCTATTGCCAATCCATTTGATACAGAACCAAATTCACTAACGAAATAACGATCGGCCAATTGATCATATAATATAACTGGATCCCCAGAATTTGAGCCTATACCTAAAAAAGAACCCAAAGCTGTTGGTCCTACTAATAATGTTCCTGTTTTATCAAATATTTTAATACTTGAGTTAACTGCGTGAACATAATGATTTGGTCCAACGGCACCTGTAGGGTCTGGAGGTGTAAACCCAGTATTATCAAAACCTACAAAATTTTGCTCTAATGCATACGTTGCAATGCCACCAAAATCCTCTTGTACTTTTGTGTTAATGTCATTATAAGGTAATGAGTTCTCATTAACTTTTTCATTGTATCGTGATCGATTTTGAAAAATCGTCATTGTCTTTGGATCGTTTGAACTATTCTCAATAGTTGGGAAATCCCTTAGAGGAATTGTCGTTCCAATAAATGTTCCTTGGACTATTTCAACTGGAGGAAATAAGTCCTGTGCAAACATCACACTACCTATCAGTAATGTAAATACACTTAATAAAAAGTTTTTGTTTTTCATGAATTTTTGTTTTTTCTTAATAATTATCGAATTTAAGCTAATTATATGAATTGAAAAAATCAAATATAATAGCATTTTTTACTAAACATTACATTCTAAAAATAAGTACATTTGCATAATTAAAAACCGTGAAATTTAATTAATATGATTCACTTTTTTGGAGACCTAAAAAAAACTGTTTTTACAGTCCAAACATCCACATCAATTTCAAATCAAAACATAAAAAAACTAGAATGGTTATTTGGCAACGAACCTAAAATCGAAGATTCCGTTATAGCGGGATTTTTTATTGGACCTCGTGCCACTATGATTACTCCTTGGAGTACGAATGCTGTTGAGATAACTCAGAATATGGGTGTTGACGGAATCATTCGTATTGAAGAATTTCTTCATTCTTCTAAAGATTCTTCCGGTTTTGATCCGATGCTTTCTCAAAAATACGCTAACTTAACTCAAGATATTTTTACCATTAAAATTCAACCAGAAGAAATCTTAGAGATAGACAATATAGCTGCTTTTAATCAATCTGAAGGTTTAGCTTTAAATGCTGAAGAAGTTACCTATTTAGAAAACCTTTCTAAAAAAATTGGCAGAAAACTAACCGACAGTGAAGTGTTTGGTTTTAGTCAAGTAAATAGTGAGCATTGTAGGCATAAAATTTTTAATGGATCTTTTATAATTGATGGAGAAGAAATGCCATCTTCATTGTTTAAGTTAATTAAAAATACATCAAAAGAAAATCCAAATACAATTGTATCTGCATATAAGGATAATGTTGCTTTTATTGAAGGACCAAGAGTTGTTCAGTTTGCACCAAAATCTCCAGATCTTCCAGATTTTTATGAAAACAAAGAATTTGATAGTGTCATTTCTTTAAAAGCCGAAACTCATAATTTCCCAACTACGGTAGAACCATTTAATGGTGCTGCTACAGGTAGTGGAGGAGAAATTAGAGATCGATTAGCTGGCGGAAAAGGTTCGTTGCCATTAGCAGGAACTGCAGTTTATATGACTGCCTATTCAAGGTTGTTAGAAAATCGTCCTTGGGAGAAAGCAATGGACGAACGGGAGTGGTTATATCAAACTCCTTTAGATATATTAATTAAAGCCAGTAATGGTGCTTCCGATTTTGGAAACAAATTTGGACAACCTCTTATTACTGGTTCCGTTTTAACTTTTGAAAATCAAACGGATAATAGAAAGTTAGCCTATGATAAAGTGATCATGCAAGCTGGAGGTATTGGCTATGGAAAAGCAGATCAAGCAATTAAAGACAAACCAAACAAAGGAGATAAAATTGTTATTCTAGGTGGTGAAAATTACAGAATTGGTATGGGTGGAGCTGCGGTTTCTTCTGCAGATACTGGAGAATTCTCTAGCGGAATAGAACTAAATGCCATCCAACGATCCAATCCTGAAATGCAAAAACGTGCTGCAAATGCTATTCGTGGAATGGTAGAAAGCGATGTTAATACGATTGTTTCTATCCATGATCATGGAGCCGGAGGTCATTTAAATTGTTTAAGTGAATTGGTAGAAGAAACAGGTGGATTAATAGATTTAGATAAATTACCTGTTGGAGACCCTACCCTTTCTGCAAAAGAAGTTATCGGAAACGAATCTCAAGAACGTATGGGCTTGATTATTGGTGAAAAAGACATCGATAAATTAAAACGGATTGCTAAAAGAGAACGTTCTCCTTTTTATGAAGTTGGAGAGGTAACCGATAATGATAAGTTTACTTTTGAAAGTAAAAGTACGGGCAAAAAACCGATGGATTTTGATCTTGAAGATATGTTTGGTAGTTCTCCAAAAACTGTAATGAATGACATTACGGTTCCACGAAATTACGCGAATTTAGAGTACGATCATTCAAAAATTAAGCAATACCTTTTAAATACGCTATCCCTTGAAGCTGTAGCTTGCAAGGACTGGTTAACCAACAAAGTAGATCGTTGTGTAACTGGAAAAGTAGCTAAGCAACAATGTGTGGGTCCCTTACAATTACCGTTAAATAATTGCGGTGTTATGGCCTTGGATTATAACGGAAAAGAAGGAGTTGCTACCTCGATAGGACATGCTCCTATTTCTGCTTTAATCGATCCAGTTGCTGGGTCAAGAAACTCAATAGCCGAAGCATTATCAAATATTATTTGGGCACCATTAGAAGAAGGATTAAAAAGTATTTCGCTTTCTGCAAACTGGATGTGGCCTTGTAATAATGAAGGGGAAGATGCTCGTTTATATAAAGCTGTTGAAGGAATATCAGATTTTGCTATTTCATTAGGAATTAATGTTCCTACGGGGAAAGATTCTCTTTCTATGAAGCAAAAATATAAAGATGAAGAAGTGATCTCTCCAGGGACGGTTATTATATCTGCTACTGGACACTGTAACGATATTAAAAAAGTTGTGGAGCCTGTACTTCAAAAAAATGGAGGAAGTATTTATTATATTAATATTTCAAAAGATAATTATAAATTAGGTGGTTCTTCTTTCGCACAGACCTTATCCACTATTGGTAACGAAGTGCCAACGATAAAAGATGCATCCTATTTATCTTCAGTTTTCAATACAATTCAACAATTAATTTTAGACAATCAACTACTTGCCGGACACGATGTAGCTTCCGGTGGATTAATTACCACCCTGTTAGAAATGTGTTTTGCAGATGTAAATTTAGGTGCAAACTTAAATCTAACAGCACTTGGAGAAAAAGATATCATCAAAGTTTTATTTTCAGAAAATAACGGAATTGTATTCCAAGCTTCTGATGATTCGATGATTGAAAAAACACTTTCAGAAAACAATATTGATTTTATTAAAATAGGAACTGTAACTGAAACTGCATCCCTTCAAATTAAGCATTTCGATCAAGATTTAGAATTTAGTATTTCGGAAATGCGAGACGCTTGGTACCAAACTTCTTATTTATTAGATCAAAAACAAAGTGGTAAACAAAAAGCTAAGGAACGCTTTGAAAACTATAAAAACCAACCTTTAAACTTTAAATTTCCAAAACACTTTACTGGAAAACTACCTGTATTTAATGAAAATCATGTGAGACCAAAAGCTGCAATCATTCGTGAAAAAGGTTCAAATTCTGAGCGTGAAATGGCAAATGCTATGTATTTAGCTGGTTTTGATGTAAAAGATGTTCATATGACCGATTTAATTGAAGGTCGTGAAACGCTAGAGGATATTAAATTTATTGCTGCTGTTGGAGGTTTTTCAAATTCAGATGTTTTAGGATCTGCCAAAGGTTGGGCTGGTGCCTTTTTATATAATGAAAAAGCAAATAAGGCATTAAAAGATTTCTTTGCAAAAGACGACACCTTATCTCTTGGAGTTTGTAATGGTTGCCAATTATTTATTGAATTAGGTCTTTTAAATCCAACGCATGAAGAAAAACCAAAAATGCTTCATAATGAAACTGGAAAATTTGAATGCTCATTTACTTCCGTAGAAATTCAAGAAAACAATTCAGTAATGTTATCTTCATTTGCAGGAAGTAATTTAGGAATTTGGGCAGCACATGGAGAAGGTAAGTTTAGTTTCCCATTAGCAGAAAATAATTATAATATTGTTGCTAAATATAGTTATGATGCTATTCCATCGAACCCTAATGGAAGTGACTTTAACACCTCGATGTTAACAGATACTACTGGAAGGCATTTAGTAATGATGCCTCATTTGGAAAGGTCTACATTTTCATGGAATTGGGCAAACTATCCTAAAGGAAGAAATGATGAAGTTACCCCCTGGCTAGAAGCTTTTATTAATGCTAGGAAATGGTTAGAAAATAAAATTAAAAAATAAACGTTTTGTAAAAAAAAAAGCTTTGAAAAAAAAATTACTATTACCCGTTTTTTTGGTCATACAGATTATGTTTGGTCAAGACGTTCAAGAAAAGCACCAACGTGCTAAAATTAGTTACAATCAATCTAATGATTTAACAAAATTAGAATCATTTGGAATCCCTATTGATCATGGAGTTCATAAAAAAGGAGTTTTTATTATTTCTGATTTCTCTATTTCAGAAATACAAACTGCAAGAAATGCAGGTTACACAGTAGATATTTTAATTGAAGATTCAAAAGAATATTTTCTTCAACGAAATAGTATGAATAGCGTAGCTGAAAGAAACTTATTTTGCGTTGATCAAAACTCTTCTGATTACCAAACACCAGAAAATTTTAATCTAGGCTCTATGGGAGGTTATCTAACTTACCAAGAAATGTTAGATGAATTAGATCTTATGAAGACTTTGTATCCAGATTTAATAACAACAAAAGAGAATATTAGTGATTTTATTACTGAAGGACAACCAGATAATTCAACAACGCCGTCAATAGGAGGAAATGGTATTAAATGGGTTAAGATTAGTGACAATCCAGATAATAGCTCCGAAAATGAACCGCAGATTCTTTATACTGCTATACATCATGCTAGAGAACCAAATTCACTCTCACAGCTTATTTTTTATATGTGGTATTTGTTAGAAAATTATGATACCGACAATGAAATAAAAAGTATCGTTGATAACACAGAATTGTTTTTTGTTCCAGTTATTAATCCAGATGGTTATTTATACAATGAGAAAACAGATCCGAACGGAGGTGGTTTTTGGAGAAAAAACAGAAAAAATGGAAATGGGGTAGACAACAATCGTAATTACGATTACTATGTTAATGGTGATCCCGCTGACGGAATTTGGGGAGGAGAAGGTGCATCTAATGACCCAAATAACCAAACTTATCATGGAACGGATCCCTTTTCAGAAGTAGAGAATCAAGCTATCAAATGGTTTTGTGAGCAACACAGTTTTATCATGGCTTTTAACAATCACTCCTATGGAAATTTATTGTTATATCCTTACGGTTATGCCAATGATGTTCCAACCCCTGAAAATGAATTATTTGAGATAGTTTCTGAAGTATTAGTCTCACAAAATGGATTTGATAATATTTTATCGTCTGGATTATATCCTGCAGCAGGAGATAGTGATGACTTCATGTATGGAACTATAGGAACTCACGATAAAATTTATGCAATGACTCCAGAAATAGGTCCAGAGTTTTGGCCACCTTCAAATCAAATAGAAGGGATTGCTAAAAGCATGATGTATCTAAATATTACCTCAGCAAAAATGGTAAACAATTATGCTGTTTTAGACGATACTTCCCCTCTTTTTATAGGTAATGAGGTTATTATAGATCAAACTTTCGACTTGAAACGATTGGGACTTTCTGGATCTGGGAATTTTACAATAAGCATCAATCCTATTTCTTCAAATATAAGTGCAGTTGGTAATCCTATTTCATTTTCAAACTTAGAGGTTTTAGAAGAAACTAATGGCACCATACAATATACTTTAATTAATCAAACTGAAGCTGGCGATCCAATTGCTTTTGAAATTTTAATAAATAATGGTGATTTTGAAACTATAGTTTTAATAAATAAAATATTTGGAAGTTTAATTCCTGTTTTTGAAGATATCGGAGATAGTGCAACTGATAATTTTGATACTAATGGATGGGACACTACTAATTTTACTTATGTATCTCCATCTAGTTCTATTACAGAGTCTCCAATTGGAGATTATCAAAACAACGAGAGCAAAACTATTACTCTATTAGAGAACATCAATTTATCCAATGCGATTGGTGCCAATATTACTTTTCATGCAAAATGGGATATTGAAAATAATTGGGATTATGTTCAATTAGAAGTTTCTATCGATAATGGTAATTCTTGGATTCCACAATGTGGCCTTTTTACGAATGAAGGAAGTAATAATGGAGGTCAACCAACCGGACAACCTTTATATGATGGTACGCAAAATAATTGGGTGCTAGAGCAAATTGATTTAAGTGATTATTTAGGCGAAGAAATTACAATGCGTTTTAAATTTGAGTCAGATGGAGAAGTAAGAGCTGATGGTTTTTATTTTGACGATTTGACCATTAATATTCTTGATGATGGAACTCTTAGTAATGCAGATGTCTTGGCATCACAGTTTAGTATATACCCGAATCCAGTAAGTAATTTATTATACATAACCACACCTATCAACAATTACACATTAGGCATTTATAATATACAAGGACAATTAATGAGTACACCGTCAACCTATTCGGGTTCGCAGACTATAGATTACAGTCAATACACAAAAGGTGTATACCTAATAAAGTTTACTTCGAATGATCATACTAAAACATTTAAAATTATTAAAAATTAGATTAAAATAAAAAAGAGCAATCTTAAGGTTGCTCTTTTTTATTTCAAAAATTTGAAATATTTTCATACTTTGCAACATATACAAAATATGCTTTTTTATGACAGATGTTAAACGCCTTTTTGATTTTCCACATTACCAACTTGAAAAATTTAATCTTGAAAGATCTTTAGTTACTAAATACAAGGGGGAATGGTTAGCAACTTCTACTCAAGAATATGTAGATAAAGCAAATAAAATAAGTAGAGGTCTTATTAAACTTGGGGTTCAACCTAATGATAAGATTGCCATTATTTCTCTTACCAATCGTACCGAATGGAATATTTGTGACATCGGTATTCTACAAACTGGAGCACAAGATGTACCAATTTATCCAACTATTTCGGAAGAGGATTATGCCTATATATTAAACCACAGTAAAAGTGTTTATTGTTTTGTATCCTGTGAATTTGTATTAGAAAAAATCAACAAAATAAAAGAGCAAGTTCCCACACTTAAAGAAGTTTATTGTTTTGATGAAATGGAAGGCTGTGAGCATTGGTCTACCGTATTAGCATTAGGAGAAGATGAAAGCATACAAGAAGAAGTTGAAAAAAGAAAGAACGATGTTAATGAGCTAGATTTAGCAACTATCATTTATACTTCTGGAACCACTGGAAGGCCAAAGGGAGTTATGTTATCTCATAAAAACATTGTAAGTAATGCTATAAGTAGCACTTATCGATTACCTATGGAATTAGGTAAGTCGAAATCATTGAGTTTTCTACCTGTTTGTCATATTTACGAAAGAATGCTTTTGTATATGTATCAGTATTGTGGTGTGAGTATCTATTTTGCTGAATCTTTAGAAACCATTAGCGAAAATTTACAAGAAATACATCCAAATGTAATGTCGGCGGTACCTCGTTTACTAGAAAAGGTATATGACAAAATATATGCAAAAGGCACTGAATTAAAGGGGATTAAGAAAATATTATTTTTCTGGGCAGTCGAGCTAGGTTTAAAATACGAACCCTATGGTCAAAATGGATGGTGGTATGAATTTCAATTAAAAATTGCTCGAAAACTTATTTTCAGTAAATGGAAGGAAGCTTTAGGTGGCGAACTTAATGCTGTTGCATCAGGAAGTGCAGCTTTACAATCTAGATTAGCAAGAGTTTTTAATGCCGCAGAAATTCCAGTAATGGAAGGTTATGGTCTTACAGAAACTTCACCAGTTGTATCGGTAAACGATATGAGAGATCATCATTTTAGAATTGGAACTGTAGGTAAAGTACTTAAAAATACTGAAGTAAAAATTGCAGAAGATGGAGAAATATTAGTAAAAGGGCCACAAGTAATGATGGGCTATTTTAATGAACCTGAATTAACTGCTAGTGTATTAAAAGATGGTTATTTCCATACTGGAGATATTGGTGAGTTAGATGCAGATGGTTTTCTTAAAATTACCGATCGTAAAAAAGAAATGTTTAAAACTAGTGGTGGTAAGTATGTTGCTCCACAAGTTGTAGAAAATGCAATGAAAGAATCTTTCTTTATAGAACAAATAATGGTGATTGGTGATGGCGAAAAAATGCCAGCAGCATTTATCCAACTTAATTTTGATTTTGTTCACGATTGGGCAAATAGAAAAGGAATCGATTTAGGAAATACGATTGAAGAAAGGTTAACAAACAAGGATCTTCTTAATCGCATACAAAAAGAAGTAGACATTCATAACGAACAATTTGGAAACTGGGAAAAAATAAAAAGGTTTGAACTTACACCTGATTTTTGGAGCATAGAAGCGGGTCACCTTACTCCTACTATGAAACTTCGCCGTAAGATTATTAAAGAAAAATACACGGATCTTTATAGTAAGATATACGGACACAAGGCCTAGTATAATTAGGTTTACACCCTTTTAAATCACTTATTGTTTTCATCTTAAACTTATACTGCTTTTCTGTTTTAATAAGTATTTAAAATAATTTTAAAAAAAAAGTAGGGTTTTCTATTCGCTAAATGTTCTATATGTAAGGAAGATTTTATTGTGAAAAAGAAAATCTAAGTTTTGTATTGGTTTGTTAAAAGCTATTATATTAATTTATAATAGCTTTTATGTTTTTACCTTAATAGTTTAGGCTTTAATACTACTAAATTCTACTTTGGTAGGTGTATAAATCAAAGTATCGCCCTTTTTTAGCAATTAGTTCGTCGTGTTTTCCTTGTTCAACAATACTTCCGTTTTCAATTACCAAAATCTGATCTGCTTGCTGTATAGTACTTAATCGATGTGCAATAACAAGTGTAGTACGGTCTTTCATTAAGGTATTTAAACTTTTCTGAATAAAGGTCTCACTCTCCGTATCTAAATTAGAGGTTGCTTCATCTAAAATAATAATCTTAGGATTCGCTAATAAGGCACGAGCAATGGAGATTCGTTGTTTTTGGCCTCCAGATAATTTAACACCTCGTTCTCCAATAACCGTATCCAGTCCGTCTTCAAACTTATCTGTAAATTCATTTACATAAGCACCTTCAACAGCACTTATCAATTCTTCCTCTGTAGCGTTGGGGCGAGGAAATAGAATGTTTTCACGTATGGTTCCTGCATATAAAAAATCGTCTTGTAATACCACCCCTAAATGAGTACGGAAGCTACTTAAATTAACTTTTGATAGATCTAGACCATCTAAGGTAACGGCACCATTTGTCGGGCTTAAAAAGGTTGCTGCTAAACTAGCAATGGTCGATTTACCAGATCCCGAAGAACCTACTAATGCGGTTACACTACCAGAAGGAGCTTCAAAAGAAATGTTGTGCAACACTTCTTTACTTTCCTCATAACTAAAGGAAACATCATTGAATACGATATCCCCTTTAATATCTTTTAAATAATTGGTTCTAACTTCTGGATTGTCTTCAATGGTCATTTCCATTAATTCCTGAGTTCTATCTAACCCAGCCATTGCTTCGGTAAGCTGACTCCCAATATTACTCATTTGTACGATGGGCGCAATCATAAATCCTAAAAACAAGGTAAAGGAGATAAATTCTCCAAAGGTCATGGTATTATCCATCATAAAATAACCTCCTATTCCCATGATACCTGCTGAAGCTAAACCTAATAGAAAGGTTGAGGAACTGGTAATAAGTGCAGTTGCTGTTAAACTTTTCTTTACGTTTAGGTATAGTTTTTCTGCTCCTTCTTGAAAAGATTTGTTTTCTTGCTCTTCGGCGTTAAATCCTTTTATCACTCTAACTCCACTTAAGGTTTCTGTTAACCGACCTGTAACTTCCGCATTGATAACTCCCCTATTTTTAAATATTGGGCGGATATATACAAAGGCTTTCATGGCTATAAATGCAAAAATACCCACGGGTACTAATACAAAAACGGTCATTAATGCATTTATATTTATTAGTATCACCAAAGAAATTACCGCGGTTATAGAACCACCAATTAACTGAACCAAACCTGTACCTACCAGATTCCGAACCCCTTCTACGTCGGTCATTACTCTAGAGACGAGCGCTCCTGTTTTATTATTATCAAAAAAATTAATAGGTAGCGATAATAATTTCCGTTGTACTTGAGAACGTAGCAAATAAATTAAATGCTGGGCTTCGACGCTTAATAAACGTGTTAGTGAAAAAGAAGTTAATGCTTGCACCAAAATAGAAGCACAAACAATGATTATTAATATCCAAAGTGCCGATATATCTTTTGAAGGAACGATGTCGTCCATTAATGTTTTACTTGCAAAAGGCAATACCATTCCCGCCAAACTACGGATGATAATTAATACCAAGCCAACTAAAACTATTTTCTTTCTAGGCCAAATATATTCTTTGAATGCCCATTTATAGGATACTTTTTTTTTGCTCATAGTATTTTATAGCTATTATTAAGCCAAAATAGTAATTATGACAATTAGGCAAGGTTTTGTTTGTTGTAGGGTTGGATTATTTCGTATGGTTATATATAGGCAGAGGGAAAGAAGAAAATAATAGTTATGAGCTAAATAATATTCTATGCGGATAAAATGGAACCTACTAATAGTAATTTAGGCTATAATTAGCTCAAAAAAACTAAAATTTAACGGAAGGTTTTGGATATACTATTGAAAATGAGTGAATGAATAAAGTTAAATTATTACAAATATTTTAATTATCTTTGATGAACTCCCCCATTATTATTTTCTATTTTTTTCAATAAACTTCTGTTTATGAACAGGCATATCTATCGTATTAAATTAACTGAATTTGAACATCGGGGTCATTCTTGTTTTGGGATTGAGTTTAAGTTTGACACCCCATTAAAAAAACTTATTAAAAGCATAGAAGAGATTGTTTGGAGTGCTAGTAGAAAAACATTTTATGTCCCGAAAAATAAATTAACCCTGCATCAATTATATACTCAATTAAATGAACGAGCTATTTATGTTGATTATTCTCGTTTAAAAACTGCTATTAAAACTAAAAAAAAAGCTTCTACAAAACGAACACCAAGAAGGATTAGTGATCAAAAAAAAGAGGTTATTAGAGCATTCGTCCGTTACTTACATGGCTTGCGTTTGAGTGAAAATACCATAAGGGTATATTTTACTTTTGTAGCAGATTTTGTAGAATTTATTGGAGATAAATCGTTGGATGACACCAATAATACAGATGTACGTTTATTTGTCGAACAACAAGTCATTCATAAAAAATATGCTATAAGCACTCACCGACAACTGGTAAGTGCTATAAAACATTTTGGTCGTTTTTTACCAGATACTAAATTGGAAGTGGAAGAACTACCAAGACCCTCTAGCTCTAGATATTTACCCATAGTTTTAAGTAAAGAAGAAGTAGTTGATTTATTACGAGCCACTAAAAACATGAAACACAGAACTATACTAGCCATGCTGTATTCGGCAGGTTTACGAATAAGTGAGGTGATAAATTTAGAGTTGAAAGATATTGATGTAGACCGACGGCAATTGCATATTAAAAATGCCAAAGGAAGGAAAGATCGTGTTGTGGTTTTAGCAGAAAGTTTTATACCTTTATACAAGAATTATTATATGACTTATAGCCCCAGAAACTATTTTATTGAAGGTCCAGATTATAAAAAATATACAGCTGGGAGTATTCGTAATTTTTTAAAACAGTCTTGTAAACTTGCTAATATCGGTAAGCATGTAACACCGCACACATTGCGGCATAGTTACGCAACGCATTTAATTGAAAATGGAGTTGGATTGCGTTATGTTCAAGATTTACTAGGGCATAGCAAACCAGAAACTACGATGATTTACACTCATGTAGCAAAAAAGGATTTATTACAAATACAAAGTCCTTTAGATACTGCTTTTATAGCTTTATCTGAGACCGATAAAAAACAACAAAACCAATCGTTATCGGATAATATTAGCCGATAAACGTGCATAAAACTAATGATATAACAAGTTGTGAGCAAGCTAAAAACCAATCAGAATGGAATTTGACCGAACAGGAATAATATTATACACAATTGAATATAAAAAGTGTGTAGCGTTTTACGAAAATATTATCGGAATGAATAAAATGTTCGATAGCGAAAATTTGACTTGTTTTGAGTTCGGAAAATCATATCTTATGGTAGAATTGGATGATGAATATGACGGAAAAAAAGCAAAAACGGAGCGAACGAAAAGTTGTTTGCGGATGAATGTACCAAATGTGAAAATCCTTGCGGAAAAACTTATTGCGAAAAATATAAAAGTAGATTATCAAGAACATTCTTGGGGAACGATAGCTAAATTTTTTGACCCAGACGGAAATTTATGCGCTTTTAAAGACAGCGGAAAATTCGAAAAACAAATTATGGATTTTAAGAAAGTTGAATAATAGAAATCGGAGAAGAAACGCAGAAAGCCAGCTCACAACAATGGCTATAATTAATACGGGTTTTGGTGCTAAACCCAAAGTTCTGTCCATTTAAAGAAGTCCGCCAAATCTTTTGATTTGGCTTTAGAACAAAAAAGATAAAACAAAATAAAAAGATTTGGCTAAGTGCTAGTTCGAAAGTTCAGTACTTTTAATTCCCGTACTAACCATTGCCGAGACGTTAGGCAATATTGAAAAAATAAAAAATGACTACTAAAATTAATTTTTTCACTTTTATAATTATAATAATTTGTCCGTTTATTGTAAAAGCACAAAATGATAAACTTGGAGATTCTCTTATCATTAAAAATAATCCAAAAAATCTAAATAATGAGCAATTAGCAGTTATAACAAAT
>CAJXEB010000054.1 GCA_913052585.1 uncultured Flavobacteriaceae bacterium | reverse complement strand
AGTTTAGCTCCTTGAATAAGGATGTTTTTTTTAATATCTAAGTTGTCAAAATTCAAATTATAATTGTAAAAATTAGGTGGTTTTTGCAAAGATAACACTTCCAAATTGAGTTTGATAAAAAGGTTAAATATTATTTTTTATTGAAAATTCTCACTTTTTTTTTGCAATTGTTAATTGTTTGTTATTATATTTACAGCTCTTAACAAAACAAAAAAAATTAAGCCTATAGCATAATATTACTTCTTTAAATAAATAATTTGGACTAAGCAACTATCATCAATAAATCCGTTGTTTAATATTTAAAAGTATTGTTATGATAAAAAATAAATCTACAGATGCACAATTAGTTAGTGCATATATGAAAGGCGATGAATTAGCGATAAGCGAGTTAATAACTAGGCACAAGCAAAAAATTTACAGTTTTATTTATTCAAAAGTATTTGATAGAGATGTCGCAGAAGATATTTTTCAAGATACCTTTATAAAAGTTATAAATACATTAAAAAGAGGTGCTTATAATGAAGAAGGAAAGTTTATTCCTTGGGTAATGCGAATTTCTCATAATTTAGTTATAGATTATTTTAGGAAGAACAATAGAATGCCAAAATTTGAAAATAATTCTGACTTCAATATTTTTTCGGTTTTACATGATGGTTCGTTAAATGCAGAAAAAACGATGATCAAAAGTCAAGTAGAAAATGACCTGAGAAGGATTATTCAAGAACTACCTGAAGATCAGAAAGAAGTACTATTAATGAGGATTTACAAAGAAATGAGCTTTAAGGATATTAGTGAACAAACAGGAGTTAGTATTAATACTGCTTTAGGCAGAATGAGGTATGCACTAATTAATTTACGAAAAGTAATAGACAAGCATAATATTGTATTAACAAATTAATACAATAAATGGTATTTTGATGCGTTATAAAATAACATTAACCAAAAAATATCACTTATATGCAAAAAATGTACTCTGGAACTTCACGAAAGGAACACGTGAATGAAAACTTGGTTCCGAAAGAAGATACTATCCGATTTCTTCTGGATTATTCTAAGGCTTTAAGTGTTATAGATTATAATAAAATGAAGTTTGAAGCACTTCTAAACTAAACTTTGGAGAAACCTCGAAATAATATTTTGAGGTTTTTTGTTTTATATGATAATTGCTATTTTTTGTAATAGTTATTAATAACAGTTTTTCTGCCAATGGCCTTAGTGATGATGTCATTTTCCAAATTCCAACCACGGGCTGGTGAATATTGCCTTCCATAAAATATAATTTGTAAATGCAATTTATTCCAAAGATCTATTGGAAATAATCGTTTTGCGTCTTTTTCTGTTTGTATTACATTTTTCCCATTAGTTAATCCCCATCGATACATTAATCTGTGGATATGTGTGTCTACGGGAAAAGTAGGGATATTAAATGCTTGCGACATCACTACACTAGCTGTTTTATGACCTACTGCAGGTAGCGCTTCTAGGTCTTCAAAAGTTTGGGGTACTTTTCCTTGATGTTTATCAATAATTATATTAGATAATCCATAAATTCCTTTCGATTTCATAGGAGATAGCCCAACTGGCCTTATTATTTCTCTAATTTCTTCTACTGATAACTTTATCATATCATATGGGTTATCAGCAATATTAAAAAGAATAGGAGTAATTTTATTAACTCCTTTATCAGTGCTTTGAGCAGAAAGTAATACCGCAATTAATAAAGTGTAAGGATCTTTATGGTCTAAAGGAATAGGAGTTTCTGGATAAATTTCTTCCAGTTTATTTATTACAAATTCTACCTTTTCTTGTTTGGTCATTTTATGTACTTTTACACAAAAGTAAAGAAATGAAACGAGCTTGTTAAAGAGTTTGTAATTAAAGAGAATGATTAATAGCAAACAGATTGTATTATCTATAAACATAAATATGAAAACATTAAAAATAGGGGATAAGGTTCCAAATTTCACTGCATTAGATCAAGATGGTAATTCAATTTCATTATCGGATTATGAAGGAAAGCAATTAGTTGTGTTTTTTTATCCTAAAGCAAGTACTCCTGGTTGTACTGTAGAAGCTTGTAATCTAAGAGATAATTACGAATTGCTAAAAGAAAAGGGATATGAATTATTAGGAGTAAGTGCCGATAGTCAAAAAAGACAGACCAATTTTAGAAATAAATATAGTTTACCGTTTCCATTGCTAGCAGATGAGGATAAGAGTGTTATTGATATTTTTGGAGTATGGGGGCTAAAAAAGTTTATGGGCCGTGAATACGACGGGATACACCGTAAAACATTTATTATAGACAAAAAAGGAATTGTAACTCAAGTAATAGATAAGGTTAAAACCAAATCACACGCTTCACAAATACTTGAAAACAATTAATTCAATTTACTGTTTATAGCCAAATAGCTTTTTTTGTTTAATAATTTCAGAGACTCCTTCAGGTAAAAGTTTTTCCCAGCCACTTTGTTTATTTTTAATCATCTTCAAAACTTTTCTTGAAAAGATGTTTAAGTTTTCTTTATCAAAGTCTTCAATATCTACTACTTTTCCATTGTATTTAAAGAATTTATAAAGCTCTTTCATTCTTGGGTGAACTTTTAAATTTTCACTATTGGTATATTCTCCAGTAGTCGGATTTAGCATTGGGTATAGGTATACTTTTAAATCTTTAAAAAATAACTTTCCAAAAGCTTCTAAAATCCCTCCACTTAAGTGGCGGTAATACTTTTCATCAAAAATATCAATCAAATTATTAACACCAAGCGTTAATCCCATGCGTTTTTTGGTGTATGCAGAAAAATATTCTACTAATTTATAGTATTCTTGAAAGTTAGATATCATTACAGTATGCCCTAAGGAACAAAGTAATTTAGCACGAGACATAAAATCTTCTTCATTTATTTCACCTTCAGCCCTTAAATTAGAAAGTGTAATTTCAAAAATAACGATCGTATTGTTTTTATCTACACGCTTTTCATTTTTGAAAATATCTAAAGATTTTTCATACATGTCTATATTTACCTTAGTAACAGGTCTAAAACTTCCACGTAAAGCAAGTATATTTTTTTTATAAAGTATGGCAGCTGGTAAAATATTATTCCCATCGGGTCCAAACATAATAGCTTCTGTCATGCTATTTTTAACTAATTGTAGACTCATTAAACGGTTATCAACTTTTTCAAATTGAGGACCAGAAAAATTAATAGTATCAATTTCTATTTTGTCTTGGTCTATATGGTCATAGAGGTATCGCAGTAATTTTTTAGGTTCATCAAACTTGTAAAAAGCTCCATATATTAGGTTTACACCTAAAGTTCCTAGGGTGTTCTGCTGCAGTGTAGCTTCATTTTCATGAAATCGAATATGTAAAACTATTTCATTATAATCACCATCAGGTTCTACTTGATATTTAATACCCACCCAACCATGTCCTTTAAATTTTTTCGCAAAATCTATAGTTGCTACTGTATTTGCATAAGAAAAAAATAATCTGTCTGGATGTTTATCTCTAGGAAGTCGTTCTTCAATTAAATTTATTTCGTGAGTTAACATTTTTTTTAAACGAGACTCAGTAACATAACGACCGTCTTCTTCAATTCCATAAATTGAATCACTAAAATCTTTATCATAAGCAGACATCGTCTTTGCAATAGTACCAGAAGCACCACCAGCTTTAAAAAAATTTCTAACAGTTTCTTGTCCAGCACCTATTTCTGAGAAAGAACCGTAAATATTTTGATTTAAATTAATCCTAAGAGATTTACTCTTAATAGAAGGAATATTTTCAAATTCTTTATCTCCTGAAATCGTCACAGACATAGTAATAATTTTTCTTTGAGACAAAGTTAATAAATACCCTAGTTAAACAAAATAAATACTACTATTTTTGTGCAAATGAAATCCACTTTAACAATTACTTTTTTAGGAACCGGAACATCTCAGGGAATCCCCGTTATTGCTAGTAATCACCCTGTTTGTAAAAGTAATGACCCTAGAGATAAAAGGTTAAGGGTTTCAATTTTAGTTTCTTGGGAGCATTATAATTTTGTAATTGATTGCGGACCTGATTTTCGGCAGCAAATGTTGAGGGAAAATTGCATTAAAATTGATGGTATATTATTAACTCATGAACATAGTGATCATACTGCTGGTTTAGATGATATTCGCCCTTTTTGTTTTAAACAAGGAAATATTCCATTTTACGCTCATAAAAGAGTGTTTGAAAACTTATATCAACGGTTTTCCTATATATTTGAAATAACAAATAAATATCCAGGAACACCAACTATCGATGAGAATGAAATTGATAAAAACAATCCTTTTCAAATAGGAGACAGGAATATAATTCCTATTGAAGTTTTGCATGGAAAGTTACCAGTGTTGGGCTTTAAAATTGATAATTTCGCTTATTTAACAGATGTTAAAACAATTGAAAAGAGTGAATTAGAAAAATTGAAAGGAATTGAGGTGTTGGTTATTAATGCATTGCGACATGAAAAGCATCATTCTCATTTAAATTTACCGGAAGCTCTTGAACTAATCGAAGAAATAAAACCTAAAAAAACCTATATAACACACATTAGTCATTTGCTTGGATTTCATAAAGAAGTTGAAAAAATTCTACCGGAAAATGTTTTCCTAGCTTATGACAATTTAAAAATCAAAATATAATTATGAAACGTACGATATTTATGTATTTATTCCTTTTTACATCGCTGTTTATAATATTTCAGTATATGAATGAGAAAAAGATATTTGAAAAACAAGAAAATAAAATTGAATCTCAGCGGTATAAAATTAAAACTCTTAAAAATACCATAAAGGTAATTACCGATTCTCTAGAGACTTTATCAAATAAAATATCTGACGTTAACTATTTTACGCTTCAGGGTAATGAGAATGCAGTTTCATATATAGAAAACTTGGGTTTTGAAGCAAAAGAAATACAAGGTTTTGTATCTAATTATATTTATGATCAGAACCTTAAAAAAGGAAACAACCAATTAGTACCTTATGAAGGAATTAATGGTGATATGAAAATTAATAAATTAAAATTTTTAAATCACAAATGGATCCTAGCAGATTATACCGATGGTCGTTATTGGGGAGAAATGGTATTGGAATATTATGTTACAAAAGATCGTAAAATTGAATTTCATCAAATTTCATCTTTAATGTATCCTACTTTATAAATCCTAAATTAGATTAATGGTTTTCTAACCAAGTTTTCAAATCATAAAAATTTTGAGGTGATACTCCGTGTCCAACAGGAAATTCAGAATAATCACATTTTACTCCTAATTCTTTTAAGAAAGGTTCTGTTTTTCTGGCCCAATCAACAGGAATTACTTGATCTATACTTCCATGAGAAGAATATATGGAAAGATTTTTAAAATCATTTGAATGATAATTTTCCTTAAATATTGCTTCATTAATATAACCACTTAATCCAATTACATTTTTTATCTTTTCTGGATAACTTAAAGCTACTGAAAAACTTAAAATAGTTCCTTGGCTAAAACCTAGCAAAGTAATATTGTTTGAGTCTATATTATATTTTTCAACTATTTCATCAATACAAGCAATCACTTTTTCTCTAGATTTAATCGCTTGAGCATCATCACTCCATTTTCCATCTACATTATCAAAATGAATAGCATACCAAGCATTACCTTGAGGTTGCATTGGATAGGGAGCCTTTAATGAGATGATGGTATATTTTGAAGGTAGTTCTGAAGCAAATGAAAATAAATCGTTTTCATCACTTCCATAACCGTGAAGCATTATAATTAAAGGGGCTTTTTCAGGAGATGATAAATCTGAAGCTCTATAATTGTGCTCTAAAGAGAGTTCTTGTTTTTTCATTTATTGATCTAAAAATTTAAACCATTTTTGAAATAAATCAGTCAAAATTGGAATTCCTTTTTGTTTACCAGTAATTGCCATAACTAAAGAATAAGCCCAAATAAAAAAGCAAGTAGTCCATGCAATTTGTCCAATATATTGAAGAAATTCATTTTCGTTAAAAAAGGTAGTAGTTATAAAAAGAATGATTACTAAACCAAACATATTTTTAATATGGTAGGTAACAAATTTATCTTTTTCATCTATATTTAAAATATAGGCAATAATTAAACCTATAAATGATAAATAAGCTAATATGGCTTTAAAATTTCCTTTACTTTTCATTTATTTAAAACTATTTTTTTGTTTGCTAAAATTCCGTAAACTTTTCCTTTTAAATTACAACCTATTAATGCTGAGTTTTTTGAAGAAGATATGATATAGTTTTCACTAAAAGTCCATTCTTCATTGGGATTAAACAAAGTAATATCGGCATTATTATTTTCCTCTATACTAATCGTTTCTATGGAGAATTCTTCTTTCAAACCTGTTAACATTTTAATAGATGTCTCTGTAGAAAGAACACTATTTAATGCTCCAAAACAGCTTTCAAGTCCAATACTTCCATAAAAAGCGTGGTCAAATTCTATTTTCTTATGTTCAATATCAATTGGGTTGTGGTCACTTGTAATGGCATCTATTACACCTTCTTTAATCCCTTTTAATAATGCTTTTACATCTGTATTGGTTCTTAATGGAGGAAGTAATTTATAATTAGTTTCGAAAGACTCTAAAACGTCATCTGTTAATAATAGATTCGTAATTGCAACGCTACAAGTCACATTTAGCCCTTTTTTCTTTGCTTCTTTAATTAAGGTTACCGATTTTTTAGTAGAAATGGTAGGAATATGAAGTTTTCCTCCAGTATATTCTAAAATGTACAAGTCACGAATTATTTGTAATTCTTCCGCCAAACTTGGTATTCCTATAAGACCCAATTTAGTGCTATTTACATCTTCATTGACCATTCCTTTTTGAGCTATAGATTTTTCAAAAGGGAAGGATTGTACTAGTCCATCAAAAGTTTGAGTATACTGTAAGGCTATCTTAAGTAAGTTAGGGTTTTTAATGGGTAATTTATAATCATAGAAAGAAACGGCTCCTTCATTTTTCATATCGAAGAGTTCTGCAAGGCTCTCGCCCTTTGCACCGGATGTTAAAGCTCCAATTGGATAAAGGCTAACAGCGTGGTTTAATGCTTCAGATTTTATGTATTTAATGGTTGATTTGTTATCGGTTACAGGATTTGTGTTTGTATTTACCGCTACATGGGTAAAGCCACTATGCGCAGCAGTTTTTAGACCGTTTTTAATGGTTTCTCTTTCTTCAAAACCTGGTTCCCCAAAGGAGACGCTACTATCAAACCATCCTTGTGAAACATGCAAGTTTGGAAGCTTTATTTCTTTTGCATTAGTCGAATTGACAATAGATGTTGCTATTTTTTTAATAACCCCATTTTCAATAAGAATATCTCTTTTCTTAAGATGATGTATACTTGTAACATCAATAACTGTAGCCGATTTTAATAAAATATTCATTTGTAAAATTTTAAAATAATCATTTCTAAAACAAGAAATAGTAATGCAAAAATAGCAAACCATTTCCAATAACTATGAATCGAATTATCTTGAGCTATCGAACTAAATAATTCATCAACATTAGTATGAACCGTAGCATTCTTCCAATTTTCAGGATTGGAATACGTTAATAAACTTTCGGTTCTATTATAATTATAACTTACTTTTTCAATTGGGTTTTTATCTTTCTCTATAACAAATGTACCTGCTTCTGAAGGATGATCAATAGTAGTAATATTTACTTGATTTGCTTTTGTTTGTTGCAATGGTATATAACTAAAACTACTATCGCTAATTTTTAAAATTTCATCTTGTTCTAATGATACCGGAATCGAATATTGATTTTGCTTTCCTATTTCATAATATAATTTTGGCAATGGTAAACTTTGTTTTGCCATATTATACAAGGTAGGTACTATTAATGGTGAACTTTGAAAGTTTGAATTAATAGTGTTAATGGCAGCAGTAAATGTAAAATTATTTGAATTTTGAATTATAAAAGGTTGTGCATCTTCAAATTTTAAAACTGCAGGTTGGTTGGTACTAATCGCATAATAAGAATTAACTTTTGGGTATTGAAAATTAACTACTCTTTTTTCAAACACATCACTAAACAATGGATGGTTAAATACAATTTGTGTGATCTTTTTCTCTTGATTATTTAATATAGAAAAAGCACCTAATTGAAGTTTTGATAATAAAGAATTGTACTGTTCAATACTTGCATTATTTGAAGGAATAACTAATGCGGTTCCTCCATTATCTGAAAATGATTTTATAGCTACCACTAAGGATTCCGGTATATTATCTAGTTCATTTAGAATAATGAAATTTTGTTTTGAAAAATCATTATAATTTAAACTTTCTGAATTTTGCTGAATAAAATCAAATTCAATAGCATTATAAATACGACTTAAAAAGCTTGATGTTCCTTTATTTATGGAGAGTACCTTTATCTTTTTAGGACTGTTTATGTTGAAAAATAATGTGTTGTCAAATAAAAGGTTCGGGTCGTTTATTTCTATTCTTCCTTTAAACTCTTCATTGTTTTTTATTTCAAAAACGATAGATTTTGAATGAATTTCATCTGACTTATCTGTAAAGTCAATCGCTGTTTTTGCAATTAATTTATTCTTATTATAAAGTGAAACCGGAATAGTTTCAGGTACATTTCCTTGCGCAGATAGTTGTACCGTTAACTTAATAGAGGAAATATCTTTTTTTGAAATGTACGCGGTATCTATGCTTATGTTAGAAGTTTCTGCATGCTTTAATTGTACGGCATCAATAATAATATCCTTCGGGATTTCTGGAAAAGCTTCTTTTGTCTGAAAGTCTGATATGAAAATTAATCTCTTTTCTGAAGATGGATTGTTTTTTGAAAACAATTGATTAGATTTCAACAATACTTCCCTTGGAGTAAGCTGTTTTTGGGAATAATTTACGGATAAGATATCGCTTTTAAAATCTTGATGACTTACCTTCTTTTTAGAAAAATCATTGGTCAGCCAACTAAGGTTTTTAGAAGTAATACTTTGTGAATATAGCTGTTGTAATCCTCTTTGTAGCAAAGCGCCCTCAGCTCCTTTTAATTGCATACTAAAGGAATTGTCAATATATATAACAGTTTCTTTATTGGTTTTTAATGCAGATTTGGAAGCTGAAAAAGGTTGTGCAAAAGCAACAATTATACAAGTAAAAATAAGCATTCTGATTAACAAGGTTAGCCATTTTTTTAATTGTGAGCTTTTACGAGTTTCAATACTTACTTTTTTTAAAAAAGCGACATTACTAAAAGCTACTTTTTGAAATTTTCGTAATTGAAAAAGATGAATGAAAATAGGAATGAGTAGGAGAAGTAGCGCGTAAAGAAGCTCAGGGTGTTTAAACTGCATTCCAATATTTATTTGACAAATATAAACAATGCTATATAATAAAAGAGATTTCTTGACAAGAAAGGTTCTTTTTATTATTACTTCCTTTAGTATAAGCGACCGTTGCTAAATACTTCAAGTCACATTTCCCAACTTCTTCTATTTTCTCCATTGTTAACAGTTAAATCATCAGGATCACCAACAAAAAAAGGACATTTAATATAATCTAGTTATCAATAACATTATAAGTAACAACTAAACTTTCATTAAGATTAGATACTGTCAAATTACCAGATATAGTATTCTGTCCAGCTAATAAATCAATTACATTATCGACAAGTTCTCTTTGATTATTTTCTATTGAAGAGTTTTAAAAAAAAAATATTAAAAAGACTCAAAAGCTCCTAAGCCAAATAAGGCAAAATCATATTTTACAGGGTCACTAGGATCCATTTTTCTTAAAGATTGGTCCAACTCAACCAATGCTTTTGCGTCATTTTGCTTTCTGGTGATTAATCCTAGTTTTCTAGAAACATTGCCAGTATGAACATCTAATGGACAAGATAAAAGGGAAGGAGAGACAGATTTCCAAAGTCCAAAGTCAACTCCTTTTTGATCGTCTCTAACCATCCATCTTAAAAACATATTGATTCGTTTTGCAGCAGAATTCTTTAAAGGGTCACTCACATGTTTTTCAGTTCGTTGTAAATGAGGTAAACTAAAAAAAGTTTTTTTAAATTCATGTATAGCGTATTGTAATGAATTATCTTTAATGTTTACTGTAAACAAAGACTCCATTCCTTGATGGTTTAAATAGATATTTTGTAATGCTAAAATGAAGTAGGATAGATCGTTTTCATTAAAAGTTCTATGTACAAACCCCGAAAGGTATTTGGTATCTTTTTTAGTAAAATTTGTAATAAAATCGAAAGGGGAGTTGCCCATAATATTCACTAAACGGTTACCGTTTGTGATGATACTTTTACGATTTCCCCAAGCTATGGTAGCTACTAAAAAACTAATAATTTCAATATCTTCTTTACTAGCTCCTAAATCTTTTAATTGATGGGGGATTTGTATGGGATCACTTTTAATAAACTTAGTAGTATTGTACAATTCTACTTTGGTATCTAAAAACTCTTTAAGATCTGTTTGATTCATTTTTAAGAAACAATTTTTCCATCTTTCATAACTAATTTTCGATCTGCCATATTAGCTAACTCATTGTTATGAGTAACAATAACGAATGTTTGCCCAAATTCATCTCTAAGTTTAAAAAACAAATCATGAAGGCTTTCTGCGCTTTCGGTATCTAAGTTTCCGCTAGGTTCATCAGCCAAAATAATTGCAGGATTATTAATTAAAGACCTTGCAACTGCAACTCGTTGTTGTTCTCCACCGGATAACTCATTTGGTTTATGATTTTCTCTATGACTAAGATTTAAAAACGCTAATAACTCTTTGGCTCTTTTTTCAGCTTTATCTCTCGATGTTTTCTTAATAAAAGCAGGAATGCAAACATTTTCTAAAGCTGTAAATTCAGGTAATAGTTGATGAAACTGAAAAATAAACCCTAAATTTTCATTTCTGAATTTTGCTAATTGATTTCTATTTAAAGAAGCAATGTCATTCCCATTAATAATTAAGGAGCTTTCTTGTTCTGTTTTGGAAAAGGTATCTAAAGTACCCAATATTTGAAGTAATGTTGTTTTACCAGTACCGGAAGCTCCAACAATAGAAATGATTTCACTTTTATCAATTTTTAAATCAACACCTTTTAATACGTGTAGATTTTCATAATATTTATGAATATTTTTAACTTCAATCATACCTTTATTTATAGTGTGAAAATACTATTTTAAGCGAGAATAGGCAATATAATTAATTATGAATTATTTTTGAAAACGCCTTTAATATTATTATAGTCTAGGAAGTAAGTTATCCTTAATGAAACGGTATGTTGAGCAGGTTGCTTAAATAAATTATCTAAACTTTTACCATAATTTATAAAAGATAAGTCATCTTGATTAAAAATTTGATTTCTATAGAGTAGTGTTGCTTCACTTCCGGGAGCGAAACGCCATCTAAAACTTAAATCTATATTCCAAATATTAAAATTTGTATTTGGATCGTTGTCAGAAGTATCATACTCTGTATTAGTTAACGAACCATCTTCATTTAATATGTAAAATAAATTGTCTTTATAGTTTGCTGTTCCCCAAAAGTTTCTAAAACGTAGGTCAATAGCTTTATAGGGATCAAAATTATAACTTGCTTGTAAAGAGTTCTCTAAATTTTTAATGTCTCTTTGACCAAAGTAAACATCAACTTCATTATCATCTATATACCCTTTATTATCATTACTTAAGTAAATATCTGTTGTCCATACTACTAAAAAATGTTCCGAAAAACGATACATAGGTTTAAATTCGACACTATAATTATGCTGAGGATTATCAACAAAAGTTCTAAAGGCTGCATCAAGATTAAAAGCAAATTTCTTTCTAAAATCTGTAGATATCCAGCCGCTTACACCTAAATTCGCTGGATAGGTAACAAACCTTCCGTCAACACGAGGTTCAAAATAATCTTCTCTTTTGCTATTAAAACTAGCCTTGGATCCAAAAGCAAAACGTTCTATTGTTAAAAAAAAAGCATCAAAATTAAAATTGTTACCTGTCTGAATACTCGGTTTGTATAGCCTTCTATGTCTTGCGGAAAAACCAATTCGGTATTTATTAAATGTTTTGGTAGGCTCAAATATTTCATAAGAAATGCCTCCTACAAAATTGTTGAAATTGTTTCTGAAATTAACTCCTAAGTCGTTAATATCTATAGTTGTATTTGCAAAATCATGTCCAATACGATATCGTAGATTTCCTTTAATTCTAAAGATATCAAGTTCAGATTGAAAACCAGTTTTAAACCCTTCACCATAATTTACATTACTAAAGATTGCGCGTCCAGCAGTTCTAAAGGTATTGTTTTTATCAGCTACACTAAATACTCCTGCAGTAACATTTGCATCTCTAAATTCACTACCATTTCTTATGACGCTACTATTTATTATTGAAATGGAAGAGTTACCATTAAATTCTTGATCTAAAACAAATACATTGTAATTAGTTAATGGCTCTATGAGTTCTTTACGTTGATTGCCTGTAATAGTATCTTGTATAACTGCATATGTTTTTTCTGTGATAGAATTTAAAAAACCAACACCCAAACCTTTTTTTGTTCTTCCTGAAACCTTAACAGCATTCAAAATATTTACACTAGAGGGCTGCTCTGCAATGTCCTCATTTTCTTCTAAATTTTCAATTTCACCAGATGATGAACCTCCAATACGCCTTGAGAAAAATATTCTCCCTTTATTAAAAAGTTCAACTCCTTCGGTGAAGAAGGATCTGTTTTCATCAAATGTTTGCTCAAAAGGACCTAAGTTTAATCTAACTTCATCAAAAGCAGTTTGTCCAAAATCAGGTACTAATGTAAGGTCCAAGGTGAAACTATCTGAAATTCCATATTTTAAATCTAATCCTGCTGTAAAGTTAGTTGCTGTTTCACCATCAAAAGTTGAAACAACTCCTTGAGCAAAAGGGTAGAAGGTTAATCTAATTGGTGGATCAATATCTTTAACTCCTGTAACCAAACCATTGTATAATTTTTGATTTCCTACTTTATTGTCTATAAAATTCCAACTATGGGTTTCGTTTTTGGATTTTATTTGTCTATAAAAATTAATACTCCAATCTTGTATTTCTAATTCAGGAAATCGCAAAGCATTATAAGGAATGCGAAATTCTGCATACCATCCTTTTTCATTTTTAGAAATTTTACAATTAAAAACAACGTTATAATTAAAATCATTTCTATTCTGAGAACTCTTTGAATCACCTATGCTTCCAGCACTTGTAACATAAAATCGTGTTTCGTTAATTCCATCATTAAAGGTGTTCAATGCAATATAAAATAAATCTGCCTGTACAAAAACTTCATCTCTTTGGCTTAATTGACTTAGTATTTCATCTGGACTTGGATCAAACATAGCAGCTGCTATATATACAGCGTTATCATCGTAAGCAATTTTCACTTCAGTTTGATAGTTATTAGTAATGGTTCCTTCATTTCCAGGTTCAAACATATTAAAGTCTGTTGCTATTGGTAATGATTCCCAGATCTCATCGTCTAAGACACCATCAATTTTTGGAGGAGTATTAATCCTTGTCGCTTCAATATTTTTTTTTTCTTGTGAAAATATTGAAGTAGAAACGATTAATAAAAATAAAAGAAAAATATGCTTGTACATTATTAATTGATGATTGATAAAAATATCTCTTCTATAAATAAGATAATAAACAAATCTAGGCTTATCATACTATTAGTTATACTAACGAAAAGTTAAAAAGTAAAGTAGATATTAAACTATAATTTAAAATTGTAGTTTTGCTTTGAAACATATTAATCGAAGAAAAAGCAAGCAGAATATCTTAGACTAAAATTAAATAAAGGTAATTTTTACGATGCTTAAGAAAACGATTAGAATTATTATTATCAAAATTCTGAACAAAAATAGTGTGATTTTACAATCACTCCAAAATTTGAAAAAATTAAAATAACAACATATGCCATCATATAGATTTTTTGAAGAATATAATGAAAAGGTTACCGATAAATTAATAGATAGTTATAGTAATATTATCACCGAATTAGGAGAGGATGTTAATAGAGAAGGAATTGTAAAAACTCCTGAGCGTGCTTCAAAAGCAATGCAATTTCTAACTTCAGGATATTGTCAAGATCCTGCCGAAATATTAAGAAGCGCTATGTTCGCAGAAAATTATCATGATATGGTCATCATTAAAGATATAGAATTATATTCTCTCTGTGAACATCATCTTTTACCATTTTTTGGAAAAGCTCATATCGCCTATATTCCAAGTGGAAATATTGTTGGTTTAAGTAAAATACCCAGGATTGTTGATGTTTTTGCAAGAAGATTACAGGTCCAGGAGCGTTTAACTCATGACATTTTAGAATGTATTAATACCGTTTTAAAACCAGAAGGTGTAGCCGTGGTAATAGAAGCTTCACATATGTGTATGATGATGAGAGGCGTACAAAAGCAAAATAGTGTAACCACCACTTCAGGTTTTAGAGGGCAATTTGAAAAAATTGAAACACGAAATGAGTTTTTAAAATTGATTAGTAGTAATTTATCATAAATTTTGGTATTTTTATTGTATTCAATAGTATATGGAAATGAATAAAAAAAAATTATTAAGAAAAGGTATTATATTGGACCTTATAGGTATGTCAACGATGTTGATACCTATTGCAGGAACCCTAGTTGATTTAATTTGGGCTCCTTATGCTGCTAAACAAATGAATGATATGTATGAGGGTAAAAAGGGTAAAATTGCTTCTATTATTGTTTTTCTAGAAGAAATAATACCCGGTTTAGATTTTATACCAACATTTACTTTAATGTGGCTATATACATTTGTTTGGAAAAAAGCTCCACTAATGCAGCCTATTACAATTAAAGTTGAAGACTGAAATTCACAAACCTTCCAATGTTTTCGATGCCATCTATCTTCAATTTTGAAAGGTGTGAAACATAAACCTCATTGGTTATATTAATTGATTGGATTCCTATTCTCGTATCTAATTTTAATTTTTGTGCTAATTGTCTATAAGCTAGGTTTTTTTGAGACTCTACCTACAAGTGTTAACGCTCCTAAATTTGAAATGTCATTAGCAGATAAAAGTTCAACCTTTATTAAATTTTTCTCTTTGTAATTTATGGAATGGATTAGAAACACTAACTTCCTTCATTTCTATAGTTACTTGGTATAATTCAATATTTTGAAGAATAATACCGAAAAATTAAATAGTGATTTTGTCGTTTTACTTTTTTTTATTTAATAAAAATCCCAATCTCATTCTACGAAGCATTTTCTTTTCAAAACTCCAAAAGAATTTATACTGACCCAAAAGCCAACCTATTAAAATTAATAAGATTTGATAAAATATAAAACTAATTAGTATATATAATATCCAGTAAAGAGCAGGTTGTAAATTATCTTTAGTGATCCCTAATATTTTTAAAACGGGTCTTCCTACTATAACACTGCTACTTCCTGTGATAGCGAAAACTATAAATACTCTTATCATTTCCCATCGATATGCTAACTCCCATTTTTGTTCTAATTTTTTAAATAGAAATAAAGTAAACTTCAATAATATAAATGATAAAACTAGTGTAAGTGCAATATTTACAGCGAAAGCCTCGATTGCAAAAATTGTTACTAATTTATAAGAAGAATAAAGCAGTCCTAGTATTCCTATAAATGGAAATACTAATTGCCAATTCGATTTTATTTCCCAATGTTTTTTAAAATTCTCCACTATAGCTTTTGTTTGTATTTTTTTTGAAAGTAAATAAAATAATTGTAGAGCAAATAATTTATTTAAAATTACTAAAAAAATGTATTATGGTTTTAAGATACTTTTTATCTGTTCTGCTAGTTCAGTTCCAATTCTATCCTGTGCTTCATTAGTTGCTGCGCCAATATGAGGAGTTAATGAAAGTTTACCATTCATTAAAACTTGTATAGCTGGCGTAGGTTCGTTTTCAAAAGTATCTATTGCTGCAAATGATAATTTATTAGATTCTATAGCTTCTATTAAAGCTACTTCATCAATAACACCACCTCTTGCTGCATTTACAATAGCCGCTCCATCTTTCATTAAAGCAAATTCCTTTTTACTGAAAATATAATTTTTTTGTGCAGGTACATGCACACTAATAAAATCACTCTCCTTTAATACGTCTTCAAAAGATTGGTTTTTAATTTCAAAATTAACTTTTTGACCGTCAAAAAATTCAACTTCAATAGAGGCTTTTTCTAGAAACTTGTCACTTGCAATTACTTTCATACCACAACCTAAACCAATTTTAGCAACTTCTTGCCCTATTCTTCCAAGACCTATGATACCTAAAGTTTTTCCTCTCAACTCACGGCCTCCACCATAATTCTTTTTTAATTCTTTAAATTTAGAATCACCATCTAAAGGCATATTTCTATTAGAATCATATAAAAAACGAACACCACCAAATAAATGAGCAAATACTAATTCTGCTACAGAGGCAGATGATGCAGCAGGAGTATTGATTACTTTAAGATTTTTGCTTCTTGCATATTCAACATCAATATTGTCCATACCAACACCACCACGTCCTATAATTTTAAGACTTGGACAAGAATCAATAATATCCTTTCTAACTTTAGTAGCGCTTCGTACTAAAACGACATCAATATTATGCTCGTTGATGTAATTTATTAATTGTTCTTGTGCTACCGTAGCAGTGATTACTTTAAATCCTGAAGACTCTAAAGAATCAATACCAGTTTGTGAAATTCCGTCGTTTGCTAATACTTTCATGACCATTTTATTTTCTTTTCCGCAAAAGCGGAAACCTTATTACTAATTATTTTTTAATAAGCACAGTTAACTTTAATCTTCTACTGTTATGCTTTACGTTCTAACTCCTTCATCACATCTACCAATACCTGAACACTTTCTAAAGGTAATGCATTATACATGGAAGCTCTGTATCCACCAACACTTCGATGGCCTTTTAAACCATTAATTCCTGCGTCTGTCCAAAGAGTATTAAACTGGTCTTCTAAAGAAGTGTCAGTTAGGTTAAATGTTGCGTTCATTTTTGAACGATCTTCTTTTTGAGATACAAATCCCTTAAACAACGAGTTTCTGTCAATTTCAGAATACAATAAGGCTGCTTTTTTATTATTGATTTTTTCAATTGCTGAGATACCTCCAAGTTCTTTTAGCCATTGTGTTCCATTTATAGAAGCTCCATCAAATAAATCATAACTAATATCGTCACTTTGGACAAATATAATATTGTCATTTTTGTCTGTCATTTTTAACTCCTTAAAATCCAGATACTTGTGGGTGACCACACCTACAAATAAACTCTGTCCCACTGTGACGGACATGTCGCATGATAAGTCAATAAAAACCATTCCCTGTACTTTTAATTCAAGAATATACTAGACGATTTCAACAAAAAAGTAAAAATGAAATT
>CAJXEB010000053.1 GCA_913052585.1 uncultured Flavobacteriaceae bacterium | reverse complement strand
AAGTCTTTTCCTTTTATTTGAAGATCGAATGACAATTTATCATTATGAACGTGGCTCCAGCTGTGATGCATTTCTTTATTTGATATCGCACTAATGCATAAATAAAAATCATCTGATTTGAATCCATAAATACCAAATTCTTTATAAGCGAAAAAATTTATTTTATCCAATTCTATTCTCTTCGGAAACTTTATTTCCGTAGTAATTGGTTTTTGAATTTGATCAATAGTGTTTCGCACCTGAAACTTACTTTCCGATTTTTTGTTTAGTAAACTTAACCTACTGTTATTTGAAAGCTGTCTAACTATAATATTCTCAATTAAAACTTCCTCTTTATCAGAAAATAATTGATGCTCTTTATTTAGTTTAAGGTCGTTAACTGAATTTCTAGAAACTAAACCACTGCCAAGCAAATCAAATTGATGTTTTAAATATCCAGATATTAATACTTCATCAAAATTGCTAATAAACGCTGACGAATTTAACAAAGAATTAATGGAATATTTTGAATTCAAAACCCTAGAATCCTTAGCAGCATAGTCAATTGGCTTTTTAGGGAATAGCCTCTTTAAGATTCTTTTTACAAGAATCTTAAATGGAAGTTGTTTTGCTATTTTGTAAGTATTCAAATTATATCTAAATAATACAATTGCTAACTTACAAATTCTAAATTATTTTATTACAGAACCAACTGTAAAATCTCATTTAAACTCATTACTTTTAGCCAACATTATAAAATAATGACATTCATGAATATTTTTGACAACAAATTCACTCAACATATTGCAGCCATTTTTATACTTTTAATTGTTGCGGGTGCTTATTTTTATCCTGAAACACAAGGAAAAAAGATATTAAGTCATGATACTATTAGTTCAGTTGCTGCGGCAAAAGAAGTGGCTGATTATACAGAAAAAGGAGACCAAATATTATGGACAAGTAGAGTTTTTTCTGGTATGCCCGCTTTTCAAGTTGCATATTCTATAAAAGAAAATCTATTGCTCTGGATTTATAAATCAAACCAACTATTCCCTCATAGTTTATGGCTTTCTTTCATGTTAATGCTTGGCTTTTACATCGCTCTATCCATATTAGACTACCCTATGACAATAAAGCTTCTTGGAGCCATAAGTTTCTCTCTTTCCACTTGGTTTTTACTTTCAATTGAAGCGGGTCACTCTACAAAAATGATTACCATCGCTTTTATTCCACCTCTTATCGCTTCTATCTTAATTTCCTACAAAGGCAAATGGCTTTTAGGTGGTATTTTAACAAGTTTATTTTTAGGATTAGCAATTATGGCTAATCACATCCAAATTATATATTATTCGATATTTTTTATCGCTATCTTATTTTTTGTTAAGCTATTCCATGCTTATAAAGACAAGAAAATAGAACCCTTTTTTAAACGAACTGTTATTTTAATTGGTTTTGGATTATTAGGAGTTTTACCGAACATTACCCTATTGTGGACTACTTATGATTATGGAAATTCATCAACCAGAAGTGGAAAAACTGAGCTTACAAAAGAGGTGAAAAAAACTGGTAATGGTCTTGATTTAGATTATGCAATGGCTTGGAGTTATGGCAAAGCAGAAACAATTAATTTGTTAATTCCGGGTATTTATGCTCCTGGAGCAAGTTTAGAAAAAGGTTCTGAAACCTATGAAGAACTTGTCCGAAAAGGAGTTCCTAAAAATCAAATAAAAAACTATTTAAAAGGGATTCCAATGTATTATGGAACTCAAAGCACTCCATCAGGTCCTTCTTATTTGGGTGCTGGTTTAATCTTTTTGTTCCTGCTCATGTTTTTCCTTTACAAAGGCAATTTTAAATGGGTATTACTTGGAACAACTATCGTTTCCGTTGTATTTTCATGGGGAGGAGACTTCCTTATTGTTAATGAATTTTTCTTTGACCACTTTCCTCTTTACAACAAATTTAGAACCCCATCAATGTGGTTAAGTTTAACTATGATGTCTGTAACATTTGGTGCAATGATGGCACTGAAAATTATACATGATAAAAATTATAATGTTGCAAAATTGAAGAAAGCATTAATTTATTCAGGAGGAGCTTTAGGCGGAATTTCATTGATTACTTACTTATTTGGCGGAAGTCTTTTTGATTTTAACGGAGCTTATGATGCTCAATTGGTTCAAAATGGATTTCCTATGGATGCCGTTATTCAAGATAGAATTAACCTTGTTAAAAGCGATTCATTAAGAACACTTGCTGTTATTGCAATAATATTTGGAATATTATGGGCAATACTTACTAATAAATTGAAAATTTTAAGTTTAGGAATTACCATTATTACTATTGTTATTATTGGTGATATGTGGATGGTTGGTAAACGTTTTTTAAATACTGATGACTTTACTAAAGCTAAATCTTTTGAAAAATCTATTACGCCTACAGCTGCAGATCAACAGATTTTAAATGACAAAGAAGTTAACTACAGAGTATTTAATGCTGCTGTAAACTCATTTAACGAGCTTAAACCATCTTACTTCCATCAATCTATTGGAGGTTATAGTGCTGTTAAATTATCACGTTATCAAGATCTAATTGAGTATCATCTATCAAAAAGTAATATGAATGTGTTTAACATGTTAAATGCAAAGTATTTTATTACCGGGCAGCCAGGGCAAGAAATTGCTCAACAAAACCCAGGTGCAAATGGATCTGTTTGGTTTGTGAATGATATTAGCTGGGCAAAAAATGCAGATGAAGAAATGGCTCTCATGAGCGACTTTGACTCTAAAAACACAGTTATTATTGACGAAAGGTTTAAAGATTACACCAATGGAATTACGCCAAATAAATCTTTCCAGAACACAATAGTCCTTTCATCTTTCCACCCAGATAACATGGTTTACACTTCAAGCTCTACAAATGAAAACTTTGCTGTATTCTCTGAAATTTGGTACAAAGGAAATGTTGATTGGAAAGCATACATTGATGGAAAAGAAACTGAGTTTATTCGCGTAAATTATTTGTTAAGAGGAATGAAAATTCCTGCTGGAAAGCATGAGATAACTTTTAAATTTCATCCTACATCACATTATGTTGGAACTAAAATATCTTTGGTTGCATCAATATTAGTTGTGTTAATGATATTAGGGTTAATAGTAATGATTATTATGAAGAAAGATTTACCAGGAAAGATGGAAGGTAATTAAACTTAAAGTTTAACTGATTTTCCATACCCATTAGAGAACACTTTAGAATTAAATTTTTGCTCAAATTCTTTATTGCATGAATCGTTAATAACGATTCTATCATTGAGAACTGTAACCTTTCTAATGTGATGAACATCTCTATACTTTGCATTTAACACAATTTTAGTATTGGTTAAACTGAGTACTTCAATTTCAATTTCTTTGTTCAGGTTAAACAAACCTCGCCTCGAATTGTTAAAAGTATTTTGCTCCTTACCTGTGTATATTGTATTATGATATTCTGTTGATCTAAATAAATTTCTTTTCGAAGGCAATGGAGTGTAAACATAAGTACCTGGATCAAAAACTAGGTCTTCTCCATCCACATTTATCTCAACAGATAATTTATCATTATGATGATGCCCCCAAGAATGGTGCGATTTCCTATTGTTTCCAAATGAAACATTAAGAAACAGTCTATCAGAACGAAATGTTGCCATTCCAAAATCTAGAAAATAACTAACCTCAATATTATTCAATAAAGAGTTTGAAGGATTCTTAACAAGAAACTCCTTTTCTTTATTCCATTCTAATTTAGTCTCTTGTTGAAGGGTTAGTGTAAATTCAATATTATTACTAATTGTTTTTTTAAAGATCAATTGATCCATAAAACTTCGCTCAACTTTATAATTAGAATAGTTAGAACCTAGATAATCTTTAGTAACAAAAGCTGATAACATAGAAATAAATGGGTCATGATTAATGTGATTCTCATCCCAATAATTAGCCTCTTTATAATCTATACTCTTTTTAAGATTACTGTACTTTTCAAAGGCCTTCTCAATGTTTAAAAACTCACCATTAGGTGATAGCCTAAAAAACCGACCACTATCATTGTCCCCTATTTGTACTATAGTTCCATTCTCCTTACGGTAAGCCATTGAGAATTCCGACATTTTCTCAAATACAGCGTAGTAGTCAGCACCAAAAACTCCATCAGAAAATTTAAAATCTTTATTCGTTTTTGATAGAACTGGCTTCTTAAGTCTTCTCGTTTTAGTTACATTATTCAGTTCCTCTATCCTTGTTTCAGGTAAAGCATTAACTATTGCAGTACTATAAGCAAACATTTCACCGCTTAATCTGTGATATGATGTAGAACCTTCAAAATTCCCTCCATCTTTAAAAAATTGTTTAGGCAGTTCACTCTTCAGTTCTTGAATACTTAACATTAACCATTCGTTAAAATTATCATTACCAGACAAATAACACGATACAAATGTTAATCCGGCAACATTACCCAAGTAATGATTTGAAGTTAGTCCTTCCTTATATTCAAAATTATTGATAATATGTTTACCATGAGAATGCACATATTCTACAAATATGCTCTTAAAATAATTATCTAAAACATTCCCTTCATCCATCTGCCCAAACCAATCATAGGCTAGCAATAAGTTAGCTACTCTTATACCTACATCCATGGTGCAGTTCCAATTCACTCCCATTCCTGGAGGATTAGTCATTATAAAATCCAATACTTGATTTCTAAATTCAGTAATAATCTCTACCTTTCTTTCGGGTAATATTTCAGCAAACAAAGCCATTTGAGGCAAATGTTGAAATCGACTTAACTCCCATGGCACTTTTAAATCTATACCCTCTTTGTCTACTAACTCTTGCTGCTTGTGGTAAATTAATTGGTCATCAAACCTAAATCCAGATTTGTAATCTTTTTGCCAATCTATTGGGTCATACTTACTATTTGAAGAAACAATTTCTCTCCAAATTTCTTTGCTCCTTTTAAGGTGATTTTCTCTAGTAATCTCTTTCAACCAATCTCCTTGATTATCAATAATTAATGATAACAATCGATTTTCAAATTTTATTCCTTCTATTCCAACACTTTCAGAATGATAACTATTCTTTACCCAACCGCTTCCTAATAAATCAAATCGGTGAGATAAATACATATTAGTTAAATATTCAGCAACATTTTTATCAAGATCTTGTTTATCAATTTTCTTCAGACCAACAAGTTTAGTAGCTATTTCTATTTCACCATCTAAGTTCCTATATTCAGTATTACTATATTTCCTACCCCAATAAACACCTTCAATTTTCTCAATTAAAACAGTCTTAACTTTGGCCAAAATTATAGGAATTGGTTGTTTAAGAATTAATTTTATTTGAGTAATGTTCATAGTTAATTGATAAAATTTAAGAGACGCTCAACATGTTTATCCCATGAGTAATTCTTTACTACCTCGTCCCGAGCATTTTTACCGAGTACAGCTCTCAAATCCTTATCTAAAATCAACTCATTTATTGATTTAGACAAACTATATGGATCATTAGGTTCTATTAACACAGCTGTTTTTCCATCCTCTAAAATATCTCCAATTTGATTTAGTCGACTAGCAATTATGGGCTTCTCCATTGCCATGTATTCAAACAACTTGGTTGGACTTCCAAAAAAATCGGAACCATCAGGATTAGGAATATGTGGAGACAACAACAAATCACATGCATCAAGATATGCAGGGCCATCTGATTGATCAATTCTACCCGTAAAAATCACTTTCTCTTGGATGTTGGAATTATTTATTATTTTTTTAACTTCTGGCAAATCATTTCCCTCCCCTATTAACAAGAACTTCGTATTAGCTTCTGGAAATTTACTACAATAATCTACAATAGCTTTAGCCATAACAATAGCTCCATGCCACACACCAAATGTTCCAATGAAACCAACGACATTTTCGTTAGTAAGCCCTAACTTTTTTCTCACCTCAACTCCTCCGCAATTTGGCCGATAGATACTAGTATCAACACCGTTTGGATTAACTAAGATTTTATCACACTTAAACCCTTTTCCAATCAAATCACTTTTCAAAACTTCAGAAACTACTATAATTTTATCTGCAAACTTTAAATTCAATTCTTCTATTTTATTCAGGAGATCGAAGAAGAATATTTTTTTATCATTCCAGTTTTTAGATACCCATAGTTCTGATCCATTAAATTCTAAAATCAGTGGTAAATTGTATTTACGTCTTAAATAAATACCGAAAAAATTACCTAAACTAGACCGTTGATATATAGCATTAAAAGTAATAAGATTTTTAGAATTGAATTGATTATTAATTAACTCCAAGTTATAATTTAAATCTGGTAAATTCGGGATATTGCCAGTTTTAGAATAATCAGGACTTGCTATTATGTAATTATTTAACCAACTTAAGTTAAATAATTTAGAGGTGGATACTACAGATTGTAGAACTCCTTTCTTCACCAAGCCTCCAATTACACCACTAGTATGACCAACACTTCCTCCACTTTTCAAATTGAACCAATGATCAGATCTTATATATTGTATTTTTAATTCTTTTTCAAAAGAAATTGACTCAATATTACCATCTGACAATTCTTTTGAAATAGCATTCTTCACTTTCCTTTTAATAAAAGGAAAGGATACAAGGTTTTTTATAAGATTAATACCATTTGTAATGATATTGGATGTAGATCGTTCATTCCCATAAATATCTATCCAATTAATTTTCCTGCAAAAATTGAGCTTTAGGTAAAGTTCAATAATATCTTTAGCAATAATGTGCTCAACATCAGCTGTTAAAATTGAAGCATTGCTCAATCTAATTCTTTTCTTTCCTGAAATTAATTGAGTTATTTTTTTCTGATTTATAATTAAACGTTCCACAGTTAATTTTTTGTAAACTCAATGGTTAAAAACCAGCCGACAGTTTTTTTATTCACAAATTTTAAAATTATAGAAGCCATAACCTGCATTAGCTTATTAAATCTTTTTAATTTATCGTAATAGGTAATCACCGTTTTTACTTTAACGGAATTAAGCCCCTCATCTTTAACTAGCTCTTTAATTTCTTCAATGGTATACCCTTTAGTTCCATAACTCTCCATCTTATTCCATAAGACATCAGCTACCGATTGTCCCCACTTAAATTTAAACCCAGCATGTTTTAACCAAAATGCATAAGCCAATATAGATTTTCTGTTATAAACCATTAGCTTAGCCTTCCCTCCAGGCTTTAACACTCTAATTATCTCTTTTAATGCTTTTGGCGTATCTGGAGAATGATGAATAACTCCCCAACTGTATACTATATCGAAAAAATCAGCCTCGAAGGGTAAATTCTCAGCATCAGCCACTTTAATATATTTCGCTTTTAGTCCATAAAGTTCAAGTCGATGTTCTGCATGACCTACAGCTTCTGAAGTTAAATCTATACCATATAATTCAGCACCATTTTTTGCCCAATTCATAAAATCAGTTGCAGCTCCCACTCCTACTTCTAAGACTTTATTTCCTTTTCCACTTTCAAATTCTGCAAACTCTAGAATTTCTGGTTCTTTAGCATATCGATCTTTCTCGATTTCTTCAAAAAACTGTTTTGTATATTTTTCTTTGTCTGTAAACTGAGTTCCACAAGATTGAGCATTCCAGAAACTATGAACCTCTTTCTTTAAATCTTCATTTTTTTCCATTATCCTCCGTCTAATTAGCTTTTTCGTAAATATAATACTCCCACCATAAAGCTAAATTTAATAAATACCATATTTGTCTCCCATCTTTTCGTTGAAATACTGAATCAACATAAATCATATCTAAATAGCCAGTATTCTTATTAAATAACTCAATCTTCTCTTTTGCAATATCTCCTAAGTCATCCATCATCCAATCATAAACTGGAGCACCGAAACCTTGTTTTTTTCTATAAATAATATTATTCGGAATAAGGCCTTCTACTGCTTTTTTTAGAATGTACTTAGACACCTTCTTCTTTGTTTTTAATTTAGATGAAATACCCATGGCATGAGTCACAAATCTATCATCTAAAAATGGAACTCTAGCTTCAAGTGATACCGCCATACTCATCTTATCTACCCGCATCAAAAGCAACTCAGGAAGTCTCATTTTAAGATCCATATAGGTCATCCAATTTAAGTTGCTTTTTTCTGGTGCTTTAGCTAAAAAATCTTGGTAATGTTTATTTATTACACTCCACGAAGAATAGTTCGGCTCAATATTTTTCTTAAATTCTTTTGATAATAATTTGTTTTTTTGAGTTTCAGAAAAAGCTTCTGCCCCTCCCCAAAATATTTTTTTATTTTCAGTACCTCTTTTTAACCATTCATAATAGACTGCATCTTCCTTACCAGCAATACTCAACCCTTTTAATAAAGCTTTCTTTAAAAAGTTCGGTATTAGCTTTATATCCGTCAAGTTTTGTAATCTTAACAAATACTTCCATGTTTCATAACCCCAAAACAACTCATCACTTCCTTCTCCAACTTGACAGACAGTAATGTTATTTTCTTTGGCCAATTTTGAAACATAGTAGACAGGCATACATACAGGGTCTCCAATAGGTTCGTCCTGATGATGTATTAACTTAGGTAAGAAGTCTATAAAATCTTGTTGAGTAAGTTCTTGTTGATAATACTCACAATTAGTATGTTTAGCTGCTTGTTGAGCGAACTCAAACTCATTGGTATAGGACTTAAGTTCGTTATCATTTTTATAGCCAACTGAAAATGCTTTTACTGGGTATTTTGCTGCTTTTGAAAACAATGCTGCATTTACACTAGAATCTACACCACCAGATAAAAACACTCCAACAGGAATATCTGCCACACCTCTGTACTCTATACTTTTGGCTAATTCTTTTAATAAATCATCCTGTATTATTTCCTCATCAGATTGAGTCATTTTAACATCGTCAAAAACATCCCAATACTGTTCTAATTCACCAGCTTTACCATTTTCAATTTTAATGTAATGACCTGCTGGAATTTTGTATATATCTTTAAATAATGTTTGAGGTGCTGGCACTGTTAGAAATGAAAGATAATTAAACATTCCTTCATGATTAATTGCTCTTTTGATACTCTTATCTTCAATAATTGCTTTGATTTCACTGGCAAAATAAATTCTTCCATTTTGTTCTGTAAAATACAAAGGCTTAACTCCAATTTTATCTCTTATCAACCAAAGGGTATCATTCGTTTCATCCCATAATGCAATGGCGAACATTCCTCTAAATCTTTTAACACACTCAATCCCCCATTCTTTGTAAGCATAAATAATCATCTCTGTATCTGAATGATTAGTCGTGAATTTATGTCCCTTTTCAACTAATTCTTTTCGAATTTCTTGATGGTTATAAATCTCTCCATTAAACAGTAATGTTATGGTTTTATCAATGCTTTGCATTGGTTGTGCTGCGGCATTACTTAAATCTATAATAGACAATCTTCGATGAGCTAAAGCCAACGTTCTTTTTGAGTTTTCTTGAAAAACTAATGCGTCACTTCTTTCACCTTTCAATTTTAAGACATCTTCATTCTTATAATCTCCTAAAAAGGCGAATCCTTCTCCATCAGGACCTCTATGACTGATAGTATCATTCATAGCGACAACTAATCCAACATCAATTGCCTCATTATTTGTTAATCCTACATATCCTACAAATCCACACATTCCTTTTAAGTCTTTTTATTATTTTCTACTTTAAAAGTTGTTAAATAATAACCTGAAGCTATTCTCGGAAAACATTTCCCCAGCCATAGATTAAATTTCATAACAAAGCCTATTCCACTAAAAAACATATCTGAAAACCCTCCGCAAAAGAGAACAGAACCTCTATATGCTTCCACGTTAAACCCATGCTCAACCATCAATTCCTGAATTGATGTTAATGTAAACCTTCTAACATGAGGTGAATTGGCAATTGTTGAGGGATGATCACTTACATAGGTCCCTGTCTTTTTCCGAATAAAATTACAAGCTTGAGAAATCAAAAGAAATCTAAAAATATATCTCATTCTCAGTTCTGTCCAAAAAATATTTTCGAACTCAAACCAACCATAACCATTTGGAACAGTTACAAACAAAACGCCATTATCTTTAAGCTTTAATCTAATCAAACGAATAACAGTATCAATATCTTCTTTTAAAATATGCTCAAATACTTCTGATGCAATAATATAATCGAAGTGTTGATCTGGAAAATATTCAAGATTCTTACAACGTAAATTATCAGGATTTAACTCGTTTTCTTTAAATATTTTCTTACCTAAATCTATAGATGGCTCATCTAAATCAACTCCTACAATTGAATATCCTTCTTGTAATAATTGAGACGAGAGCATAATTCCTGTCCCACAGCCAAACTCTAAACCAACGCCTACTTTTGTAATAGACTTCTTAAACCAATCTAATCTTGATTTGTGTCCGTATATATTTTCATTTACTTTTATCATCCCTTACAACTTATTTTTTTTCCAAAACAGTCAATACTTCTGTCGAGTTTGGTAAAAATGAAAATGCAAGATGTGAAAGTGGATATCTTACTAACTTCACAATAGTCAAATCTCCACTATAATTATCTATCTTTTTAAATTCGTTATAACTTATTTTCATGCTTTGTTTTCCAATTATAAAATTCAATAAGGATTTTTGATAAAAGTAAGATTAAAATAAAAGAATATGAGATTAACGAAGCGTAAGAAGCTCCTTCTATTCCATACTCTGGTATCCAAAAATAATTAAGAATAACATTACTTATTAAGGTAAGTATCCAATATTTTATAAGAAATTTAATTTTACCAATAGATGCATAGTATTGAGCTAATATCGATTCTAAAGAAAGAATAGATGTAGCCATTAATAATATTCTAAATATTGGAACAGAGCTTAAATATTTTTCATCAAAGACCAATACAATCAGCCATTCACCACAAAATAGAAAAACAAGGTTTATAAAAATAAGTAGCAAGAAAGCATATCCCATAATGCCCATTAATTTTTTAATCTTCGCTAAATCATCCTTTAATTCACTTAGCCGCGGGACTAACAAAGGTATTAATACTTGAATGATAAGGATTAGGTTAGATGCTAAAATCGCTGCCAGAGAGTAAATTCCTAAAGGTTTATTCCCTAACATATTTTCTATGAAATAAACATCTATTTTTAATACTAAAAAGGATAAAAACAAAGTGAAATATAACCTCAACGAGTAGCTTGAAGTCTTTTTAAACAAATTAAACGATGGTTTAATTTTGTTTTTAGACTTCTTAAAAAGATTGAAAAATGATGCCGAAGAAAACACCGCCATTTGAAAAAAATACGCGAGTAATAATGAAAGTATTGATTGAAAATATACAACCACAGAAACGACCATAATACTATACAAAGCCTTTGCTAATAGATCAATGTAATTTGAAACCCTAACTTTTCTTAAACCAATATATAATCCCTTGCTTAATTCCGTTTGCACTAATACAGGTACTATTAGAGCTGTAGCGATAATTAATAAAACCTCTCTATGAAAATAGAAGTGATTAAGTATTAAAAGAACCGTCAAGGATATAACACACATTACAATTGACAAAGTAAAAGTGTTGCCTAATAAGAAGGGTAATAATCTCTTATTTCTAACCACGTAATAAGTATTAGCAGAAGAAAATCCAAGATGTGAAAACTGAAAAAATGTAATTGCTATAGAAAGTAAATAAGAATACTCACCAAACACCTCTACAGTAAAGTTTCTAGTAATTAGAATAGTTACAAAAAAACTTAAACAAATTGAGAACCCCTTACTCACAAAACTATGAAGAATGTCATGGAAAAATGCTGACTTCTTTATTTCTAGTATTTTATCTAATAACATATTCTAATAATACTCTTAACCAACTTCAATTATAGTGTGTTTATCATCTTTCCAAGATACATCTTGATGATTCCTAATAATTACTCCTTTACCCACTATGTTTAACAAAGGTAAATCACTTTTATGATCAGTATAAACTATAGCGTTATTCAAATCATACAATTCAAGATTTATTTCATCCTTTAGCCTAAGCACTTTTTCTTCTCCCAAACACTCATTCCCTTCAACTTTACCAGTAAACAATCCATTATCAAATTTTAAATTGGTCGCCAATTCGTGTTTTATATTATATTCTTTAGCAAAAAATGAAAGATAAATTGACAAGCCTCCAGAAACAAGAACAACAGTATCCCCTCTTTTTTGATGTTCATTTATTAAACTTATCAATTCAGGATAAAGTCTTTTTTTTATGATCTCGTTAAAAAATGATTCTCCTTGTTCAATAAAAAACTGTTGTGATTTCCCACGGTATGGTCTTAGTAAAAATTCTTTCCTTGATAAATTATTTTTTGAAATAAAAGGTGTCAATGTCTTTCTTAATTTCAAATAAAACTTATTGTAGAATGGCTGATTATCTATTAAATAATTAATGAAATAGTTAAATGATTGCCCATTAAATATTGTATCACAAAAATCGAATATTGCTATTTTTTGCTTGCTATTCATTTACAAAAATATCGTTCAATGCTTTAATAATAACAGTATTTTCTTCCTTTGTTCTACTTGCCAATCGAATATACTCACCTTTTAATCCAATCTTGTCTGAACAGGTTCTTGTATATACTCCATATTTAATTAACATCTTCGAAACAAAATCAGAAGAAGTTGTTCCTTCAGGCAATTCAATCAATACAAAGTTTGCCAACCCGGGATAGACTTTTATATGATTAATCGCACTTAATTCTTTAAAAAATGCCTGGGTTTCTAAGATATATTTTACTCGAACTTTTTCATACTCTTCTAAAAAATCTTGTCTAGTATATAGTCTAAAAAAGTATTCTGATAATCCACTAGAATTCCATAAGTAACCATTCTCTAAAAGTGAGGCTACCTTATATTTATTCATAACTCCATACCCAGCCCTAATCCCTGCGATACCGAAATCCTTAGACATACTTTTAATTACTATTACATTATTATACTCTTTAACTAACTCTGTAGCGCTAATTAAATCATAGTCGTTATTCTCAAAAGCAAAGTGAATAAAGCTTTCATCAATAATAATATTTTTAATATCTTTTAATTCATTTAAAATATATCTTAAATTTTTATACTTAATATATTGGCCATCAGGGTTATTTGGATTTATAATTACAACTGAATCGGGTTTTTCTTTTTTTACAAACTCAACATAATCTTCGGGTATAAGACTGTAGTTGTTTTCTTTTTTTAACTGATAATACACTACTTCAGTATCCTTCTTTACAAATTCATAATAAGAAGAAAATGTAGGTATATTTACTATTATTTTTTTTGATACAAAATTATGAAGCACCGCTTGTATAACCTCTATTGCTCCATTTCCAATAAAAATATTTTCTTTATTTATGCATAAATTCTTTGCTAACAATTCGGAAATCACATTGTTTTGAGAAGGATAGAACTCTAAAACATCTCTTAATTTATTGGTATTTACAAGCTCTTCTTTCAAGTATGATAAAAACAAATCTGTTGCATAAGGGTTGGATAAAAAGCAGGCATCCACTTTTACATTCAACTCTGGTATCTTCTTTACTAAAGTAAAAATACTTGGAGAATGACTTCCGGCCTCATCTTTTAACTGATTAATCTTTGAGGCTAACTGAAGTTCTTCTTTATTTAATTTTATCATCACTTAATCTTTTAAAAGGCATTCTGTAACTTTTATTTTCCCTGTTCTCCTATCCCGCTCTATCTCGTTAACTAATTCGACATTAATTTCTAAGTTACCTAATCTTTGAATAACTTCTCCTCTAATTTTTTCTATATATAAATCATTAACGTTTTTTTCTAACACCAAATATAGGTCTAATGTATTATCTATTTTTTGTATTATTTTAAACTGTTTTAATTTTTCATAATTTTTCATTGCTGTAGAAAAATTGGCTGTAGGAATTTTGGTACCATCACTTTTCACTAGAATATCATCACTCCTTCCCAAAACAGCTTTAAATGGAATACTCAACGTTCTTCCACATTTACATTCATCAATATTTTCATCCATTGGTATAGCTACATCTTCTGTATTGTACCTTATAAAAGGCATTATATCATTATTTAATGATGTTGCTATTATTTGATTTTTTTCATTTAATTCTACCAAACCGTAATCATCGTTATTATGATAATTTCCAGCCCAACACTGTTGTACCGTTATAGCCCTCTCATTCTGGCCATACCAATCTAACACTGGTATTCCCCAATAGTCTTCAATAATTCTTCGTTGATAAGGGATTAGTGTTTCAGAGGACGTTACAATTGTTTTTAATTGTGGTACTTTAACTTTATTTTCTTTTAGTAAGAGTGTAAACAAGTAAATAGAACTCCCATACCCTCTAATTATTTTAGCTTCCGATTTTTTTATAACTTCTAAATATAATTCAAGATTTTTATTATTGATATCAAAAGGTGATAAATACCAGTAATTCCTTCTTTTATCAACCTTATACAAAGGATCTCCATCTTTTGGCACGTAGGTCCTCAATACTAATACAGGATCATTAGGAATATATGAATATTCTCTTCCCATGCTCCAGGCTCTGTAAGCAGTAAGGTCTTCTAAAGCTTCACTTTCCTGAGTTACATAAAAATTAAATGGTTTACCAGAAGAACCAGACGTGTGAGACAGAATACTTTGAGCATTTTTTTTAGATGAAATAAAGCTATCCATCTCACTTCTAATAATATTCTTATCTATTATTGGAAATTTTTTTAACTCCTCTAACGAAAAATTATCAAAATCAATCTTAACATTCTTATAATAAGGAACAGTATCAACTGCTACTTTAATGATATTTTTAAGTTTACCAAGAGTATGTTTCTCTTTTTCCTCTTTACTCAGAAATTGAAATTCAAAATAATTATTCTTATTTTTTTTAAAGAAATATTTTTTAAGTAATTCTCTTTTAACTTTAGAAAAAAAGCTCATTAATTATATTGCAAATGTAATTTCTGTTGTCTGAATCATATCCCACAATTCGATAGGCCAATCAGTTTTTTTTCCTTTTAAGGTTTCATACAAGGCTTCCAGTTCTTCTCTCTGCCCTTTATCACTTCTCCCTTTATTAATCTCTTTTAATTGAACACCATAGCCTTTTAAAGATTTATAGTCATCCATTACAATTGTCTTTTCATCGTAATGTATTTCCATATACTCTTTAGACATTTTCTTGCTTCCTACAGCAAAATACTGAATATTACAAACGGATCCGTCCTCATATTTTAATACGACTGACACATTATCAGCTGCGCTAATTTTATCATTGTTTGGTGTCACTTTTTCAATACTTATAGATGAAATTTTTGACCCTGTGAAAAAGGTCATCAAATCTACCAAATGGCATCCTTCACCAACAATTCTACCACCACTTTCATGTACCCAATGATCCAACGGAATATGACCTGCATTCATTTTATATTGAATGTATAAAGGATTAATTCGCTTATCTGTATGTTTTTTTATCTCTTGAGAGAACTGACTAAATCGTCTATTAAACCCAGTCATTAACACTGGCTTATTTTCAATGTCAGAATTATAAAATGCCTTAATTTCATCTAATTCTTCTTGATTTACCGCCAAAGGTTTTTCTACAAAGGTATGTTTACCCGCTTTTAACGATTTCATAACTAGCTCTGCATGACTATCATGCCTTGTAGCAATCATCACTAAATCTACGTTATCATCTTTTAAGATATCCTCTACATTTGTAGTGGTATATTCTGCATCAAATTGATCTGCAACAGATTTAGATTTAAAGCCTGTTCTGCTCATTACCCCTTTAAGATTATATTTACCTCCCATGGCTTTCATATTGGGTAAATGCATTCCTGTGGCAAATGAACCAGCTCCAATTAAGCCTACATTAACTGTATTAGATGAAACTTTTTTGGTTTTTAAAGCAACTTTAGTTTCTGAAATTGATTGCTCATCAGTATCAGCATAATCTAATAAAACAATAATAGGTTTTGCTCCTTCTTTTTGAAGAGAATCAAAAGCATCAGTTATTTTTTCAATTGAATAAATAGCATCTATCAATTTATCTACATTAATACTTCCGCTATTTATTAAACGCAAGTACTCTGTCATATTTCTATTCTCTGTCCAACGGACAAAAGCAAATGGATAATCTAATCCTTTTTCTTCATAATTAGAATCATATCTACCTGGTCCATATGATGTTGAAATTAAGAAATCTAATTCCTTAGCATACATATCGCCTCTGTTAATTTCCATCCCAACTACACCAACTAAGATAACCTTCCCTTTCTTTCTACACATTTTAAATGATTCGGAAAGAGGCTTACTACTAGATGTTGCAGCTGTAAATAAAACAGCATCTGCACCATGCCCACCGGTATAGTTACTTACTGTTTTTAATAAATCTTCGTTTTGAGGGTTAATAACTAAATCAGCTCCAAGTTCTTTCGCTAAATCTAATCTCTTTTGATCAAAATCACTTACAACAACTTGTACTCCGCTCAACTTTAACATTTGAACGGCTAACAAGCCTAAAATACCTGCCCCAACTACTACACAAATCTCTCCCAATTTCATATCAGCACGCCTAACACCTTGCAAAGCAATCCCTCCCAAAGTAACTGTAGATGCTTGTTTGCAGTCCATATTCTTAGGCATTCGCATTACTAAGTTTGATGGGACATCAACAAACTCTGCATGATTTGCAATACCTGCTCCTGCAGCTGCCACTTTATCTCCTATCTGAAATTTATCAACTTCTTTACCAACAGCAACAACTTCTCCAGCTATTGAATAACCCGTCTGCTTTCCTCCATCCAAAACACCTCTAACTCGTTGTACTGTTTTAACAATACCATTATCTTTAGCAAATTCAATAGCTGTTTTTACCTCTTCAGGACTATTTAACGCTCGTTTTACTAAAGATTGTTTTGATGTATTTACGCTTGTCATTTCTGTTCCTGCAGAAATGCAACTATAATGAACTTTTATTAAGATACTCCCTTCACTTACTACTGGTGTTGGAATACTTTCCGCTAAAACTTTCCCTTTTTTTACGATACCTTGTTTCATAAAAGCAAAGATAATAAATATAGAAGTAATACAGGTTTCTGAAACAAAAAAGAGAAAGATTAATATCTCCCTCTTTTGATTCTGTTTGTATTTTTTCTAATTCATTTTTACAATTCTGTTGATAAATTTTTCTTACTACTATCAAATATTCTTAAAAAAATCAGGCTTAATAGACAAAGAGAGTCTGAAAAGTTTATTTAACGGACGTATTTAACAAAGACACTTGGACTATATTGTTTTTTTAAGTAGAAATAAATATATTACCTCAACAAAGAAAGAGTTCCTTTAAATATTTTGGTGGTAGGCAAACCATCTTCAAGCACATCCACAATAAAGATGTAAAAATAAGTTCCCTCAGGTACTTTTTCACCAACTGTAGTTTTTCCATTCCACACTTCTTTTATTTGTTTAGAATCAAATAATAAAACACCATGTCTATTAAATATTTTCTTGTCTACAGCTGTAATACAACCCCCAGAGATATTAAATCCTTCATTTATTCCGTCAAAGTTGGGAGTAAAAACGGAGGGCATTATCAACTCAG
>CAJXEB010000052.1 GCA_913052585.1 uncultured Flavobacteriaceae bacterium | reverse complement strand
GGAGGTGTGACCCTCAACAGTTTTCAAGACTGCCGCATTCGACCACTCTGCCATTTCTCCCTTAGCGGTTGCAAATATAAAACCCTTTTTTTATTTATTAAAGCTTTATGAGTGATTAATTTTTAAAATATTCGATAACATTAAATATCAACGTTTAACAGTTGTCCTGCTAATTATAATTAGTTACATATGTAACTAATTACGATTATTTGTTAAAGAATAAAAAATATAAGATAAATTATGGGAATAAAAAAAGCCACCTAAAAAACCAACTAATTAGGTGACTTTGTGCACAGTTTTACTAAACCTCGATTGTGCAATTTAACAAAGAATGAAAAACGACTAACCTTTCACTCTTTTACAAATACTCAGTATTAGTAAATAAAAACCTTATCATAGCAATTTTGTTTCTACTAAACCTTATGTCTTTGTCTTACAAATATGTCTATAAAAAACAAGAAAGAAATAAGTCCCGATAAGAGTTTACTGATTTTGATGTTAATTTTTATCAACAAAAGAATAAATAATCTTTATTTGAAAGTAATTTTCTTTCTTTAAAGAATAATTTTATTTCCTTTTGAGCCTTACTATTTGCCACAGTAATAATGCTTTGCGAGTTATCAATGGACTCTAATGCTGTAAAAGGTAGTATTAATTGGTCATAAACATGCTTCCCTATTTTTTTAGGGTTATCGCAAATCCAATTAAATTTAATCTTATGATAAATTAAGTTTTTTGCAATTGTTTTACCCTTATCACCTGCTCCCCATACCACTAAGTTTTTAGTTGAATCGTAATCTAGCTTTAAAAAATATTTCATTTTAATAGCCAAAAACGTATGATCCGCATAATGAACATGGGTTCTAGAGGTTCTAGTGGAATAATCTCTCCAATGATGCAATATTCGATGGCTAGCAATAGGTTTTAAACCTTCCATATAAAACCGAAAAGCTAGATCATAATCTTCAGGATAGCCATTTGGATAAAATGCGTTGCACTTTTCTAAATCTTCTCGATAAACCATCCAACAAGGTGACGGTATTACACATTCTTTATAAATATCTTCAAAATTAGTTCCTTCTTCAATTAGTGAATTTAACCACTCTTCATACTTTACAAACCCTTCTCCTAAGGGTTTTTCTGAAAAATATTTTACCTTACCTAAAGCAATATGACCGTTTCCAAAAGCTATTAAATTAGATTTTAAAACGTGTAATTTATTCAAACTCATCACATCATCAGAATCCATTCTGGTTATATAATTCCCTGAAGATTTTGAATAAGCCAATCTTAATGCCTCAATAATACCATTACCCGTATTTTTAAAAACCTTAAACCGCTTGTCTTTTACGCTATATTCCTTTAAAACTGAATAGCTATAATCTGTTGAATGATCGTCAATAGCAATTAGTTCAAAATCTATTTCGGTTTGGTTGATAATAGATTCCAGGCATTCAATTAAAAATTGAGCTGTATTTTTCACAGGCATTAAAATACTTATCGCAGGAATGGAATTCATATTGTAAATATAATTAGACGGCTTAGATAAATTAACTTTTCACAAAACTTTCACAGTTAAAATTTTAAGTTACTGTATATTTATAACCTAAAATTTATACTAATATGATTAGATTACTTTTACTTTTTACCGTTGTCTTAAATGTTTCTTGCAATTCTGCTCAAAATGCTACTTCAAAAAAAATGTCTGCTGAAGATTATGCAAATACCATTAATGCAGAAACTTTAAAAACACATCTTTATACTTTTGCTGGTAACCAAATGGAAGGAAGAATGACCGGTGAAAACGGAAACAATATGGCTGCTGAATACCTTCGGAATTTTTATATTGATGAAGGAATTGAATCTCCTATAGAAGAAAAAAACTACTATCAACCAATCCCTGCTTCTTATTTTAATGGCAAAACTAAAGGAAAAGCTTCACAAAATGTAGTGGCATTTATTAAAGGCTCCGAAAAACCAGAGGAAATAATTGTACTCTCTGCACATTATGATCATGTTGGAACAGAAAATGGAAAAGTTTATAATGGCGCTGATGATGACGGTAGTGGTACCGTATCACTAATAGAAATTGCAAAAGCATTTCAGAAAGCAAAAAAACAAGGTAATGGACCAAAACGATCCATCCTATTTTTACACGTTACTGGTGAAGAAATTGGATTATATGGATCTAAATATTATACAGAAAACCCTTTATTCCCATTAAGCAATACTCTTGTTAATTTAAATGTTGATATGATTGGAAGAATTGGATCTGAAAAAGAAGGAAACGACAATTATGTATATTTAATTGGGAGTGATAAATTAAGTCAAGAGCTTCACGATTTATCGGAAGATGTAAATAAAAGGTACACTAATTTAGAGTTGGATTATACGTATAATGATGACAATGATCCAAACCGTTTTTATTATAGAAGTGACCATTACAATTTTGCAAAAAACAACATTCCTGTAATTTTCTACTTTAATGGAACTCATGAAGATTATCACAAGCATACAGATACTCCAGATAAAATAGAATACGAATTATTGGCAAAACGATCCAAGTTAATATTTCTAACAGCTTGGGAAGTAGCTAACAGAGAAGAAAGAATTAAATCTGATAAGTAATAAACAGTATATTCATTATAAAAAAAGCCTTTAAACTTTATTTAATAGGCTTTTTTTATATCAAATTAATTCCACAAAAAAAGCTCCTCTTTTCAGAGAAGCTCTTGCTTTTGGGTGGAAGACGGGATTCGAACCCGCGACCCTCGGTACCACAAACCGATGCTCTAACCAACTGAGCTACAACCACCATTTAATTTTCGCCCTAAAGCGGTTGCAAATATAAATCATTTACAACGTCTTCGCAATAGCGATAGCAAAGAAATTTTAAATTAAATCGGATAAAGATTTTACAGCTACATAACGTTCTACATTAAAGCCTTCTGCGTATTCTGTCCCAATTAATCTTCCTAGGTCTTGAGCCCTATAAGTGATACTATCTTTAAAGTTTGTAGATGATATTGGCGTAATAGGCTCATCGGAATCCTGTTGATGAAATTGAGTTTTGTATGCGAAAACTGCTTCTAATTTTTTATCTAAATAACCAGTAACATCCACAACAAAATCTGGTTCCACATTTTTCCATTGCATATAATGATATACTTTACTAGGCCTCCAAGGCCCTTGGTCATTTCCTTGACTATCAAGTGTTTTTACTTTTATTAATCCACTTAAAAAACAAGCATCACTGGCTAAGTCACTACCCTTTGGATGATCAATATGACGATCGTCAAAAGCATTACAAAGCACAATTTCTGGTTGAAACTTACGAATCATCTCAATTAGTTTCATTTGATGTTCTTTGTCATTTATAAAGAACCCATCTGCAAAACCCATATTAATTCTAAAACTAGCTCCTAAAATATTTTTTGCATCTTCAGCTTCAGCATCTCTTGTTTCAGCTGTACCTCTAGTACCTAATTCTCCTCTAGTTAAATCTATTATGCCAACTGTTTTTCCTTGAGCAATCTCTTTAGCAATTGTTGCTCCTGCTCCTAATTCTATATCGTCTGGATGTGCCCCTATGGCAAGTATGTCTATTTTCATTTTGTAAATATATTTTAAATATTGCTCTTTTCAAAAGCTTGTTTTAAATCTGAAATCAAATCCTTCCTATCTTCAATACCAACAGACAACCTTAAAAGCCCTTCACTTATTCCTTGGTTTTTTCTTTCTTCTTCTCCTAATAAAGCATGAGAAGTTTTTGATGGAGCTAAAATAGTAGACTCCACTCCTGCCAGACTCATAGAAGGCTTTATAAGTTCTAAAGATTTTAAAAACGTATCAGAATTTACCGATTCATTCAATTCAAAAGATAGCATTCCTGTAAAGCCATTCATTTGTTTTTTTGCCAATTTATAATTGGGATGTGACTTTAAACCGGGATAATATACATGATTAACTAATGGATTTTTGTGTAGCCACTTTGCAATTTTCTTAGCATTTTTATTATGAGCTTTTACTCTAATTGCTAAGGTTTTCATACTACGTTCCAATAACCAAACGGTATATTCACTTAAACTACCACCCAAGTTTTTTGCAACATTCCAAATTTTTTCGATATGCTCATTAGATGCTGCGACAGCACCTGCACATATATCACTATGACCTCCCAAATATTTGGTAGCGCTATGTATCATTACATCAATACCAAAGTCTGATGGAGTCTGATTAATCGGAGAAGCAAAGGTATTATCAATTAAGCTCACTAAATTTCTTTCCTTTGCAAGTCTAGAAATCATTTCTAAATCGGTGATTTTCATTAATGGATTGGAAGGAGTTTCCACATAAATTACTTTCGTATTAGTCTTTATTTTTGAACTAAAGTCTTCCTTTGAAAACCCATCCGTAAAGTCGAACTCTATTCCATATTTAGGAAACTCTTCAACTATAAAATTATAAGCGCCTCCATAAATTGTATTCTGTACCACCACGTGATCACCATTATTTAAAAAAGCTAATAATGCAGTGCTGACTGCTGCCATACCACTTCCAAAAATAAGACCTGCTTCTGTTTTCTCTAAAGCTGCTATCTTTTTACACAATGCCTCTTGGTTGGGAGTATTAAAATACCTTGGATATCTTAAAACTTCTACATTTTCATAAGCATAGGAGTTGGTCATAAACAATGGAGAAATCGCTCCCTTAAACTGTTTATCTTCTACTTCACCTATATGAGTACAAATGGTATTAACTCCTAATTCTATATTTTTCATATTAAACTATTTTAAAGGACTAAATTTATTAATTCCTTTAGAGGTTTGCTATCTTTATCCAATGAAAATTTTACTTAGCCATATAAAAGAACTGCTTCAAGTTCGAAACAATGCTCCTGATAAAGTAAGTGGAGCAGAAATGAAAAACCTACCAACACTTAAAAACGCTTGGTTATTGTTAGAAGATGAACAAATTAAAGACTTCGGAATTATGGCTGAAATTCCAAAAATCGAGGCGGATCAAACAATAAATTGTTCAGGTAAGGTGGTACTTCCTACTTGGTGCGATTCTCATACACATATCGTTTACGCTGGAAATAGAGAACAAGAATTTGTAGACCGAATTAACGGTCTCTCCTATCATGAGATTGCTGAAAATGGTGGTGGAATTATAAATAGCGCAAAAAAACTACAAGCAACCTCAGAAGAAGATTTATTACAACAATCTGAAGAGCGATTAATAGACGTAATGCGATTAGGCACAGGTGCTATCGAAATAAAATCAGGTTACGGACTCACACTCGATGCAGAGTTAAAAATGCTTAGAGTTGCCAAACAATTAGGTAAAAAATATCCGTTAAAAGTAAAAACTACTTTTTTGGGTGCTCATGCAGTTCCACCAGAATTTAAAGACAACAAGCAAGGATATTTAGACCATATTTGTAATGATATGCTTCCAAAAGTAGCAGGATATAAATTAGCAACTTATGTAGATATTTTTTGTGAAAACGGATATTTTACGGTTGATGACACCAATCAATTATTGAGAGAAGCAAAAAAATACAATTTAATACCAAAAATACATGTCAACCAATTTAATGCAATTGGAGGTGTAGCAACTGGTGTAAAACATCAAGCACTTAGTGTAGATCATTTAGAAGTTTTAAACGAAGAAGATATTATCGCTTTAAAAGGATCTATAACAATGCCAGTAGCATTACCCTCTTGCTCTTATTTTTTAAGCATTCCATATACTCCAGGCAGAAGAATTATAGATGCAGGTTTACCACTTGCTTTAGCAACCGATTATAACCCGGGCTCTACTCCTAGCGGAAATATGAATTTTGTAGTAGCAACCGCTTGTATAAAAATGAAATTGACTCCAGAAGAAGCCATCAATGCTGCCACTATTAATGGTGCGTATGCTATGGGAATTAGTGATTCTCACGGAAGTATCACCAAAGGTAAATCTGCCAGTGTTATTATCACTAAAGAAATTCCTTCCTATGGATATTTACCTTATGCATTTGGTAGTAATTTAATCGATCAAGTGATTATTAATGGTGAAATGATAGATTAATTATTTTATAGTTTTTCATTCTGTCCCTTCGATACAATTCACTAAAAAATAAATCATTCAGAATATGAGGTGAAACTGGTCATGGAGTGTTCTGTATGAAAACCAGTATATATCGAAATGACTTCTTTAATATCCTTCAGTATTCCTTTCAAAAATCATTACTTTTGAAGACCAAAAAGAAACAAAAATCATGCAAAAACAACTCATAGAATGCGTACCCAATATTAGTGAAGGTCGCGATTCAAAAATTATAGAAACGATATCTCAAATAGTGGAGACTGTTGAAGGTGTAAAACTTCTCGATGTAGACCCAGGTAAAGCAACCAATCGTACAGTAATTACTTTCGTGGGCGAACCTCAACCTGTGATCGAAGCTGCCTTCAGATTAATAAAAAAAGCAGCTGAATTAATTGATATGAGTAAACAAACAGGTGAACACCCACGTTTTGGTGCTACCGATGTGTGTCCTTTGGTTCCTATCGCTGGAATTACCCTAGAAGAAACTGCAAAATACGCACACTTACTTGGTGAAAGAGTTGGAAAAGAATTAGGGATTCCTGGTTATTTTTATGAAACAGCTGCCAAAGAAGAAAAAAGAAAAAACCTAGCCAATTGCCGTAGTGGAGAATATGAAGGCTTATCTAAGAAATTAACCGATCCTAATTGGAAACCAGATTTTGGTCCTGCTGCATTTAATACCGATGTTGCTCGTACTGGAGCTACTGCCATTTCTGCACGTGATTTTTTAATTGCTTATAATGTTAATTTAAACACGACTTCAACTCGTAGAGCCAATGCAATAGCATTTGATATTAGAGAAGCAGGAAGAGTTAAACGCGAAGGAGATCCTATAACGGGTAAAAAAGTTTTAGATGCCAATGGAGAACCTGAAAGAGTTCCTGGTAAATTAAAAGCGGTAAAAGGTATTGGTTGGTTTATTGATGAATATGGTATCGCACAGATTTCTTTAAATTTAACCAATATTAGTATCACATCGATGCATGAAGCTTTTGACGAAAGTTGCAAAGCTGCCCTAGAAAGAGGAATTAGAGTAACGGGTTCTGAAATTATTGGTTTGATACCGTTACAGGCAATGTTAGATGCAGCAGATTATTATTTAATTAAGCAAGAACGTTCTTTAGGAATTTCAGAAAGTGAAAAAATTAAAATCGCTGTAAAGTCATTAGGACTGGACGATTTAAAACCTTTTCATCCAGAAGAAAAAATCATTGAATACATGCTAGGGAATGATGAGAAAAAATTAATCGATTTTAAACTAGATGATTTCGCAGATGAAACCGCTGGAGAATCTATGGCTCCAGGTGGTGGTTCTATCGCTGCTTATGTAGGTGCCTTAGGAGTTTCATTAGGAACCATGGTAGCCAATCTATCTGGCCATAAAGCTGGATGGGATGATAAATGGGAGTTCTTTTCAGAATGGGCGGTAAAAGGTCAAGCTTATAAAAAACAGTTGTTGTTTTTAGTAGATGAAGACACCAACGCCTTTAATAAAATTATCGATGGCTTTAGAATGCCAAAAGATACTGATAAAGAAAAGGAAGCAAGAAATTTAGCTATAGAGAATGCAACGATATACGCCACAGAAATTCCATTTAAAGTTATGGAAACTTCTTTTAAATCTATGGAAGTAATGCAAGCAATGCTTAAAGACGGATTGCAAAACTCTTTATCGGATGCAGCTGTTGGAGTGCTTTGTGCTAGAACTGCGGTTATTGGTGCTTATTTTAATGTACGTATCAATGCAAAAGACATCAAGAATAGAGATTTTGCAGATGCTATATTAGCAAAAGCAGCAAACATCTATCGACAAACGGTAGCTATTGAGAATGAAACGATTGCTTATATAGATTCAAAAATGTAATGAGTTTAAAAATTCTTCCCTTTCAAGATGAATTCGCGAGAGCCTTTTATGAATTAAACATAGAATGGTTAGAAACTTATTTTTACGTAGAAGATTTTGACAAGGAAGTATTAAGCAATCCAAAAAAATACATCATAAATCCCGGTGGGTTTATCTTTTCAGTTATTGAAAATGATACCGTTATTGGGACTGTTGCTTTGATGCCCTATTCAGAAAATGTTTTTGAACTCACCAAAATGGCAGTAGCTCCTAACCAAAGAGGAAATAAAATTGGTCAACAATTAATGCAATACTGTATTAATTTTGCAGTAGAAAGTAAATTTGATAAACTGGTTTTATATTCCAATACCATTTTGGAAAACGCTATTTATATTTATAGAAAATATGGCTTTATAGAAATACCTGTGGAAGAAAATAGCCCTTACCAACGGAGTAATATTAAAATGGAATTGCCTCTCAATAGCAAATAAAAACAAGGTTATTATGAAGTATAAAACAATAAATAGCACCTTTGGTGATGATATAATACGTTGTAAAACATTAACCCAAGACATCAATGAGAATATTATTAATTCTAACGCTTTTATTAATTCAAAATTTTAATTTATATGCAGATGCAGGGTTGGCATATAGATACAAGGTAGAATTACAAAATGGAAATGAAAAAACAACAGGATATATCTATCATTATACATATTCAAACGGTTATGAAAATGAAAAAGAATCCTTTTGTGATTACTTTAAAAGAAATTTTAATAATAAACCATATTTATATAAAGAAGTTCATAGCTTGAATTTATCTGAAAATTTTGAATTAGATTTTTCCTTACCTAAAAATAAATTAGCATTTAGTCTTGAAAACATAACAGATATAAAATTATTTGAAGAAAAAAAATTTACAGTTGGCGAAAAGATTTTTTTGATTGAAGATGAAAATGTTTACAATTTAATTGGGGAAACATCATTTAATAAAGAAGTAATTTATTATCCGTGGATGGAAAATTGTTCTTTTTATATTCTTGATTTTAATAGTGGGAAAAATATTAAAAAAATAAAAAAGAACCTAGATTCTATAATTGCGAAACATTTTAATAATGAATTACAATTAGTTAACGAAGACTTTTATGAAATTTTTAATAAAGAAAGAGAAAAGATGTTAAATGAAAAAATATTGATTTTTCAATACTGTGATGCTTTATAGTAAAGAAAAACGTTTTACAACAACGTTTATAATTAATTGAAGGTTTTAACCAATTTACGAAAATACTCGCGAATTTTCTGTTCGGTTTGTATTTACTAAATTAGTTGCTTAACCGAGCAAAAAATTGCACATATACACGTTGTGCTTTAATAAAAAAAAGAAAAACAAAGTGAAAAAAACCCTATTTGAAATCACCAAAATGGATTGTCCTTCAGAGGAAAATCTAATCCGAATAAAATTGGACGAAATTTCAAGTATTGCAAATTTAGACTTTGACATTCCAAACCGAAAATTGACCGTTTTTCATAGCGGAGAAATCGACCAAATCGAAAAGTCAGTTCTCAAACTTAATTTAGGCGGAAAAAAAATATCGACCGAACAAACCGACCAAACAGATTTCAAAGAAAATACAAACCAAAAAAAGCTGCTTTGGTCTGTACTTATCATCAATTTTGCCTTTTTTATTATTGAAATGACAACAGGGCTGGTTTCAAAATCAATGGGTCTTGTTGCTGATAGTTTGGATATGCTTGCAGACAGTTTTGTTTACGGAATTAGTTTGCTTGCTGTTGGTGGTACCCTAATTAAAAAAAAGAGGATTGCAAAACTTGCTGGATATTTTCAAATTACACTTGCGATTATTGGATTCGTAGAAGTTTTAAGACGGTTTTTCGGAGAAGAAAAACTTCCCGACTTTTCAACAATGATTATCGTTTCGGTTTTTGCACTTATTGCAAACGGAATTTGTCTTTACATTTTGCAAAAGTCAAAAAGTAAAGACCAGGCACATATGAAGGCGAGTATGATTTTCACCTCGAATGATGTGATTATAAATTTGGGGGTAATAATTGCTGGAATTTTGGTAAATTGGTTGAGCTCAAGTAAACCTGATTTAATTATTGGAACCGTCGTTTTTATTTTAGTAATTCAAGGTGCATTTCGAATATTAAAATTAAGCACATAAAAATCACTAACTATAGCACTACCCAAAAATCCGTTCAAGCTTACTTTTAGATTAGCACAATTTGTAAATTATTTGGAATGAAATTATAATTATTTAGGTCGAAATGCTACAAGCATAAGTAAAGAAAACAGCCACAAACGTTATACATAACCGTTGGAAATAATTAAAAATATCCATAAAAAGTATACTAAATAAATTTTAAAGTTTAGAAGAAATGAATGATTCCTCAAATATTTGTTTGTCCTGTGGATTCTGTTGTGACGGAACCGTAATTGGTTTTGTAAAGCTCGGTCGGGAAGAATTGCCTGCAATTAGAAAATTAATGGATATAGAGGAGGAACATGATAATGGTTTTTTTCTTCAGCCCTGTAACAACTTTTGCGATGGTTGTAATATTTATTCTAAAAGACCGAAACAATGTGCCAGTTTTAAGTGTGGTCTTTTAAAGTCGGTAGAACAAAAGGAATTGGAATTTAATTCAGCAATTGAAATAATTGATGAGGTTAAACAAAAAAAGAGTTCCATAGAAAAAAAATTAGCGAGCCAACAGTTTGAATTAAAGTCCCAATCTTTTTACTTTAAAATGGTGGAATTGAAAAAGTTGTTGCAGAAAAACAAGTCTGTTTCATCATTAACACAAAACCATCTAGAATTAATTTCGGACCTTGAGCAGCTAGATAGCCTGTTGTCAAAGAAATTTGATGTCTCCTTATTTTAAATTATACTAGTATCTAGCAAATTCTCCCTATAAACTAGTATATGGATGAAATTATTCCATAACTTTTAAATACTTTAGACTAGAATATCATAATCAATACAGGGATTTTTAATTTGGTCTACTACTTACAAAATAGAAAAACACCTGGAGCTACCTTTAAAACCATTATAACGATATCGATTTGCTTCTATGTATGTCTAATTTTGTAAAAAAATAAAATTTTTTGTAATAATTCAAGGTTTAAGCCACTAACTTTAAAAAACACTCAATGAGTAATGATTTTTACAAAACATCCATTATACCTTTTTCGGGAATAATAATAAAGTTGTGTAGAGCATATACTAATTCACAAGAAGATTTTGAAGACTATTTTCAAGAAGTATGTTTGCAGATTTGGAGGAGTAAAGAAAATTTCAGAGAGAAGTCTGAATGGAGTACTTGGGTTTATAGAATTTCTTTGAACGTCTGTTTGACCCTACTTAAGAAAAAGAAAAATAATCGTCAGCATTTTGTTTCAGACTCAATAACATCTGAAGAAACGGAAGATAATTATGCTTTTTCAGATGAATCACTAAATCTATTATATGATGCTATTAGAAAGTTGTCAGAAATTGATAGAGCTATTATTATGCTTTATTTAGAAGAAAAATCATACCATGAAATTGCAGATATAATAGGAACAAATCCAAATAATATTGGTGTACGCGTTACTAGAATTAAAACAAAATTAAAAAAATTATTAGATGGAAAAATCAATTGAAAATATTTGGAAAGAGGGTTTTCTTAAAAGTGATGCATTAGTTGCGCCTAAATTAAATAACCTATACAATAAAAAGTCAATTCATATTATAGATAAATTTAAAAGAATGTTTAGAATAAATTTGATTGCAATTGTTGCATTCTCTTTTGTCTTTTTAATTGTAACATTTTTTTTAGGGATATTCTTAATGGGAGTTATCTTTTTTGTAGCCCTTACAGTACTTGTTATTATTAATAAGAGGTTATTCAATGATCTAAAAAAAATACATAAGGGGGTAAGTAGTTATCAATACCTAAAGGCATTTAACCAATGGAAACAAAAAATGTTAGCGATCAATAAGAGATTGGCATTATTTTTTTACCCAGTTATATTTTTATCAATCATTATAGGTTTTTGGTTTAAAGATGCAGAGGGTATTCCCTTGGGACAAAGACTCGTTGGTGAAGTACTTTATGGTTTTCCAGATATTTATTTGATACAAGGAGTTCCTCTAATAGCCATTATTGTTATTAGTCTAATTGTAGGTCTGTTAGCTCTTTTTGGTGGAAGAATTTACCAATGGGATTTGAACCTAGTTTACGGAAGGGTATTTAAAAAATTAGAAGAATTAATGACCGATATAGAAGAGTTGAAAAAATAAGCATTTCTAAAAGTGCCATATTTAAAACGTTTTTAACTTTTATTAAAATAAAATAAGTTTATATGTAATGATTTTTGCTTTGAGCCACTAACCAAGAAAACATTAAAAAATTATGACATTAAATAAAGCAATTAAACATTTAGAAAACTTAGTATCTGAGACGAGTAAAAAATCTGAAATCAAAGTTTATGAAAAATTCCTTCATATTCTAAATCAATTAAATCTTAGAGCGTTCTCAAAAGATGAAATTGAATCTATAGAAACGGAACTAGATAATTTGGATTTAGAATCAAATCCTGAGAACAAAAAAAAACACTTTAAGAAAGCACTAAGCAAATTTGAAAAATATTTAAAGGAAAAGTTTTCCTTAACAACTGAAGGGTATTATACAAAATTATATGTTGGTTTAGGGTTATCATTCGGTTTGATGTTTGGAGTTGCTATTCTATCTAATCTAGAACGCTCGTTAGGCATTTCTCTAGGTTTAATTGGCGGAATGGTAGTGGGCTCACTTATGGGCCGTAACAAAGATGCTCAGATTAAAGCTGCGGGCAACATGCTTTAATTAATTCAATCACAAACACCTTCCAATCTCAAATTATTAATACATTTTTCTTCAATACAACACGGCTACATAAAATTTGACTCGGACAGTTACAATCAAAATTTAACGAACATGAACACTATAATAACTTTATCACTTATAATTACATTTGTATTAATTAGTATCCTATCTCAATGCCTTTAGGAATTTTATTAGTTTCTTTTTTTATATTAGTTGCAAAGCAAAAAGTATAAATTCATAAAAAAAAGAAAATTAGATATTATAATTGAGTAGAACATCAATGAAAACTCTCTAATTCATTTGGTTTAACTGTTTTTTTACACTTTTTTCACATTTAAATCCATTATATAAGCTGATGTTCATAATATATTTGATTCAAATTAATCATTAAACAAACAGATATGAAAAAAAGTATTTTATTTTTTAGTGCAGCACTAATCATCTTAGGGTTATCAGCCTATAGTTTTATGAATTGGGATACAGAAGAAACAACTACCCTAGAAACATCTGTAGCTAATAAAGAGATTGCTAGTACTAAACCAGCAATAGAGAAAGAAAATAGAAAAGTATTTGATGATTTTATTTATGATGTAAGCCCTAGGTTTGGCTCTATTAAAAAAGAAATCGTTCAAAACGCAAGATCTATTGATGCTTTTTATGATGAGGAACAGCTACAAAAAATCGAGACACTTAAATCTGTAACGGTAATTTTAGTTATTGATGATAAACAATCTGATATCAGGGAAATTGGATATAGTAATGAGCTTAATGATGCTCAATTAGAACTTTTACAATCATCGGATTACGGCACCAACTTTATAGTTAGGGCAGATTATTTAGAAAAGAATAAAGAAACAGGTGATTTAGAAGACAGTCACTCCACTCCTCACTTAACCATTGTACCAGAAAAACAAGCTACTTATTTTATGGGAAAAGAAACTCTAAAAGATTATTTTAGAGAAAGTAGTAAAGAGTCCAGAGTTAATGTAGATCCTGAAAAATTACAACCTGCAAAAGTATTTTTTACAGTGACTAAAAACGGGACTATCAAAAATGTATATCAAGATAGACTTTCAGGGTATCCAGAGGTAGATAAAAAAATGTTAGAACTTATTTTAAACTTACCTGGAACATGGGAGCCAGCTAAAAATACTAAAGGAAAAAAAGTAGATCAAGAATTGGTAGTTTCCTTCGGATTAATGGGTTGCTAAATAAAAAATAATTTAACTTTTATTACTTATCTCTAGCTTATAACCCACACCGTGAACATTAGTTATTTTGATAGACGCATCGTCTTTTAATTTTTTACGCAATTTAGAAATATAAGTATCCAAGCTTCTACCAACAATAACCCCATTATCTTCCCAAATTCTTTTAGTTAATTCATCACGCTTAACAATTTGATTTGAGTTTGCTACCAGAATTTCTAATAATTCACATTCCTTTTTGGAGAGACTGATTTCAATTGCTTTTTTAACTAGTTTATTCTGCTCTGGATAAAATTGATAACTTCCTAATGCTTCAAAAGATGGATTCTTTTCATCAGTAGTATTTAGTTGTTTTCTTTTATAGAAGATAGATACCATTAATAAGGTGAATATTCCAATCAATAAATACAAAAGCAATTTTTTATTGGTAGAGAAAACTTTTAGTTTGGTAAACTTTACTTCAATTAAATAACATCCTTCTGGTAAAATTCGACCGCTACAAGGAATTATATCGTTTTCAGCTTCCATTTTTATTTCATAACTATAAGCAACCTCGTGATCTTCACATTGTATCACTTCTACTCGATAAAATTTTGGAAGATCATATTTCTGAAAACTATTTTTAAAATTAATAAGCAATCTACCTGGTTCAAAAGCCAATTTTTCTTCAAAAGAAAGTTGATACTTATTATTGTCTAATTTTAAAATAGGTAACACTAATGTAGTCGAATCGTTATTTGCTAGTAATAATTCGTTGCCAACATCACGTAAAGACACTTTTACAGTTTCTGAAAATTCTTCTTCATCGTCAATTGTATTTGAATAAACCCAAGCAATAAAAGCAGCAACTAATAAAGCACCTAAAAAGTAATTTAATTTTCTTTTCATAGGCCTTTATTATTTTATTAAATCGGTAAAATGCAGTTCACTATTAGTCATCCTCTTGGCTATGAATTATTTTAATATGTTCGTTTCATAATTACTGTAAATAACACACATTTTCATGACTTTTTATAATAGTTGACACTTCTTTCACATTCTTTTGACATAATTAACTCCTAGTTCACTTAGTTTTACGGAAGAATTAAAAAAAATATATTTATTAATCAAATATTTATAAAAATGAGAAACACCATTACATTTCTGCTACTACTTCTATTTATTAGTTGTAATAATGATACTCCAAAAAATATTACAACAAGTAAAATGGCACTTAATAATCATCCCTTAAAAATTGAGAAAACGGAATCATTAGAAAAACCGAGTCAAATTTTATTATGGGTTCATAATGCAGAGTAACAAAAGGGGGATATAATTTTTGACTAATTTTTATTTCCCTGTTTTAAATACAAATGTAACTTGTATTACATCTATAATAAAACTAGCCTTAAAGTGCAATTTAAAAAAAAATATTATTCGATTAATCAGTATTATATTTTTTTGTTAAATTTGTATAAATGTATGTACATTTACATACATTTCTAGCCCCCATAACAATTATGAAACATTCTCTTTTTATTTTATTTACTCTTTGTTATACTGTAACTTTCTCTCAAGTTGGTATTGGTACTACATCGCCAAAAGCCACACTAGAAGTTGTTGGTAATTCAGGATCACCAGCAACATTAGATGGCATTATAGCACCTAAATTAACAGGTATTCAGTTAAGAGATAAAAACTATACAACAGACCAAATAGGTACTATGATTTATGTTACTCAAGCAGATACATCGCCACAAGGGCAAACTATTAACGTTACTAATCCGGGATATTATCAATTTAACGGATTAGTTTGGCTAACTTTAGGGGGTGTAAATGCAGTAACTACCAGTAAATTTACAAATAATACCGTTGGTAGTCGTGTTGAACTTACCAACCTATCTAACGGAACAACCTCTCGTTCTGGCACTAATCAATTTGTAATTGAAGATAATGGAGATCTCGGTATAGGAGTTAATAATCCTTCAGAGAAATTACATGTACAAGGTGGAGGAAGAATTACCTCAAACCTAACTATTGGTAATGAGCCAACTTCTGGTACTAAGTTATTAGTAGCATCTAATACTAATCCAACAATAATGTTAGGTAACAGCAGCACATTCAATCAAGTAAGTTCTGGTAGAATTATATTTGAAGAAAGTGTACCTGAATTTGTTAATAGTGCCGAAAATGTTTATTGTGGATTTTCAATATCCCATAACGGTAATAGCAACAAGTTAATGATAAACTCTGCCTGTACAGCTCATACCAGTATTATAACTTTTGAAAGGGATGGTGACATTGGTATCGGAACAGATCATCCAACGGCAAAACTCTCTGTAAACGGAACCGCTAATAAACCAGGTGGTGGCAATTGGGGGAGTTTTTCAGATGCACGACTAAAAGAAAATATCTCTGAGTATTCTGAAGGATTAGATCTTATCATGAAAGTTAAACCCGTCAACTATTCCTACAATAAAGAATATTCGTTAATTTTTGGAAAAAATAAAAAAATTGAAGGGAAGGTATATCAAGGTGTCATAGCCCAAGATTTGCAGAAGATTGCACCAGATATGGTTTCGAATATAAAACTTTCAAAAACTAAAAGTAATGATATAGACTATGACAAGACTGTAAAAAGAGATAACAAAGCAATACCTTATTTGAAAGTAGACCCAAGTAAATTCACCTACGCTTTAATTAATTCAGTTCAAACTCAACAAAAACAAATTTTACAACAACAAAAAGAAATAGACGAATTAAAGTCAGTAGTAAAAAAACTTTTAAATAAATAATAATATATAATTTTAGCATTCTAAAAATCCATGTTGATAGTTTTCAATATGGATTTTTAGATTTATAAGGTTAGGTAATAATGGATTACTTCATACTTTACGCTATAATTTTAGCCATACTAGTCTAAAACACTCCTATCAATTTTTCGCATTAAACCAAACAAAACTTTTCTAGACCCAACTTCAACAAATTCTGTTCCACCATCTGCAATTATTTATTGTATGGATTGCATACAGATTTAGATTTACTTTTTTTAAACAAACTATTTTTATAATAACCCAAACTGCAATAGCAGCAATAATAGTTAATATTGTTATTGTTGACGCTAAGAGTTTTGGCGCACTTCTCAGCATATATGAACCGTAGGTATGTATTAAACTAATTTTGGCAGTAAACACATCGTAAATAAAATTGCTATACTATTTCTTTTAAAAATGGAAGCAATACACTCACAACTACTCATTAAAAATCCTCCAAAAATAATTTCTCAAGCACTTTTATTTAAAGCGACAGTAAAAGATTCTAAAGGAATTTGTGTTGAAAATAATTACTTTTATTAAATAAAAAAGTGATTTATAATAAGTGCCTCAATATTTATTATATTTGTAGGATAAAACAGACAATTATTTTATACACAGGCTAGCTACTATTTTATAAAAGATATTAAATTCATTTTAAAATTGCATATTTCTAGGATATATAACTAGATTAAAAAAAGCTGAATTGAACTAGTACTTGAAATAACAAAAACGATGTATAAAAATGATTACTAAATTTTGGGATTAACCTAAGCTATATGGAAGTTTACCATTAACCGGAAGAAATACTAAATTGATAAATGAATAAGAAGTCAACATATCAAGAATTAGAAAATCAGATTACGGAACTTAAAAAGTCTCATAAAGAAAGTACTTTGGAAGAAAATGGAAAACGCGCACTTGAATTAAACATTGCAAATAAAGAACTTATAATAGCAAAAGAAAATCAATATAAGATGCTTTTTGATTCTATGACCGAAATGGTGCAGATAATAGAGCTTATTTATGATGATCAAGGTAAACCCATCGATTGCTATATTCGTGAGATAAATCACTCTTTCGCAAAGTTTCTTGGT